>NZ_JCAFWP010000013.1:0-99981 GCF_059295135.1 Stenotrophomonas sp. INTA L402-1
CCTTTTTTGTTTTGTCTTTAGCTTAATTTTTGAAGCCCCTGTGGGGTTTTTGGCCCCCCCCTGCCCCGTCAACGGGTCGAGGGGGGGGGGGTGTGGTTTGGGGGGGTGTCAGCCGCATGGATGCGGCTGCCAAGCCTACAGGGACGTACTTGCGGCGTCCCCGCAATCCGACACCGCCCCGCCAACCCACGGATCACCCCAGAGCCGGCTGTTGCCTTTGACGTTGCTCTAGCTTGTAGCAGGTGCAGGGCGCAGCCCTGCCGAACCCCCGCCGGGGTAAACTAGCCGGATGGCTTCCCGTCCCGCGCACGACCTGCTCCAACGCGTCTTTGGTTACGACGATTTCCGTGGTCCCCAGCAGGACATCGTGGAGCATGTGGCTGCCGGTCATGATGCCCTGGTGCTGATGCCCACCGGCGGCGGCAAGTCGCTCTGCTACCAGGTGCCGGCCCTGCTGCGTGACGGTTGTGGCATCGTCATCTCGCCGCTGATCGCGCTGATGCAGGATCAGGTCGAAGCCCTGCGCCAGCTCGGCGTGCGTGCCGAGTACCTGAATTCCACCCTGGATGCCGAGACCGCCGGGCGCGTCGAGCGCGAACTGCTCGCCGGCGAGCTGGACATGCTCTATGTCGCTCCCGAGCGGCTGCTGACCGGCCGCTTCCTGTCACTGCTGTCGCGCAGCCAGATCGCCCTGTTCGCCATCGACGAAGCACACTGCGTGTCGCAGTGGGGCCATGATTTCCGCCCCGAGTACCGCCAGCTGACCGTGCTGCACGAGCGTTGGCCACAGATCCCGCGGATCGCGCTCACCGCCACCGCCGATCCGCCGACCCAGCGCGAGATCGCCGAGCGGCTGGACCTGCAGGAAGCACGCCACTTCGTCAGCTCCTTCGACCGCCCCAACATCCGCTACACCGTGGTGCAGAAGGACAACGCCCGCAAGCAGCTGACCGATTTCCTGCGCGGCCACCGCGGCGAGGCCGGCATCGTCTACTGCATGTCGCGGCGCAAGGTCGAAGAGACCGCCGAATTCCTCTGCGGCCAGGGCTTCAACGCCCTGCCCTACCATGCCGGCCTGCCACCGGAAGTACGCGCGAACAACCAGCGCCGCTTCCTGCGCGAGGACGGTATCGTGATGTGCGCCACCATCGCCTTCGGCATGGGCATCGACAAGCCGGACGTGCGTTTCGTCGCGCATACCGACCTGCCCAAGTCGATGGAAGGCTACTACCAGGAAACCGGCCGCGCCGGCCGTGATGGCGAGGCCGCCGAGGCCTGGCTGTGCTACGGCCTGGGTGACGTGGTGCTGCTCAAGCAGATGATCGAGCAGTCCGAAGCCGGCGAAGAGCGCAAGCAGCTGGAGCGGTCCAAGCTGGACCACCTGCTGGGCTACTGCGAATCCATGCAGTGCCGCCGCCAGGTGCTGCTGGCCGGTTTCGGCGAGACCTATCCCCAGCCCTGCGGCAACTGCGACAACTGCCTGACCCCGCCCGCCTCCTGGGACGCGACCATCCCGGCGCAGAAGGCGCTGAGCTGTGTCTATCGCAGCGGCCAGCGTTTCGGCGTCGGCCACCTGATCGATGTCCTGCGCGGCAGCGAGAACGAAAAGGTGAAGCAGCAGGGCCACGACAAGCTCAGCACCTACGCGATCGGCCGCGACCTCGACGCGCGCACCTGGCGCAGCGTGTTCCGCCAGCTGGTCGCCGCCAGCCTGCTGGAAGTGGACAGCGAGGGCCACGGTGGCCTGCGCCTGACCGATGCAAGCCGCGACGTGCTGACCGGCCGCCGCCAGATCAGCATGCGCCGCGACCCGGCCAGCAGCACCAGCGGGCGCGAGCGCAGCGCGCAGCGCACCGGCCTGTCGGTGCTGCCGCAGGATCTGGCGCTGTTCAACGCGCTGCGCGGCCTGCGTGCCGAACTGGCCCGCGAACAGAATGTGCCGGCCTTCGTGATCTTCCACGACAGCACTCTGCGCAACATCGCCGAACAGCGCCCGACCAGCCTGGACGAACTGGCCCGGGTCGGCGGCATCGGCGGCACCAAGCTGAGCCGCTACGGCCCGCGCCTGGTCGAGATCGTGCGCGAAGAAGGATAGCGGCTCTACATTGGTGCTGCTCCAACCTTGAACCGGCCATTCAGCCGGAAGTGCATCCGCAATCACTTGCAGCTAGATTAGCGCCATGTCCCTGGCCTCGACCCTGCTCCGTGTCGTGCTCATGCTCAGCCTGTTGCTCAACGGGCTGAACGCGGCCATGGCCAGTGGTCATGAGGAAATGGGCCGGATGGCCCACGCCGCAGCAGCTGCCGTTGATGGCGGCACCGCCGACTGCCACCACCACGCCGGCATGCAGGCCGACCCGGCCCCACAGGCCAAGGCCCCGCCCCACGACGCCCACTGCCAGATCAAGGACTGCGTGCGCAGCTGCGCCCAGCACCCGCTGCTGGTGGTGCAGCCGTTGCCGTTCATGGCCGGTCCGACGTTATCGCTGGCCCCGCAGCCGATGCCGGCCACTGGCCGTCCGGCGCCGCCGCTGCCGCCGATTTCGCGTCCTCCCATCGGCTGATTCCACACGCACCGTGCGCCCTGCGCACCGCAGCCGGCCGCCTGCCGGCGTCTTTACGTGTCTGGAGTCACCATCATGAATACCCGCATTCCCCCCGGTCCGGGCGCTGTGCCCATGCCGTCGCGCCGCCTGTTCGTGCAGGGCCTGGCCGCCGGCGGCGTGGTTGCCGGCATCGCCGCTGTCGGCGTGCCGCAGCGCGCGCTCGCCGCCGCCACGGCCGCCCCACGGCTGGCCGGCGCCCCCGCCGTGCTCAGCGACACCCGCATCGAACTGGCCATCGGCGAATCGCTCGCCAATTTCACCGGCCGCACCCGCCCGGCGATCACCGTCAACGGCTCGCTGCCGGCACCGATCCTGCGCTGGCGCGAAGGCCAGACCGTCGACCTGTTCGTGCGCAACACGCTGGAGCGCCACCCGACCTCGATCCACTGGCACGGCATCCTGCTGCCCGCCAACATGGACGGCGTGCCCGGCCTGAGCTTCAACGGCATCGGCCCCGGCGAGACCTACCACTACCACTTCGAGCTGAAGCAGTCGGGCACCTACTGGTACCACAGCCACTCCATGTTCCAGGAGCAGGCTGGTCTGTACGGCGCGCTGATCATCGACCCGGCCGAACCGGCGCCGTACCACCACGACCGCGAGCACGTGATCATGCTGTCGGACTGGACCGACATGGACCCGGGCGCGCTGTTCCGCCGCATGAAGAAGCTGGCCGAGCACGACAACTACTACAAGCGCACCCTGCCCGACTTCCTGCGCGACGCGAAACGCGACGGCTGGTCGGCGGCGCTGTCCGATCGTGGCATGTGGGGCCGGATGCGGATGACGCCCACCGATATCTCCGATATCAACGCGCACACCTATACCTACCTGATGAACGGCACCGCCCCGGCCGGCAACTGGACCGGCCTGTTCCGCAGCGGCGAGAAGGTGCTGCTGCGCTTCATCAATGGCGGGTCGATGACCTACTTCGACGTACGCATTCCTGGCCTGAAGATGACCGTGGTCGCTGCCGACGGCCAGTACATCCACCCGGTGAGCATCGACGAATTCCGCATCGCCCCGGCCGAAACCTACGATGTGATCGTCGAACCGAGCGGCCAGGATGCCTACACGATCTTCTGCCAGGACATGGGCCGCACCGGCTACGCCGCCGGAACACTGGCGGTTCGCCATGGCCTGCAGGCACCGATTCCCGCGCGCGACCCACGTCCGTTGCTGACGATGAGCGACATGGGTCACGACATGGGCAGTGGTGGCCACGGCGGTCACGACATGGCCGCGATGAAAAGCATGGAAGGTGGCTGCGGCGCCAGCATGGGCCACGGCGCGCACGGCGGCGGCGATGCCGCCAGCAAGGCACCGAAGCACCCTGCCAGCGAACGCAACAACCCGCTGGTGGACATGCAGAGCTCGGCCTCCGAACCGAAGCTGGACGACCCCGGCATCGGCCTGCGCGACAACGGCCGCCAGGTGCTGACCTACGGCGCGATGCGCAGCCTGTTCGAAGACCCGGATGGCCGCGAGCCGAGCCGCGAGATCGAACTGCACCTGACCGGACACATGGAGAAGTTCTCCTGGTCGTTCGATGGCATCCCGTTCGCCAGCGCCGAACCACTGCGGCTGAACTACGGCGAGCGCATGCGCATCGTGCTGGTCAACGACACCATGATGCAGCACCCGATCCATCTGCACGGCGTGTGGAGCGATCTGGAAAACGCACAGGGCGAGTTCCAGCTGCGCAAGCACACCATCGACATGCCGCCGGGCACCCGCCGCAGCTATCGCGTGCGCGCCGATGCACTCGGCCGCTGGGCCTACCACTGCCATCTGCTGTACCACATGGAAGCGGGCATGATGCGCGAAGTGAGGATCGAAGAATGAGCCGCTCACTGCTTTCCCCCAGCCTGCTGGCCCTGGGCCTGGCCGCTGCATTGCCGGTGTTCGCGCAGTCGCACGCTGGTCATGACATGGCCGCGATGGATCCGCCCGCGAAAACCGCGAAGACGCCGGTCGAACCTGTCGATCATTCGAAGATGGATCATTCGAAGATGGATTCGGGCGCGATGGACCACTCAGCCATGGATCACTCGAAGATGGATCATGGCGCGAGGCAGCCGGCGACGATGGACCATTCCACGATGGATCATTCCACGATGGACCACGCCGCGATGGGCCACGGATCGCCTGCACCGACCGAACCGCGCGAACCCATCCCGGTGCCGACCGATGCCGACCGTGCCGCCGCATTCCCGCCGATTGCCCATGGTGCGATGGAGCACGCACCGGAGATCAACAGCCTGCTGCTGATCGACCGTCTTGAACACTGGGATGGCAAGAGCAGCAACGGCCAGGCCTGGGAGGCCACCGGTTGGATCGGCGGCAACATCAACCGCCTGTGGCTGCGCACCGATGGCGAGCGTAGTCGTGGCCGCACCGAATCATCGTCGCTGGAAGCGCTGTATGGCCGCAGCGTGTCGCCCTGGTGGGACGTGCTGGTCGGCGTGCGCCAGGATTTCCGCCCCGCCGATTCACGCACCTGGGCGGCGATCGGCATCCAGGGTCTGGCGCCGTACAAGTTCGAGAGCTCAGCCACGCTGTACATGGGCTCCGGTGGCCAGGTACTGGCCAAGGCCGAGGTCGAGTACGACGTGCTGCTGACCAACCGCCTGATTCTGCAGCCGCTGCTGGAAGCCACCGTCGCGGCCAAGGACGAAAAGGAGTACGGCATCGGCCGTGGCCTGAACAAGGTCGAAGCCGGGCTGCGACTGCGCTATGAGTTCAGCCGCCGCTTCGCGCCCTACATCGGCATCAGCCACGAACGCACGTTTGGTGACACCGCCGACTACGCCGGTGACCACGCACGCGACACACGCTGGGTGGCCGGCGTGCGCATGTGGTTCTGAGCAGCAGTTCGTGAGCAATGGCCAGCCCCGGCAGCCGCCGGGGCCGGCTACACTGCGCCACGTTCCAATGCAGGCACCGCCATGTCGTTGCAGATCCGCCGCGCCACCCTTGCCGACGTCGACGCGCTGTCGGCCATCGCGATTGCCACCTACAACGAAACCTGGGGCGATTCCTATCCGCCGCAGGAGCTGCACGATTTCCTGCAGGCGCACTACAGCAGCGAGCCGCAGCGCATCGAACTATCTGACCCACGCAGTGCCATCTGGCTGTTGATGGACGGTGACGCCGTGGTCGGCTATCTGGCCGCCGGTGCCAACACCCTGCCGCACACGGATGCACGCGACGGCGACATCGAACTGAAGCGGTTCTACATCCTGGCCGCACACCAGAACGGCGGCCATGGTGCACGCATGATGGACGCGTTCATGGCCTGGCTGGACCAGCCGCAGCGCCGCACCCTGTGGGTGGGCGTGTGGGAAGAGAATTTCGGCGCACAGCGCTTCTATGCGCGTTACGGCTGCAGCAAGGTTGGCGAGTACGACTTCATCGTCGGCGACACCCACGACCGCGAGTTCATCCTGCGGCGGCCGTGATCACGCGCTCCATGTAGAGTCGAGCCATGCTCGACTGCACCTAACCTGTAGAGTCGAGCCATGTTCGACTCTTGGCGGCAACAGCCAGTCGAGCATGGCTCGACTCTACAAAGCGCGAAGCGCCTAGAAGTCGAACAGTTCCGACAGGAAGCTGTCCTTCTTCTTTTTCTTGTATCCGTGGCCCCGATTGTCCTCGTAGCGCTGGCCCAAGTGGCGGGTATCACGGTGCATCACCGGCGGCGGAGAGGATGCCGGATGCTGCTGTACAGGCGCGGGCGGCGGCACGGCCGCACCGGCACCGGCACCGGCACGCTCGATGATCTTGTCCAGTTCACCACGATCCAGCCACACGCCCCGGCAGCCGGGGCAGTAGTCGATCTCGATGCCATGGCGTTCGGCCATCTGCAGGGTCTGGGTCTTGCACACGGGGCACAGCATCGGCATTGCTCCTGTCGGTCCTGCATCGACTGTACCTGTGCGGTGATGACTGTGCGGCAACGCATGACCGATGGCACAGGGACTTCCGACGCGCGCCGATGCGGCAGCAGTCGCACACACTGAGCCCCTGTTCCGCAGGGAGTGCGTACATGACCGCGTTGTCCCGCCTGCCCAACGCCGCGCGCCTGCTGCTGGTCCTGCTGGGCGTTGGCCTGGGCCTGAATCTGCGCGATATCGCTGCGGCCGCAGGGACTCCGATTCCCGCCCTGCCCATACCCTACGGCGGCAGCCTGCTGGACAACGCACTGGCAGTGCTGGTGGCGCTGCTGCTGGCCGCGCTGCTGCGGCCCCGTGGCACGGGCCTGTTGGCCAACCTTGGGCTGCGCGGCAACGGCTGGGCCGGCCCATTGTGGGTGCTGCTGGCCAGCCTCCCCTGCTGGCTGGGCCTGGCGCTGCTCGGTACCCCGAACACGGCGCTGACCGCGCTCGACGCCACGATGCTGGCCGTGCTGTTCCCACTGGCCGAGGAAGTGCTGTTCCGCGGCCTGGGCTTCGTGCTGCTGGTGAAGATCGTGCGTGGTCCGTGGCCGCTGCTCGCGCTGCCGCAGGCGCTGCTGTTCGGCATGGTGCACTGGCTGGGCTTCGGTGGGTTCGACGGTGGCGGCATCGCGCTGTTCGTCGGCGCGGTGATCGCTCTCGGCGGCTTCATCTTCGCCTGGCTCGACCACCTCGACGGTGACACCCTGTGGTGCGGCCTGGTCCTGCACGTTTCGATGAACCTGGCCTGGAATGTGTTCAGCCTTGATGACGCCGTCGCGCTCGGCTGGCAGACCACCAGCCTGCGCATCGGCACCGCCCTGCTCGCGGTCGCAATCCTGGCCTGGTACGTGCGCCGCCAACGGCGCGGACAGCTGTAACGCCCACTTAGCTTGCCGTGCACGCCGGGATCACTACTGGCTTGCGCATACTTGCGCGCCTTTCGCTCCCCCTGTTGTCCGGAGTTGCCGCGTCATGTTGCTGTCCAAGCGCTTTGTGGAACCGCGCGTCCTGCTGATCGAGGACGCCGAGGAAACCCAGGAACTCAGTCGTCTCGCCCTGGAAAGCCAGGCCTGCCAGGTCACCGCTGTCAGCAGCGCCGAGGCCGCGCTGGGCCTGCTCAACGCCGGTGAACCGTTCGACCTGCTGTTCACCGACGTCTGCCTGGGCGGCATCAGCGGCATCGAAACCGCCAACCGCGTGCGTGAGCACCTGCCACAGCTGCCGATCCTGGTCACCTCCGGCATGGACCAGCACCGCGTGCTGCCGCAGCTGCGCGCCGGCATCCACTTCCTGCCCAAGCCGTACAGCATGAGCGAGCTGCTCGATGCCATCCGGCTGTGCTTCCGGCACGCAGCGGATGCCACGCTGATACCGCCGCCGCAGGCCAGCGCGGCCTGAGGCAATCATCCACGCCTGGCGTAGATCTACTGATTCCGCTTCTCTTCGGCATGGATCCACGTCAACACCACCGGTAGATCCACGCCATGCGTGGATGCAGCCCCCCATCAACCGCCGGTGTACGGCCCTTCACCCGGCATCACCTCCAGCAGTGCGCGAGTGATCACCCGCGGGTAGACCGTGAGATGGTCCTCGCCGTCAATCACCACGTTGTCCACCTTCAACTTGCGCCCCGTGCGCTTCAGCTGGGCAGTGAAGTCCGCGGTCTGCCTCAGCATGTCGTTGCCGGTGGAATAACGTGGCCCTGGCTTGTCCGTCTCGTAGCTACCCACCGACAGCAGCACGCGCGTAGGTTGCGCAGGGATGACGGCGCCATCCTGCATGCGCGGCAGCAGAAGCTGGTCGAACCACAGCGAAGGACTGGACAGGATGTAGGTGCTGAACATGTCCGGTTGTGTGGTCAGCACATAGGCACCGAACAGCGCGCCATAGGAATGACCAGCGAACATGCGCCGGGCGGGATCGGTGCGATAACGCGCATCGACCATCGGCAGCACCTGTGCGGCCAGGAAATCGCGGTAGTGCGCGGCACCGCCGTAGGTGACGTCATCACTGTAATAGCCATCGACCGTGCGCGCCGGATTGCTGGGCGTGTAGTCGCGCGAGCGGCTCTGCTTTGAAGTCAGGCCTTCCTGCGGCGGCAAACCGACCAGGATGAAATTCTCGATGTTGACGCCCTGCTGCCCCACCAGATTGCGCACGCTGCGCACCAGCGGGAAGCTGTACAGCGCATCGGTCACGTACAGCACCGGATAGTGCTTTTCCGGATGCGCCGCATAGTCGGCCGGCAGCGCCACCCAGATCGGGTAGTCGCGCCCCACCGGGTCATGTACGCGCAGCGCTTCGGTATCCGGCAGCACTACGCCCGGCACCGCCGTTGCCGCGCTTTCCTTCGCGTCACTCTGCGTTGCCGGTGGTGCCACCGACATCGCACAGCCACTCACGGCCAGGCAGGCCGCCACACTCCATCCACGCACACGCTGCATCCACGCTCTCCCGTTGCGGGCGGCGCCCCCAGGTGGCGCCGCTACCGCATCCTCACACGTCGTGCGGTGCAGTGCCACGCCGGATCAGGGCGACGCCGGCGGCGGTGCCGGGAACAGCGTGCGCAGCGCCTGCAAGGCGGCTGGGTGATAGATCGTGGCGTGGGTTTCCTCCGGCAGCGGCAGGTACTTCACCAGCGGCGACGGCGACGCCTGCTGCAGCAGCGTGGCCAACTGCGCGGCGGACGCAGCCAGCTCCGGCTGCCCACTGCTGGCCAGGAACACGCGCGGCTGCGCACGCGTCACCGCCGGCAACTGCTTGGCCGCAGCGGCCAACATCGTGCCCCGATTCCACCACAGGCTGGGGTCCAGCGCGATGTAGCTGTTGAACAGTGTCGGCTCCTGCAGCAACGTCTCGACCACGAACAGTCCAGCCAACGACTCGCCGATCAGCGCGCGCTCGTCGGTGGTCGGGTAGCGTTGGCGCACCTGCGGCATCAGTTCATCGCGCAGGAAGCTGCGGTAGGCCGCTGAACCGCCGATGCGGGGCGCGATCTTCTGGTCTTGCGGGTCGCTGCTGGGGCCCGTCATGTCGCGGCGGCGCTCGGTGTTCTCGATGCCTACCAGCAGGAACGGACGCATGCTGCCGTTTCCGCTCAGCACCTGCACCAGCCCGGCCACATGCAGGAAGTCCTCGCCGATGCCGCCATCGGCCATGTACAGCACCGGCAATGGTGCCTTCGGGTCCAGCCCCCACGGCTGCGGGCGGTAGACATTGATGCGGCGGGTTTCGCCCAGCGCCTTCGACTCGATGGTAAAGGTCTCGCCGATGACCAGCGGGGTCGCGGGGGCGGCCTGTGCAGACGGCGCCGGCTCGGCGGCCATCAAGGGTGCGGCGGAGATGGCGGACAACAACAGCGACAGCACGATCAGACGCATGGGGTGGTCCATTCCAGGAAAGCGCTGAGCATAGACCGCCGGAGACATTGTCGTTCGCGGCACTTTGCCGATCTACTGGAACTGGAGCACCATGGAGTCGGTGATGGTCATGCAACGCGCACCTTGGCTCACGGACTGGTCACCGCCAGGCTCATATTCACAAGGAGGTTCCCATGTTGAGTGTATTGATCGCCATCACCCTTGCTGCCGGCTCACCGCAGGCCAGCAGCATTCCCGCAGCATCCGCAGCGTATGCGGACTGCCTGCTCGCCCACCTTCAACCGGGATTGTCCGACCGCGCGATCCCGCTACTGCAGCAGGCCTGCGCCTCGAAGCATCCGGAAAGCTACGTCGCATCGGCAGAACTGGAACGCCGAATCAGCGCCCAGCGCCGAGCCGACTTTGAGGCGGCTCAAGTGGAGGCGGTTCGTTCCGCGAATGCGGCAGCAACGGCCGCACAGGAGGCTGCCGACGCGGCGGCGGCTAAAGCGAAGAATGCGCGGACGAAGTAGTTGCCCTGGACGAGCGCCACAAAAAAGGCACCGCATTGCGGTGCCTTTCTGAATGACGTGGGTCATTGGATGCAATGGTGGGCCGTGAAGGATTCGAACCTTCGACCAAAAGATTAAAAGTCTTCTGCTCTACCGACTGAGCTAACGGCCCATTGCACTGCCCCAGCCTTTCGGCGGGGTGGGCATTCTACCCTACTTTGCCGGGCCGGGTGAAACCCTGGTGCGTCGAGGTTGCCGGCCAGCGGCCGGCACTACCCCGATCTGGGCCGCCGGCTTAAACCTTCCGGGCCTCCGTCGCATCCCATCTGTGATCCTTCCCCGGAGCCACGGATGCGCCTGCCCTTCTGCCTCATTGCCGCCCTGCTGGTGCCCTGCGCAGCACTGGCCGCCCCGCCCCAGGTCGTCACTGATGATATCGGCCGCTTCTGGGCTACCTATGACGCCGTGCGCACCGAGCCCGACGTTGAACGCCAGGTCGCACTGGTGCAGGAGCGCTACATCGATCCAGGCAGCCCCGGCCTGCATGCGCTGATGCAGGTGCGCAACTACACCGCCCGCGAATACGCCACGGCCATGCGTACGTGGCCGCGCTTCTGGACGTCGGTACGGCCATTGACCGCCAACGCGCAGCAGGCCAGCGCCACACTGGAACGGGACCTGACCGCCTTCCGGACGCTCTACCCCGCCCTGCGCCCCGCCACCATCACCTATGCGGTCGGTGTTCTGCGTACCGGCGGCACCACACTGGGTGACAAGGTGCTGATCGGAGCGGAGATGGCGCTGGGCGATGAGCGCGTGGACGTGAGCGAGCTGCCGGAGCCGATGCGCAGCCGCCTGCGGATCTTCTACGACAGCCGTCCGGGGGCGAGCAACGCGCAGAACAACCTGCACGAGTACGTACATACCCAGCAGCGCGAGACCACCGGCAGCCTGGCCCAGTATGCAGTGCGCGAGGGTGTGGCCGAGTATGTGGCGGAGCGGCTGAGCGGGCGCCGGCCAGCATTACCCTTCTACGACTACGGCGCAACACACGAAGCGGAAATCCGCACGCGCTTCATTGCTGAGATGAACGGGGAAAATCTCGACAACTGGCTCTACAACAGCGCCCGCAATCCGTTCGGGGTCAGTGATGTGGGCTATTACGCCGGGTATCGCATCGCGCAGGGGTACATGCGGCAGCAGGCCGATGAGAAGGCGGCGATCGCACGGATGATCGAACTGGACTATGCCGATCCGGAGGCGGTGCGGGCGTTTATTGACGCGTCGGGGTGGTTGCGGCAGCTGTAGGCCAAGGAGTGCGAACCAACGGTTCGCACCCACCGAGAGAGTGATTGCGCGGTCAGGCGTACAGCGTCGGGTCGGCGACGCCGGCTTCGGCAAAGCCCTGCGCGCGCAGGCGGCAGGCATCGCAGTTGCCGCAGGCGGCGCCGTTGGCGTCGGCGTTGTAGCAGGACACGGTGAGGCCGAAGTCCACGCCCAGGCGCACGCCTTCGCTGACGATCTGGCCCTTGCTGAGGAACTGCAGCGGTGCGTGCACCTTGATGCCCGCGCCTTCCACGCCCGACTTGGTGGCCAGGTTGGCCAGCGCCTGGAACGCGGCCACGAACTCGGGACGGCAGTCCGGGTAGCCGGAGTAGTCCACGGCGTTGACGCCGCAGAAGATGTCGTTGGCGCCGAGCACTTCGGCCCAGCCCAACGCCAGCGACAGCATGATGGTGTTGCGCGCCGGCACGTAGGTGACCGGAATGCCGGCACCGCCGGCCTCGGGCACGTCGATGTCGTCGGTCAGCGCCGAGCCGCCGATGCTGCGCAGGTCCACGTCCACGGTCTTGTGCGCGATAACGCCCTGGGCCTTGGCCACGCGGGCGGCGGCATCCAGTTCGGAGGTATGGCGCTGGCCGTAGCGCACGCTCAGGGCATGCACGGCGAAGCCCTGTTCCTGGGCCATGGCGATGACGGCGGCTGAATCCATGCCGCCGGAGAGAAGCACGACTGCCTTCTTCATGGGTAAAACATCCGGTTGGGAGGGGAAAGCCAGCACGCTGTCCCGCGCCGGAGCTACATCAGGGAACGCTGCCTGGGCTCATCGGCCCGGCTCGTCGTTCCACAGGATTTTATGCAACTGCATCTGGAAGCGCACCGGCAGCCGGTCCTCGACGATCCAGTCGGCCAGCTGGCGCGCGGTGATCTCACCCTTGCTCGGCGAGAAGAACACGGTGCAACGCTTCACCAGATCGTGCTCGGCCAACAGGGACTTGGCCCAGTCGTAATCCTCGCGGCTGCAGATGACGAACTTGATCTGGTCGCGGGCGGTCAGCAACGGCAGGTTGTCCCAGCGGTTGCGCGCCACTTCGGCCGAACCCGGGGTCTTGATGTCGACCACGCGCGATACCCGGGAGTCCACGGCGCTGACGTCCAGCGCACCGGAGGTTTCCAGCGAGACATCCATGCCGGCGTCGCACAGCTTCTGCAGCAGTACCAGGCAGCGCTTCTGTGCCAGCGGCTCGCCACCGGTCACGCAGACGTGGCGCACGCCCTGGGCCAGCACCTCGGCCACGATGTCGTCGATGTCCCACCAGGTGCCGCCATGGAAGGCATAGGCGGTGTCGCAGTACTGGCAACGCAGCGGGCAGCCGGTCAGGCGCACGAACACGGTCGGCCAGCCGGCGGTATCGGCTTCGCCCTGCAGCGAGGTGAAGATCTCGGTGATCTTCAGGCGTGGCAGCGGCGACTGCACGATCTCGCTGGGCGTGGCGGCGGCGCTGGACGGGGTAACGGCGGTCATGGCGGGGACTTCTTGGTGGGACACGTGGCGGGTGGGCTACCGTGGCCGGTAACGAAAGCAGCCGAGCATGGCTCGGCTCTACAACTGCAGCCGGTCGGGTGTGGCCCAGCCGGTAATGCAAGCCGCCGGGCATGGCCCGGCTCTACCGGATCCGGGCGGGTTTGCCGGTCCGGAAACGAAAGCAGCCGAGCGTGGGCTCGGCTCTACAGGACACGTATTGTACGCCCGGTCAGCGGATCAGCGAATCTGCTTGCCGAGGCGGATCGACTGCAGGCGGTCCTGCGCGGTGCGCGCGGCGTCCGAGCCAGGGTACTGCGCCACGACGGTCTCCAGCGTCTGCTGGGCCTGGTCGACCTTGCCCTCGCCATACTGCGAGAGGCCGACCTTGAGCAGGCCGCCAGCGGCCTTGTCGTGGGTCGGATAGCGCGAGAGCAGTTCACGGAACTGGGTCTCCGCCATCGGGAAATTGCGGGTGGCGTAGTAGCTCTCGCCCAGCCAGTACAGCGCGTTCGGCGCGTAGACGCCGTTCGGGTACAGCTGCAGGAAGCTCAGGAACAGCTGCGCCGAATCATCGTACTTGCCGGCCTTCAGCGAATCGAAGGCGACGTTGTAGGAGGCGCGCTCGTCGCCGGTGGCGGCAAGGCTGCCGGCATCACCATGGACGGAAGGCGGCCGCTCGGAAGTGGCCGCCGCTGCGGGTTTTGCCGGGGCCGGGGCGGCCTTCGGCGCGCTCGCCGGAACGGGCGGCAGGGCCGGGGCGGCATTGCCCCCTTCCAACCGGTTCAGGCGGCTGTCCAGATCCAGGTACTGGTCCTGGGCGGACTGCTTGAGCTGGGCGTTGTCGTGCTGCAACTGCTCGATCGAGGCCTGCAGGCTGGTGACCTGCTGCCGCAGCTGATTGATCTGGTTCAACAGGTCCTGGTTGGCACTGTTGTTGTACATCTGCTGCTCGATCGCGCCAACGCGGTCGGCCAGGCTCTGTCGCTGTGCATGCGCCGGTGCGGCAGCCACGAGGGCTGCCGCAACGACCAGCATCAGTTTGATGCCAATACGCATGGATTACTGCGCGGTGTAGACGATTTCGACGCGACGGTTCTGCGACCAGCAGGACTCGTTCGACTCGGTGCAGACCGGACGCTCTTCACCGTAGGACACGACGGTCAGCTGCGAAGCCGAGCCACCGTTGGCCTGCAGGGCCGAGTTGACGCCGTTGCCACGACGCTCGCCCAGGGCCTGGTTGTACGCGCGCGAACCGCGCTCGTCGGTGTGGCCCTGCAGGGTGATGCGCGAGGACGGACGGTCACGCAGGTACTTGGCGTGGCACGCCATGATGGCCTGGAATTCCGGCTTCACGTCTTCCTTGTCCAGGTCGAAGTAGACAACGCGCTGGCGCAGGCAAGCGTCGGTGTCCAGGTCGCCCGGGCCGTACAGGCCGGAGGTCGACGGAGCGGTCGGGGTGGTGGTCGAGGTGCCGGTGTCAACCGGGGCTGCCGGCTCTTCCTTCACCTTCTTCGAGCAACCGGCCAGGACGGCCACAGACAGCAGGGAAACAAGCAGAACGCGGGTGGACTTGTTCATGGCGATACCTTTGTGGCTCCTAGGCCGATGAGGGGTTCAAGACAGCGAAAATATTAACACTCTTTTAGCGCTGGGTACGGTATGGGGACCATGCCGGTTCGCGCACATCTCCGTCAGCCAGAACCAACCGCTGGCGCACGCGCGCATCGGCAGAAACGGCGTACAGCACACCACGGCCACCCTCGCGGGCGGCGTACAACACCATGCTTGCGTTGGGCGCAAAGCTCGGAGATTCATCCAGCGAACCCGGGGACAGCGTGCTCCAGCGGGGCGAACCCAGCGAGCTGTCCATCATCGCGATCTTGTAGCTGTTGCCCGAGCCCTGGGCGACGGCGATCTTCTTGCCATCGTAGGACACCGAGGGCTTGGCATTGTAGTTGCCCTGGAAGGTCACGCGCTCGGCGCTGCCGCCGCCCGCACCGACCTTGTAGACCTGCGGACGGCCGCCGCGGTCGGAGGTGAAGTACACCGCGCTGCCGTCCGGTGCCCAGGTCGGCTCGGTATCGATGGCGAAGTGGTTGGTCAGCTGGGTCAGCTGCTTGCTGCCCAGGTCCATCACGTAGATTTCCGGGTTACCCGAACGCGACAGGGTCAGGGCCAGCTTGCGGCCGTCCGGCGAGAACGCCGGGGCGCTGTTGATGCCGCGGAAGCTGGTGACCAGCTCACGCGCACCGGTGCCGATGTTCTGGATGTAGATGGCCGAATTGCCACGCTCGAAGCTGACGTAGGCCAGCTTGCTGCCATCCGGGCTCCACGACGGCGACAGCAGCGGCTCGGCCGAACGCACGATGGTCTGCGGGTTGTAGCCATCGGAGTCGGCCACCATCAGCGCGTAGCGCATGGCGTCGCCCTTGCCGCTGGCGGTCACGTAGGCGATGCGGGTCCAGAAGGCGCCACGGACACCGGTGATCTTCTCGTAGATGGCGTCGGCCATCTGGTGGGCGACGTCACGCATGGCGTTGCCACGGGCGGTCATCGCCAGGCCCAGCAGGCGCTCGCCCTTCGGTACGTCGAACAGTTCGTACTCGACACGGTAGGCGCCGGCACCGGCGTCGAGCACGCGGCCGACCACGATGTAGTTCTGCTTCAGCGCGCGCCAGGTGGCGAACTGGATGTCGCCGCCCCGCACGGGCTTTTCGACGATCTGTGCTTCCGGCAGCGTGCGGAACTGGCCCGAACGCTCGAGGTCGGCGCGGACCACGCCGGCGACGTCGGTCTGCGGTGCAGCCGCCGAACCCTGGTAGGGCATCGGCACGATGGTGATCGGCAGCGCGGAGGCATTGCCGCCGATGATGTCGATATCCAGCCCCTTCTGCTGCGCGACGGCAGCAAAGGGCAGCAACAGGGCCGCAAACACGGCAAGCCAGCGAGGCATCTTTTTCATGGAGCGCTCAATAGGGGGAAACCGGAACGAGGGATAACAAAGCGGGAGTGAACCGCTTCGCAATCATGAACCAAGGGTACGTGAATTCCGGGTCAGTTCCAGCCCGTCCTCTCACGCACCGTTAACGTCGTGGCTAACATCGCACCGCCTGCCCCGGCCACACCGCCCCGCAGGGTGGTATTCCACAGCAGCCCCCAGCCTGCCCGGCTGAAACCGGGCCCGCCAGAGGCAAGCGCGACATCCGTGGGCGCAGGTGACCCGAGAGCCACCTTGCCCTGCCCGCCTCAGCGATCCTGGGCAGTAAAGGTGAAGTTGAGCGTGCGTGCGAACACCGACTCGAAGCCGCGGTACGGCAGCGGCTGCGCGTTGAGCACGGCGGCCTCGATCGAACGCTTGCCGGCCTCGTCGTACGGGCAGTTCGGGCTGACCTTGGCCTGCATCACCGTGCCCCCCGGAATCTGGGTGATGGTGATCTGGCAACGCTGGCCGAGCGGCACCGTATCCGGGCGCACCCACTGCGACAGCACCTTGGCCTGGATCGCGGCCGCGTACTTGGCCGAAAGATCATCGCTATTGCCACCGCCACCGGCAGCCGGCTGGGAAGCACCGCTGGAACCGGCAGCGGCACTGCCGGCAGCATTACGCGCGGCTGCCACCTGGCGCAGCTTCTGCTCGGCCAGCTTGGCTTCCTTCTCGGCCTGCTCGCGGCGGGCGCGGATCTCGGCGATCTTCTTCTGCTTCTCGGCCTCGGCCTTGTCAGCCGCCACGCGCTCCTGCTCGGCCTGCTTCTTCTTTTCGTCCGCTTCCTGCTGCTTGGCCAGGCGCAGCTTCTGTTCCGCTTCTTCCTGGCGCTTGCGTTCGGTCAGGTCGATCTGTTCCTGGCGGCGCTTGGCTTCCTGTTCCTGCTTGGCCTTCTCCTGCGAGATGGCCAGCGCGCTCACCGCTTCCTGGTCCTTGGTGTCCGGCTGCGCGACACGCTCCTGCGCCTGTTGCTGCTGCGGCGTGGGGGCGTCCTGCGGGCGCGGCTCGGGAATCGGCTGCGGCGGCGGGATGGTGTCTTCCGGCACCGGGATCGGCTCGGCCACCGGCGGCGGCAGGTCCTCCAGCTTCTCCGACTGGCGCAGGGCCTGGCGCGCGGCGGAGGCCTCGGACGCGGACAGCGCCAGGCTGGCCTCGACCGAGGGGTCGCCGGCGGCGGCATCGGTGTTGCGCTCGGGCGACCAGAACCAGGCCACGATGAACACCAGCGCGACCAGCAGGTGCACCAGCAACGCCAGCGCCAGGGGCAGGCCCCAGCCGGGTTCGCGCTGATGCGGGGGTGGCAGGGCGTCAGCGTGCATCGGTGGCCAGGCCTACCTTGTCTACCTTGGCGCGCTTGATCACATCCATCGCAGCAATGACCTTTTCATAGGCCACGGCGCGGTCGGCGGCGACGATCACGCGCACGCCCTTGTCCTGGGCGGCGATGCCGGCCAGACGGCCTTCCAGTTCCTCGGCCGACACGGCGGTCGGGTCCTTGGCGTCGGGCAGCTTCAGGCTGAGCTGGCCGTCCTGGCGCACCGAGACGATCACCGGATCCTGCTTGCTCTCCAGCGCCTTGGCGTTGGACTGCGGCAGGTCGACGTCGAAGCTCAGGGTGAGCAGCGGTGCGGTGACCATGAAGATGATCAGCAGCACCAGCATGACGTCGATGTAGGGAACGACGTTGATTTCCGATTTCAGCTTGCGGCGCTTGCGGCGACCGATGGCAGCGGACATGGCTTGGACTCCCGGGTCAGGCGCTTACTCGTCGCCAGCGCTCTGGCGCTGCAGGATGGAGCTGAACTCTTCGGCGAAGGTCTCGAACCGCACCGACATGCGCTCCACGCGCGTGGTGAAGCGGTTGTAGGCCCACACCGCCGGGATCGCCACGAACAGGCCGATGGCGGTGGCGAACAGTGCCTCGGAGATGCCCGGCGCGACGGCGGCGATGCCGGCCTGCGCACCGCTGCTGATCATGTCGTGCATGGTCACCATGATGCCGAACACGGTACCGACCAGGCCCACGTAAGGCGCGGTCGAGCCGATGTTGGCCAGCAGTTCCAGGTTGCGCTCAAGCTGGTCCACTTCGCGGGTGTAGGTGGTGCGCATGGCACGCTGTGCGCCTTCCAGCTGGGCACGGCCGTCCAGGCGGCGCTTGTCGCGCAGGCGGGTGTACTCGCGGAAGCCGGCTTCGAAGATGGCTTCCAGGCCGCCGACATTGCGGCTGCGGTCGGTGGCCGAGCTGTACAGCTTGCCCAGGTCCGCACCGGACCAGAAGCGGTTCTCGAACTCGTCGGCTTCGCGGGTGGCCTGCTTGAACACGCGGGCCTTGCGGAAAATGATCACCCAGCTGACGAACGAGCCGACCAGCAGCAGCAGCACGATGATCTTCACCGGCAGGCTGGCCTTGGCCATCAGTTCGAGGTAGTTGATGCCGCCGCCGGTGGTGGCCTGGGCAAGGGTCTGTGTCGCGGCGTTGCTGACATCGGCCGGCAGTGCCTCGGTGACCGTGGCCTGCAGGGCCAGGAGCGTTGCGATCATCCGTTGTTCCTCAGTGTTCGGATTCGGGGTGGAGGTGGGGTTGCAGCACGGCAAGGACGGCCTCGTCCATGCCACGCGGGCGGAAACTGGCCGCTTCCAGTGCGGCGATGCGGACCTGCGCCGACAGCAGCAGCTCGCCGTCGCGCAGGATCTGCTGGTCGAAGACCATGCTGGCCTTCTTCAGCTGGACCAGGCGGGCACTCACCTGCAGGGTGTCATCCAGCCGTGCCGGCTTGATGAAATCCATCTGCATCGAGCGCACCGCGAAGACCATCCCGTGCTCGGCGCGCATGCGCTCCTGGCCGTAGCCCAGCGCACGCATCCATTCGGTCCGGGCCCGTTCCATGAAGGCCACGTAGCGGGCGTGGTAGACCACGCCACCTGCGTCGGTATCTTCCCAGTAAATGCGTGTCGGCCAACTGAATCGGGGCTCAACCGACATCGGGAACCTCCGCGAACAGGTCCTGCGGCGGGTTCTTCGGCTTCAGGCCCATGTGCCGGTAGGCCTTGTGGGTGGCCATGCGGCCACGCGCGGTGCGCACCAGGAAGCCCTGCTGGATCAGGTACGGCTCGACCACGTCTTCCAGCGTGCCGCGCTCTTCAGACAGCGCCGCCGCCAGCGATTCGATGCCGACCGGACCGCCGTCGAAGTAGTCGACCATGGTCTTGAGCAGGCGCCGGTCAAGCTCGTCGAAGCCCTCCGGGTCGACCTTGAGCATCTTCATCGCGGCCTGGGCCACGGCCTCGTCGATGTGGCCGCCGGCCTTCACCTGCGCATAGTCGCGCACGCGGCGCAGCAGGCGGTTGGCGATACGCGGGGTGCCACGCGCGCGGCGTGCGATCTCGCCGGCGCCATCGGCGGTGCAGTCGATGGCCAGGATGGCTGCCGAGCGGCGCACGATCCGGGTCAGCTCCTCGACGCTGTAGAACTCCAGGCGCTGGACGATGCCGAAGCGGTCGCGCAACGGCGCGGTCAGAAGGCCAGCACGGGTGGTGGCACCGATCAGGGTGAACGGCGGCAGGTCGATCTTGATCGAGCGGGCGGCGGGGCCCTCGCCGATCATGATGTCGATCTGGAAATCTTCCATCGCCGGGTACAGCACTTCCTCCACCACCGGCGACAGGCGATGGATCTCGTCGATGAACAGCACATCGTGCGGCTGCAGGTTGGTCAGCAGCGCGGCGAGGTCGCCGGCCTTCTCGATCACCGGGCCGGAGGTGACCCGCAGGGCCACGCCCAGTTCGTTGGCGATGACATGGCTGAGGGTGGTCTTGCCCAGGCCGGGCGGCCCGAAGATCAGCACGTGGTCGAGCGCGTCGCCGCGCCCCTTGGCCGCCTGGATGTAGATCTCCATCTGCTCGCGCACCGGCACCTGGCCGAGGTAGTCGGCAAGGCGCTTGGGGCGGATGCTGGCGTCGGCGGCGTCATCCTCGCGGGTGGCGCCGGCGCCGATGATGCGGTCGTCGGTCATGTGCTGATTATGCGGCAAAAGTACGGGTTTCGGCCGGGCTGCGCCCGGCACCCGCAGAGGCAACGGCAACGGCAACATCCAAAGCAACAGCCGAAGCGGGCTTCCTGGGGAATGGCGGGGTGGGTCCGCTTGCGGGGACGCTGCAAGTACGTCCATGTAAGCTCGGTCGCCGCATCCATGCGGCTCACGCCCCCGCAAGCGGCCCCACCCCGCCTTCGACAGTTTCCTGCGGCCTGTCGGAACGGCGTTCTGCTTTGGTGGGTGCCGACCGTTGGTCGGCACGATAGATCCAGGCGTGGAGGAAACTGGAGAGCAGAGTGGGCCAAGCTTCAAGCGCGCGGCATCTCCGCAAGTGGAGCCCCCTTGTTGTTCAAGGGGGCGCGCCGACAGGCGGGGGGATAAGGTGGAATGCGCGCGGGGCCCACGGTTTGCGCAGCAAATCGTGGGACGTAGCGCAGGTGGAGATTAAATCTCCACCTGCGCGCCCA
Source organism: Stenotrophomonas sp. INTA L402-1 (assembly GCF_059295135.1). Taxonomy (NCBI): domain Bacteria; kingdom Pseudomonadati; phylum Pseudomonadota; class Gammaproteobacteria; order Lysobacterales; family Lysobacteraceae; genus Stenotrophomonas; species Stenotrophomonas sp. INTA L402-1. The sequence continues at coordinate 20,706 of NZ_JCAFWP010000013.1, forward strand.
GTTCCACCAATCTGTTGCCCGGAATCCGGAAGAACCCGGTCGCCGGAGCGGCGTTCCTGTGCATCAGCGCGAACAGCTTGTCACGCCAGATCGGCATGCCGCGGTTGGCGGTGGCGACGATGGTTTCGCGGCTGGCGAAGAAGGTGGTGTCCATCGGGTCGAAGTAGATGCCGCCGTGGTCGCACGAGCGCATCAGCGCCAGCGGCACGTCCGGGGTCTCCATGAAACCGAAGCGCACGTAGACGCGGTAGAACTCGTCGCCCACCGATTCGATCTTCAGCCGCTGCCCTTCCATCGCGTAGGGAATGGGCAGGGTTTCCACGTGCAGGAACACGTTGCGCTCGTGCAGCACCTTGTTGTGCTTGAGGTTGTGCATCAGCGCATGCGGAGCCACGGTCGGGTCGGCGGTGAGGAATACCGCGGTGCCCGGCACGCGTACCGGCGGCGCCAGCATCAGGCCTGGCAGGAAGGTGTCCAGGCGAATGCCGTCCTTGCGGATCTCATCGCGCAGCAGCTCGCGGCCACGGCGCCAGGTGCGCATCATGGTGAACAGGAAGATACCCAGCACCACCGGGAACCAGGCGCCCTGCAGCAGCTTGGCGCCGTTGGCGATGACGAAGCCGAGGTCGATGACGAAGAACACCACGCACAGCGGCAGGATCCACTTGCGCGCCTTCGGCCACAGCGAGCGCGCCACCAGGGCCAGCAGCAGGGTATCGATCAGCATCGTGGCCGACACCGAGATGCCGTAGGCCACGGCCAGGTTGGACGAGCTGCGGAAGGCCAGCACCAGGCCGATCACCATCACTGCGATACCCCAGTTGATGCCCGGGATGTAGATCTGGCCGATGGTGTCGTGCGAGGTGTGCTTGATGCGCATGCGCGGGATGTAGCCCAGCTGCATGGCCTGGCGCGAGACCGAGAACGCGCCGGTGATGACCGACTGCGAGGCAATCACCGCTGCCATCGTGGCCAGGATGATCATCGGGTACAGCGCCCACGACGGCACCGCTTCGAAGAACGGATTCTTTACCGCCTCGGGGTGGTTGAGCACCAGCGCACCCTGCCCCAGGTAGTTCAGCACCAGGCACGGCAGCACGAAGAAGTACCAGGCGTGGCGGATCGGCTTGGCACCGAAGTGGCCCATGTCGGCGTACAGCGCCTCGCCACCGGTCACTGCCAGCACCACCGCGCCCAGGATGAAGATGCTGTGCCAGCCATGCTCCATGAAGAAGCGGATCGCCCACCACGGGTTGAACGCCTTCAGCACTTCCGGTGCATCGACGATGTTGTAGATGCCGATCGCCGCCAGCGAAATGAACCAGATCGAGGTGATCGGCCCGAACAGCTTGCCGATCTTCGCGGTGCCGAAGCGCTGTACCGCGAACACCGCCAGCAGTACCACCACGGTGATCGGAACGATGAAGGCGTGCAGTCCTGGCGCGGCAACTTCCAGGCCTTCCACCGCACCCAGCACCGATATCGCGGGGGTGATCACGCCATCGCCGAAGAACAGCGAGGCACCGAAGATGCCGAGGATGCCGACCACATAGGCCGAGCGCGACCCGTTGCGCAGCGTGCGCTGGGTCAGCGCCATCAGCGCCATGATGCCGCCTTCGCCGTCATTGTCGGCGCGCATGATGATGGTCACGTACTTCAGGGTGACCACGATGTTCAGCGCCCAGAACGCCAGCGACAGCACGCCCAGCACGGTGTCATGGTCGCTGTTGAGCCCGTAGTGCGGCGAGAACGCCTCCTTCAGGGTGTACAGCGGGCTGGTGCCGATATCGCCGAAGACCACGCCGATCGCACCGATGATCAGCGCCAGGCCTCCGGCTGGAGGGGCGTGACCGTGGCCGCCGGGGGCGGCTGCGTGCGGGGTTTGACTGCTGGACATGGGACTCCTGGCGGGGCTCAGGCGGTTCGTTGGAGGAAAGGAAAGCGGGTCAGCGCAGCGCCGACTGCAGCGCCTTGCGGATCACGATGGCCACTTCATCACCTTCATTGAAGGCTTCGCGGGCCATCCGCGCCGCTTCAGCCGGCTTGTAACCCAGCTGCTGCAGGGCCACGGTGGCATCGGACAGCGGATCAGCCGGGGCCGGGCCACTGCCGGTCGGCAGCGCGCCACCGGCACCGAACTGGGCAGCGCGGTCGCGCAGCTCAAGCACCATGCGCTCGGCGGTCTTCTTGCCGATGCCGGGGATGCGGGTCAGCGCGGTGATGTCGCCAGCCTGGACCATGCGCGCGAACTCCTCGACGGTGACACCGGACAGCACGGCCAGCGCGATCTTCGCGCCGATGCCGCTGACCTTCTGCACGTCGCGGAACAGGCGCCGCTCGCCCTCGCGCAGGAAGCCGTACAGCGAGACGCTGTCTTCCTTCTGCGAGTAATGGGTGTACAGGGTGACCTCGCGGCCGAGTTCGGGCAGGTCGTAGAAGGTGCTCATCGGCGCCTCCAGCTCGTAGCCCACTCCGTTCACGTCCACCACCAGCCACGGCGGCGCCTTGTAGGCGACGATGCCGCGCAGTCGACCGATCATTGCGTGCAGCTCCTCATTTGCGGCCCCACGCCTGGCGGGCACTGAGCCCCAGGCGGTTGGCCGTTGCCCTTACGTGGGCATGGGTGATGGCCACCGCCAACGCGTCGGCCGCGTCGGCCTGCAGCTTGGTTTTCAGGTTGAGCATGAGCCCGACCATGTGTTGAACCTGTTGCTTTTCGGCGCCGCCGCGCCCGACCACCGCCAGCTTGATCTCGCTGGCGGCATATTCGTGCACCGGCAGGTCGCGCAGCACCACGGCCGAAATCGCCGCGCCACGGGCCTGGCCCAGCTTCAGCGCCGAATCGGGGTTGCGTGCCATGAACACGCGTTCGATGGCCACTTCCTGCGGTTCGTACTCACGGCAGAGGTCGGCCAGGCCCAGCACCAGCAGCTTCATCCGCTGCGGGAAGTCATCAGCGCCCAGCAGCACCAGCGGTTGGTGATGCACATGGCTCACCCGGCCGGTGGCATCGACATCGATGATGCCGACCCCGGTCCGCTGCGAACCCGGGTCGATGCCAAGAATGCGGGTCATGCGGCACACACGCGGCTGCCGAAGGCCCGGGACGGACGCTGGCAGCGGCAATGGCAGGAAACGGCTGGGGTCATCATGGTGCGCATTGTCCGCTCACCGGCCGCCAAAGGCGACCGGTGGTGCGTCCGTTCAGGCGTACGCGTCCGCGCCGAGATCGGCGTTGGAGTACACATCCTGTACGTCGTCGAGGTCTTCCAGCATGTCCAGCAGCTTCTTGACCTGCAGGACGGTGTCGCCTTCGACCTTGATGTCGTTGTCGGCTCGGAAGGTCAGTTCCGCATGATCCGGCGTGCGTCCGGCCGCTTCCATCGCTTCCTTGACCGCGTGGTAGCTGTCGGCGGCGGTGAGCACGTCGATCGCGCCATCTTCGGGATAGACCACGATGTCGTCCGCACCGGCCTCGATGGCCGCTTCGGAAATGGCGTCCTCATCGGCACCTGCGGCGAAATGCAGCACGCCCACGCGCTTGAACATGAAGCTCACCGAGCCTTCGGTGCCCATGTTGCCGCCGCACTTGCTGAACGCATGGCGGACATCGGCCACCGTGCGCACGCGGTTGTCGGTCAGGCAGTCGACGATGACCGCCACGCCACCCGGGGCATAGCCCTCGTAGCGGATTTCCTCGTACTCGACACCTTCCAGCTCGCCGGTGGCCTTCTTGATGGCGCGCTCGATCACGTCCTTGGACATGTTCGCGGTCAGGCCCTTGTCCATCGCCACGCGCAGGCGCGGGTTGTTGTTGGGGTCGCCTCCACCGCCGCGCGCGGCAACGCCGATCTCACGGATGATCTTGGTGAAAATCTTGCCGCGCTTCGCGTCAGACGCGTTTTTGCGGTTTTCGATGGAGGGGCCTCTACCCATGGGTCTTTCCGTACGTGCGTTGATGGATAAGGCCGCGGATTCTACCTGATCGGGCCCCGTGACCGTGTCGAGGCCGGCCAGATGCCGCCGGCCTTGGCCCGGCGAAGAGCGTGCGAACCAACGTTTTGCCCCCACCAATGGAGGACGTTCGCGCCCACCGACTTACGCGGCGGCGGCGGCGCGACCGTGCTGGAACTGGCCGTGACGGAGGAAATGCGCGGTCTGCCGGGCTGCATCCGGCGACACCACCAGGCCGCTGTGGCTGGTACGCACCACGCAGTGGTCAGCCAGCCCCGGCAGCCGGGTCTCGGCCAGCGCCACGGTACCGTCGGAGGCATCGTCAATGGCGCCGAGCAGGCTACCCAGCCCGTGCGGGACCGAACCAGCGATCAGGCCGACCTCGGCTTTGCCCTGCCAGTCCGGCAGGCCGTCCAGCAGCAGATCGCTGCTGCGGCCCAGGGCCAGGCCCCAGCCATGTTCGGACAGCGAACGCGCCGTACCACTGCCGCGCAGCGGTGACCCCAGGCAGACCACGCGTTGCACCGGCAGCTGCGGATTGCGACGCAATGCCTCCAGCGCCAGCAGTCCGCCCAGGCTATGGCCGACCAGCGACAGCGGGCCGGCATCGGCCAGCCGCTCCAGCAGCTGCGGCACGGCCACGTCCGGGCCGCCGAACACCGAGGAATAACCAAACGCATGCACCTGAAAGCCACGCGCGCGCAGGCGCCAGGCCAGCGGCCCGACCCAGGCGCGGGCGTTCCAGATGCCATGCAGCAGTAATACGGGGGGAGTCATGCAAACAGCCTGGCAGTCAGCGGGGCAGGAACGTACGGTGATTGGACACGCGCGCGCAGCAAGCGGCGGTGAACGTCAGGCCTCGCGCGGTGCGCGGCGCAGGATGAATTCAAGATCGTTCGTGTCGCCGACCGGGAACAGGTACTCGCCGACCTTCTCGAAACCATAACGGGCGTAGAAGCGCTGCGCACCGAAGTTTTCCGACCACACGCCCAGCCACAGCGTGCGCGGGCCCGGCTGTTCCAGCCAGGCCAATGCGGTTTCCAGCAGCCGGCTGCCCCAGCCGCAGCTCTGCTGCGTCTTGATCAGGTACAGCCGCTTGAGTTCGCCGTCACCAGGCTTCACCTCGGGATGCGGCAGGCCACAGGGGCCGGCGGCGGCATGGCCGACCGCCTCCCCATCCAGTTCCAGCAGCCACACCGCGTAATCGGGGTGGGCCAGGATCGTGCGCTGGCGCTCGACCGTATAGGACTCATCCAGGAACGCCTGCAGGTCCTGCGGCGGATAAAGATGTCCGAAGGTTTCGGTGAACGTGCGGGCGGCCAGCGCCGACAGGGTCGGCGCGTCGTCCACAGTAGCGCGGCGGATCGAATACATGGGTCGAGTTGACGTCAGGACAACGGTTCGGGTCAAGCCCGTTCCGCCGCTGCCTTCTCGTCTTCTTCCTCTTCCTCTTCGTATTCCTCGTCGTCCTCTTCTTCCTCGCCGTCTTCCTCTTCTTCGCCTTCCTCGTCCTCGTCGTACTCTTCCTCTTCGTCGTCCTCGTAATCCTCGACGCCGAAGTCTTCACCATCCCAACGGCCTTCGCCGTCGGCGACGAAGGTCAGGGCCATCGCCGCCGGGTTGGTACCGACACGGACCAGCCAACCACCGAACACGCGTGCACGCTCGGTGACCAGGGTGGCCTCGGAGCCTTCATTGCCCAGCTTTTCCCACTCCAGCGAAAACGCAAACTCGGTCATTGCCTGGATCTCCTGATCAGTTGGTCTTGGGGCGAACCTGGATGTGTACTTCGGCCAGCTGCACGTCGACGATCGGCGACGGCGCGTCGGTCATCAGATCCTGTGCACCAGTGGTCTTCGGGAATGGGATGACGTCGCGGATCGACTCGGTGCCGGCCATCAGCGCGGCGATGCGGTCGATACCGAAGGCGATGCCACCGTGCGGCGGCGCGCCGTAGTTCAGCGCGTCGAGCAGGAAGCCGAACTTGGCGCGGGCCTCTTCGGCGCCGATGCCCAGCAGTTCAAACACTGCGCTCTGCATGTCCGGACGGTGGATACGGATCGAGCCGCCGCCGATTTCATTGCCGTTGAGCACCATGTCGTAGCCGCGCGAAACGGCGGTACGGGCATTGGCACGCAGGTCGGCGATGTCGTCCACCGCCGGTGCGGTGAAGGGGTGATGCAGGGCGACGTAACGCTGCGCTTCGTCGTCCCACTCGAACATCGGGAAGTCGGTGACCCACAACGGGGCCCAGCCGTCGGCGACCAGGCCGAAGTCCTTGCCGGCCTTCAGGCGCAGCGCGCCCATGAAGTCGGAGACCTTGTTGTAGCCACCAGCACCGAAGAACACGATGTCGCCATTGCCGGCACCGACGTGCGCGACCAGGGCGGCGAAGGATTCCTCGCTGAAGAACTTCTGGATCGGCGAGCTGACTTCGCCGTTGTCGGCGATCTTGATGTAGGCCAGGCCCTTGGCGCCGTACTTGGCGGCATGCGCTGCGTATTCGTCGATCTGCTTGCGGCTGAGCGCTGCACCGCCCGGGATGCGCAGCGCGGCGACGCGGCCTTCGGCGTCATTGGCCGGGCCGGTGAACACGGCGAACTCGCTGTCCTTGACCAGCTCGGCCACGTCGACCAGCTCCAGCGCGATGCGCAGGTCCGGCTTGTCCGAGCCGTAGCGACGCATTGCCTCGGCCCAGGTCATGCGCGGGAAGCTGGCATCCAGCTGGACGTCGACCACTTCCTTGAAGATGGCGCGGATCATGTCCTCGACGAAATCCTGCACGTCGCGCTCGCGGACGAAGGCGAATTCCATGTCCAGCTGGGTGAATTCCAGCTGGCGGTCGGCACGCAGGGCCTCGTCGCGGAAGCAGCGCGCGATCTGGTAGTAGCGGTCGAAGCCGGCCACCATCAGGATCTGCTTGAACAGCTGCGGGCTCTGCGGCAGGGCGTAGAACTCGCCCGGGTGCATGCGCGCCGGCACCAGGAAGTCGCGCGCGCCTTCCGGGGTGGCCTTGGTCAGGATCGGGGTCTCGATGTCCTGGAAGCCCTTTTCGTCCAGATGGCGGCGCAGGGCCTGCACCAGCTTGATGCGGGTGCGCTGCATGCGCTGCATTTCCGGGCGGCGCAGGTCCAGGTAGCGGTACTTCAGGCGGGTTTCCTCGCCCGGATTCTCGTGGGCGTGGAACGGCAGCGGCGCGGCCTTGTTCAGCACGGTGATGGCGGTGGCGATCACTTCCACCTTGCCGGTGCGCATCTTGTCGTTCACCGCGTGGCGGGCACGCACCACGCCTTCCACCTGCAGCACGTCCTCGTAGCCCAGCGACGCGGCCACGGCGAACACGTCGGCGTTGTCGACTTCCACGGTCACCTGCACGATGCCTTCATGATCTCGAAGATCGATGAAGCAGACGCCGCCCTGGTTACGGGCCACGTCGGTCCAGCCGGCGAGGGTGACAGTCTGGCCAATCAGGGTCTCATCGACCAGGCCGCAGAAGTGGGTACGCATGGGGGGAAGCTCCGCTGGAGAACGCCGGCACCGGATGGGGGCCGGAAAGCCTCGTATTCTGCGGCCGAGGCCCCGGCCGGGGCAAATCCGGCCAGTCACACCGGCTTGATCGCCCCCCTCCCTATAGTCGGGCACCTGCCACCGTATGGGATGCCGCCATGAAACCGCTGTCCCTGGCCAGCCTGGCCGTAACCCTCAGCCTGGGTGCCGCGGGCACCCTTGCCCTGCCCGCCCCTTCCGCGTATGCGCAGAGCGGCGTGGTCCGCTGCGAAAGCCAGAACAACCGCGAACGGGTCTGCAACACCGGCTGGCGCAATGCGCAGCTGGTGCGCCAGCTGTCCGGCTCGGACTGCGATGAAGGACGCACCTGGGGCAGCCGTAACGGCAGCATCTGGGTCACCAACGGTTGCCGCGCCGAATTCGTCGAGGCCCGCGGTGGCTGGGGCGGCGGCAATGGCAATGGCGGTGGCTGGGGCGGCAACAACGGCCGGCCTGGCGAGACCATCCGCTGCGAGAGCCAGAACAACCGCGAGCGCAGCTGCCCGGTCGGCTGGCGCAATGCCCGCCTGGTCCGCCAGCTGTCCGGCAGCCCCTGCAACGAAGGGCGTACCTGGGGCGTGCGCAACGGCGCGGTCTGGGTCAGTGGCGGCTGCCGTGCCGAATTCGCCGAAGCCCGCGGCTGGGGCGGCGGTGGCGGTGGCTGGGGGGGCGGCAACAGCAATTACTCAGTTACCTGCAGCAGCAACAACAACCGCTCGCAGACCTGCGACTGGGATGAGCGTCAGGGCCGCCCGGTGCTGCAGCAGCAGCTGTCCGGCAGTGCCTGCCAGGAAGGCCGCAGCTGGGGCTACTCACGTGGCCAGGTGTGGGTGAGCAACGGCTGCCGCGCGCGTTTCGGTACGCGGTAAGTACACGGTCGGATCCCTTCGTCGGAGGGATCCGACCCGAAGATCAGGGTGCTGGCGCCTTCTCGTCGCCCCACGGTGCGGGCGGCAGGTCGACCGGCTTGCTCAGGTCGAACTGCACGCGGAAGCGGCGGCCCTCCGGGCGGGTCAGCTCGTAGACAAAGGTCTGGTCGGGATCAATCTCCATCGCCCAGGTGTTGTGCGTGGAGGCCAGCATGTCGGCGCGGCGGAACATCGCCACCGAATCGGCGTCGGCGGGGAACTGCTGGCGCTCGGCGGTGCCCGGCGGCGTGCTGTCGCCACCGTAGAGGGTGATCGCGTCGGGGCTGCCGTCTTCGTGGCGATGGTCGTGCTTCAGGCGCAGGCCGGTTTCCGTACGGGTCAGCACCCAGGTCCGCGAGTGGTCATCGCCGACATGGAACGGGATGCGCAGCTCGTGCGCCGGATCGGCACAGCCGCGCACATGCATGACCAGGCGCTGCCCGGCGAACGGATCCTTGCCGGTCGGTGCCGGCGTGTCCTCCACCACCTTGCCGGCGTAAGCCTGGCCGCAATGCGCGGCGATGGCGGCCATGAAGGCATCGGCCGGTGCGGTCGCCAGATCATGGGCGACCGTATCGGAGCGCTGCGAACACGCAGCAAGGCTGAGCAGGAGGGCGGAAGCGGTGACAACGGCAGGCAGTTTCATGCCCCAACCCTAACGGCCATGGCCGAAGTGCGCAAACCGCACGCGCAGCATCCGCTCAGCGATCGACTGCAGATGCCGCTGGCAGCGTTTCGGTGGCCGCCACCGGCGCGGCTTCGCCTTCACCCGCAGGTTCCTGTTCAACCGGATCGACATCGAACGGCGTGCGGAACACCAGCGACGGCAGCAGCGTGGTCAGCGCCGCATACAGCAGCAGCGCTCCGAACAGCACCGCCGGGATCTGGAAGCGCTCGCGCATGATCGCGGCCAGCACCAGGGTGAAGATCAGCGTCGGCGCCAGCGCCAGCGAGACCCTCAGGCTGCTGCGGAAGCTCTCGCCGAACATCACCCGACGCTGCAGCCAGACCACGCCGATGCGCAGCGGCAGCACCACCAGGGTGATCACGATGCCCAGCCCCAGCGCCTCAAAGCTCAGTGCTTCGCTGGGCACCTTGGTGCCGGCGTTGAAGAAGTAGAACGGCACGAAGAACGAGGCGAACAGGCGCAGCGCATGCAGGTTCTCGTGCGAGGCCAGCAGCGGCATGCGCTGGTGCAGCAGGCGCGCGACCAGGCCGGCGATGAAGGCACCGACCAGGTAATACACACCCAGCAGATAGGTGATGTACGCCGCGACCATGCCGACCATGACCAGCAGCGAGAACTCCGAACCCGGCGCGTGCGGCGCCACCCAGCGGCCCAGCGCGATGAACAGCAGCGGCAGGCCGACCATCATCGCCAGCAGGGCCAGGCTGGACAGCGCCATGTGCCCCGGATCACCGGCCTGCAGCACGATGAACAACGCCGCCAGCGCCAGCAGTTCACCGGCAATGGCCTTGCTGGTCACCCAGAACCGCTCGTCCTCGCTCAGGCCCAGCCGCGACAGCGAATCCATGATGAAGCCGGTGGACGGCGTCAGCAGCGCCAGCGCCAGCAGGCCGGCGGCCTGCCACGGCAGCCCCGCGTAGCGCCAGGCCAGCCAGCCCACACCGAACAGCGTGCCGGTACGGATCACCAGATGCGCCAGCAGCGGCCACATGCCACGGCGCAGCGCCTGCAGATCCACTTCCAGGCCGGCGAACAGGAACAGCGAGGAAATGCCCAGCGTGGCCAACAGACCGATCACCGCGTCGTGCGCCTGGTCGCCCAGCCAGAGCATGCCGATGATGCCGAACAGCAGGCAGGTCAGCGGCGCGGGCAGGCTGAAACGCTGCAGCGCGCGTGGGATCACCAGCAGCGCGAAGATCAGCAGCAGGTAGATCAGTTCATGGCTCATGGGGGACTTCCGTGTGATTCGAACGCGCGCAGGATGCGCGCGCCGAACCGATCCGGCAAGCCACTTCTGAATGACCCCGGTTACCTCAACCGATCAGCCGATCGGCGATGCGGCCAACCTGCGCCAGCACCGTGGCACGCTGTTCGTTGCTGATCGCACCCGCCTGCAGGTAGGCGGTCAGCACCCAGGGCGTGCCGCCGGCCAGCGGCCACAACACGGCGATGTCGTTGCGCGCGTCCTCGCCGTTGCTGCCGGTCTTGTCACCGACGCGCCAGCGCTTGCCCAGGCCCGCGCGCAGGCAGGCGTCGCCGGTTTCGTTGTCGATCAGCCAATCGGCCAGCTGCTGCCGCGACGCCGGCTGCAGCACCTCGCCCAGCACCACGCGCTGCAGGGTCGCAGCCATCGCCGCCGGCGTGGTGGTGTCGCGCGGATCGCCCTTGGCAAAGCTGTTCAGCTCCGGCTCCAGGCGATCACTGCGGCTCACCGCATCACCGCTCGCGCGCAGGAACGCAGTCACCGCGGGCGGGCCACCGACCACGCCGAACAGCAGGTTGGCTGCAGTGTTGTCGCTGGTGATGATCGTGGCACGGCACAGGTCACGCACGGTCATGTCCTTGCCGGCGTGGCGACGGGTGACCGGCGCGTGCGAGAGAAGATCGGCATCGCGCACCGGCACGCGCGTGTCCAGCAGCCCAGGGGTGCGCTCAGCCTGGCTGAGTACGGTGGCGGCCAGCACGCTCTTGAACGTGCTGCACATCGGGAAACGCTCGTCCTGGCGATGACCGATGCGGCGACCGCTCGCAGTGTCCAACAGGGTCACGCCGAGGCGGCCGGCACAGGCCTTTTCCAGTGCGGCGAAGTCGGTGGCGGCGGTGAGGGCGGCATCGGTCGGTGCACTGGCGGCGGTCTTGCCCGCCGCACGGGCCAGCAACGGCAGGGCAAGCGAGGAAGCCACGGCGGCACCACTGAACTGCAGGAATCGGCGACGGGCGAGCATGCGGGGTTCTCCTGGGGGACCGTTCGATTATTGAAGCCTCGCACGCAGGCGACCAGCGCGAAAAATCAGCGGGAGGCATTAGCTGGATTAATGACTGTCGCAATCAACCCCTTAATTCTCCTGAACTGGGCGCGAGGCAGGTAGGATCAGCCATCACCCTGGCTCACGACTACTCTGATGCTGCACCCTACCCTGCCGCTGAACGCCCTGCGTGCCTTCGAGGCGGCCGCACGCCACCAGAACTTCACCCGTGCCGCGCTGGAGCTGTGCGTCAGCCAGGCCGCGCTGAGCCACCAGATCCGCGGGCTGGAGGACCGGCTCGGCATCCGTCTGTTCCATCGTCTGCCGCGCGGCGTGGCGCTCACCGAGGAGGGCGCGGCGCTGTATCCGGTGCTCAACGAATCGTTCGAGCGCATCTCGGCCAGCATCGCGCGCTACACCGGTGGCCCGGCCCGTGAAGTACTGACGCTGGGCGTGGTCGGCACCTTCGCCACCGGTTGGCTGCTGCCACGGCTGGCTGCGTTCGAGGCCGCGCACCCGGACATCGAGCTGCGACTGCAGACCCACAACAATCGCATTGATCTGGCCGGCGAGGGGCTGGACCTGGCGATCCGCTTCGGTGATGGCGACTGGCAGGGCCAGGCCTGCACAGCGATCCTCGACGCGCCGTTTGCACCGCTGTGCGCACCAGCATTGGCGCGGCGGCTCAAACAGCCACGCGACCTGGGCACCCTGCCCCTGCTGCGCTCCTACCGCAGCGACGAATGGCCGCGCTGGCTGCAGGCGGCAGGAGTGAGTGGCGTGGAAGCCCGCGGGCCGGTGTTTGATTCGTCGTTGACGGTGGCGATGGCCGCGGTGGGTGGTGCCGGCGTGGCGCTGCTGCCGCTGCGCATGTTCGAGCAGGAACTGGCCGAGGGTCGCCTGCTGCAGCCATTCAGCACCACGCTGGAGCTGGGGCGCTACTGGCTCACGCGACTGCGCTCGCGTGCCGAGCGTGAGCCGGCGAAGCGGTTCCGCGAATGGCTGCAGGCACAGGGCGCGTAGGTAGTGCCGGCCGCTGGCCGGCAACCCCTTGATCGTGGTGGGCGCATCGCGCTGCCGGCCAGCGGCCGGCACTACCGGTCAGGACTCCAGCAGTTCCATCCACGCGGCTTCGGCTTTTTCCAGCTGGGCGGCAGCGGTTTCGCGGTCACGGCCGATCACCGCCATGCGGGTGGCATCGGCGTAGTTGGCCGGGTCGGCCAGCTGGCGGTCCAGCTCGGCCAGAGCGCTTTCCAGTTCGGCCACCTTGGCTTCGGCGGCGGCCAGCTTGTGCGGGTTCACCGGCTTCTTCTGCACCACCTGAGCCACCGGCGCGGTCTTGACCACCACCGGCTCTTCCACCTGTTCCATGCGCGCCTTGGTGCCCTGCGCCTGCGGTCGGGTGCGCAGCCACGCCGCGTAGGCGTCGAGGTCGCCGTCGAACGGCTCGACCACGCCATCGGCCACGCGCCAGTAGGTATCGCAGACCAGGCCGATCAGATGGCGGTCATGCGAGACCATCACGATCGCGCCTTCGAAGGTGGCCAGTGCCTCAGCCAGCGCTTCGCGCATTTCCAGGTCAAGGTGGTTGGTCGGTTCGTCCAGCAGCAGCACATTCGGCTGCTGCCAGGCGATCAGCGCCAGCGCCAGGCGCGCGCGCTCGCCGCCGGAGAAACCATCCACCGGCTCGAACGCGCGGTCGCCCGGGAAGTTCCACTTGCCGAGGAAATCGCGGAACGACTGGTTCGGTGCGTCCGGGGCGATCTCGCGGAAATGCTCCATCGGCGACTGGCCTTCGTGCAGCGACTCCACCGTGTGCTGGGCGAAGTAGCCGATCTTCAGGTCCGGGTGCGCCATGCGCTCGCCGACGATCGGCGCCAGCTCGCCCACCAGGGTCTTCACCAGCGTGGTCTTACCGGCACCGTTGGGGCCGAGCAGGCCGATGCGCTGGCCCGCTTCCAGGCCGAAGCCGACGTTGTGCAGGATCACCGCGTCCTTGCCGTAGCCGGCCTCGACGTGGTTCAGGCGGATCAGCGAGAACGGCAGCTTGGCCGGCGGCGCGAACTCGATGCGGAACTCGCGCTCGGCACGCACCGCTTCGGTGCCGGCCAGCTTGGCCAGGCGCTTCATGCGGCTCTGCGCCTGCGCGGCCTTGCTGGCCTGCGCCTTGAAGCGGTCGATGAAGCTCTGCAGGTGGGCACGCTCGGCCTGTTCCTTCTCGTGCGCGATCTGCTGCTGGCGCAGCTGTTCGGCGCGCTGGCGCTCGAAGTCGGTGTAGCCGCCCGGGTAGAGCTTGGCGCCGCCACCGTGCAGGTGCAGGGTGTGGGTGGCCACGTTGTCGAGGAACTCGCGGTCATGCGAGATCAGAAGCAGAGTGCCCGGATATTTCAGCAGCCACTGCTCCAGCCAGTACACCGCGTCCAGATCCAGGTGGTTGGTCGGTTCGTCCAGCAGCAGCAGGTCGCTGGGCATCATCAGCGCGCGTGCCAGGTTCAGGCGCACGCGCCAGCCGCCGGAGAACGAGGACACCGCGCGGTGGTGGGTCTCTGCCGGGAAACCGAGGCCGTGCAGCAGCTTGCCGGCGCGCGCTTCGGCGTCGTAGGCATTGAGCTCGGCCATCTTCGTGTGCGCCTCGGCCACCGCTTCCCAGTCTTCACGGGCGGTCGCCTCGGCCTCGGCGGCCAGCACTGCAGCCACCTCGATGTCACCGCCCAGCACGAAGCTCAGCGCCGGGTCGGGCAGCGACGGGGTTTCCTGGGCGACGCTGGCGATGCGCACCTTGCCGGGCAGATCGACATCGCCCTTGTCCGCCTCCAGCTCGCCCTTCACCGCCGCGAACAGGCTGGACTTGCCAGCACCGTTGCGGCCGACCACACCCACCCGGTAACCGGCGTGCAGGGTCAGGTCGACATTGGACAACAGCAGCCGCTCGCCGCGGCGCAAGGCGAAATTACGAAGGGAAATCATCGGGGGAGGCGTCCATATAACCAGATGGAATGTGCTGGTGAGCACTGTTCCTGCGACGCAATTCTAGCGTTAACGAATACTTGACGCGTCCCGGGATGCGCGGCGGCCGGCGTTCCTCTCTCCCACGTCCTTGCCGCGCGCGTCCCGGGCTCCCTCCCCCGCCAGTGCCGATCCGGGCTAAATGGTTGCTGCTGCAACGTTTTTTCCGATGACTGGCATTTGACACGCACTGAATATCCCGTTAATTCCTGCTTTGCGCACCGCAACAACCGCCGTCCGCCTCACCCCCGTGATGTCGATTCCGGTGCCGCCCCCGCCAACCGGAGCTCCGTCCCGATGACCCGCAAGACCAGCCTGATCGCCGCCGCCGTCGCTGTCGCACTCGGTGGCTCTCCGTTCGTTGCCGCTGCCCAGCAGGCCGGCACCGCCGCCAACACCCTGGACACGGTGATCGTCACCGGCACCCGCGTGGCCGACCGCACGGTGGCCGAATCGCAGTCGCCGATCGACATCATCACCCCCGAAGCCCTGCAGTCCACCGGCACCAGCGAGCTGGCCACCGCCCTGTCGCGCGCCCTGCCCTCGCTGAACTTCCCGCGCCCGGCGCTGACCGATGGCACCAGCGGTGTGCGCCCGGCGCAGCTGCGCGGCCTGTCACCGGACCAGGTGCTGGTGCTGGTCGACGGCAAGCGCCGCCACACCTCGGCGATGATCAACGTCAACGGCAGCATCGGCCGTGGTTCGTCGGCAGTGGACATCAATGCGATCCCGATCGCCGCCATCGAACGCGTGGAAGTGCTGCGCGACGGTGCGTCGGCGCAGTACGGCTCGGACGCCATCGCCGGCGTCATCAACATCGTGCTCAAGGGCAGCGGCAGTGGCGGCAGCCTGGCGGTGGACTACGGCCAGTACTCGGCCGGTGACGGCAACAAGTACCAGCTCTCCGGCGATACCGGCGTCGAGTTCGGCAACGGCCGTGGCCGCGTGCACGTGGCTGGCCAGATCAGCCAGCAGGACGAAAGCAACCGCGCCGGCCCGTACCGCGGCACCACCCCGAACACCGGCAACTTCCCGAGCATCGGCCAGAAGACTTTCATCGTCGGCGACCCGCGCGTGGATGCGACTGCGGCTTCGGTCAACGCCAGCTTCGATTTCAGCGACCGCGTGACCGGCTACGCCAGCGCGCTGCTCAGCAACCGCGACATCACCTCGTTCGCGTTCTACCGCTCGCGCAACCACAGCGGGCAGAGCGCGCTGCTGGCGCAGACCTACCCGGACGGCTTCGTGCCGGAGATCAACCAGTACTCCAAGGACCGCTCGCTGGTGGCCGGGGTCAAGGGCAACACCGACAACGGCTGGACCTGGGACCTGAGCCTGAACCACGGCGAGAACACCCTCGACTTCCACACCCGCAACAGCATCAACTACAGCCTCGGCGCAACCAGCCCGCGCTCGTTCTACGACGGCACGCTGAAGTACCAGCAGGACATCTTCAACGCCGACCTGACCAAGTCGCTGGACTGGGGCCTGGCCTACCCGGTCACGCTGTCCTTCGGTGGTGAATACCGCAAGGAGAAGTGGGACCAGAAGCCGGGCGAGCTGAACTCGTACACCGGCAGTGGCGCGCAGGGCTTCGGTGGCTTCACCCCCACCAATGAAGTGCATGCCGACCGCCACAACTACGCGGTCTATGCGGGTCTGGAAGCGGACCTGACCGAGAAGTTCTCGGCCGGCATCACCGGCCGCTACGAGGATTACTCGGACTTCGGCGACCGCTTCTCCGGCAAGCTGTCGGCGCGCTACGCGTTCACCGACAAGGTTGCGCTGCGGGCCACCGCGTCCAGCGGATTCCGTGCACCGTCGCTGGCGCAGCAGGGCTACCAGGCGGTCACCAGCCAGTTCCTCAACGGCGTGTTCGTCGAGCGCGGCACCTTCCCCACCACCAGCCCGGCTGCGCAGGCGCTGGGCGCCTCGCCGCTGAAGGCCGAGACCTCCACCTCCTACAGCCTGGGCCTGGTGCTGCAGCCGGTCGACCGCCTGTACATCACCGTCGACGCCTACCAGATCGACATCGATGACCGCATCGCATTGTCGTCCAGCATCACCACCAACACCGCCACCAGCGCGCTGCTGGGCACGCTGGGCCTGCCGCAGGTGACCGCGTTCTCGTACTTCACCAACGGCCTGGATACGCGCACCCGCGGTGTCGATTTCGTGTCCAGCTACACGGTGCCCTTCAGCGCCAGCAGCCTGGAACTGACCGCCGCGTACAGCTACAACGACACCGAAGTGCGCCGCGTCGGCGGCACCCCGGCGGTGTTCGGCACGCTGGGCCTGACCCAGTCGCTGATCGGCCGCGATGAGATCGGCCGCATCGAGGACAGCTATCCGCGCGACAAGGCGATCCTGAGCGGCACCTGGCGTTCGGACCACTGGGAACTGGGCCTGGCCGCGACCCGCTACGGCAAATTCACCGTGCGCAACTCGGCCACCGCACTGCGCGACCAGACCTATGGCGACGCCTGGGTGGTAGATGCCTCGGCCAGCTACAAGCCGAGCAGCAACTGGACCCTGACCGTGGGCGCCGACAACCTGCTGGACAAGTACCCGGACCGCACCGAAGACCTGCAGAACTCCACCTTCGGCATGCTGCCGTACAGCAACTACTCGCCGTTCGGCTTCAACGGCGCGTACGTGTACGGCCGGGTCAAGTACACCTGGTAAGCGGTATTGGTAGCGCCGGGCCATACCCAGCGCCGCTCTGGTAGTGCCGGCCGCTGGCCGGCATCCCCTCGCCGCATCTGGAGGAGAGCCCCTTCTTGTTGAAGGGGCGCGCCGAAGGCGGGGTAGAGGAGAAATGCTCCGGCAAACCCAGGGGGCAGGTGCCTTCCCTGCGGGAAGGGATTTGCCCCTGGGTTTGCCGCATTTGGCGCATTAGGTGAAAATCGGGTCATCCCCCCGATTTCCTGCGAGTGCCGATGCACCATGACACCGACCTGATCAACATCGTTGCCGTTGGCCTCGGGCTCGCCTTCATCTTCGGCGCGCTGGCCAACAAGCTCCGCTTGTCTCCCTTGGTCGGTTACCTGGTTGCTGGCATCTGCGTAGGTCCGTTCACTCCCGGCTTCGTCGCCGACCAGGCGCTGGCCAACCAGCTGGCCGAGCTGGGCGTGATGCTGCTGATGTTCGGCGTCGGCCTGCACTTCTCGCTGAAGGACCTGATGGCGGTCAAGGCCATCGCCATCCCCGGTGCCATCGGCCAGATCGCGGTCGCTACCCTGCTCGGCTGGGGCGTGGCCTCGCTGATGGGCTGGCCAGCCCTGCATGGCGTCATCTTCGGTTTCTCGCTGGCCACCGCCAGTACCGTGGTACTGCTGCGGGCGATGGAGGAGCGCCGCCTGCTGGAGACCATGCGCGGCAAGATCGCGGTCGGCTGGCTGATCGTGGAAGACCTGGCCTGTGTGCTGGCGCTGGTGATGATGCCGGTGATGGCCGGTGTGTTCGGCCCCGATGCGGCCAAGGAATCGCACTCGCTGGGCAGCGTGCTGGCCGACATCGGCTGGACCTTCGTGCAGCTGGGCCTGTTCGTGGCGGTGATGCTGGTGGTCGGGCGCCGGGTCATCCCGTGGATCCTCGAACGTATCGCCGGCACCGGTTCGCGCGAACTGTTCACCCTGTCGGTGCTGGCGATCGCGCTGGGCGTGGCGTTCGGCTCGGCGATGCTGTTCGGCGTCTCGTTCGCGCTGGGCGCGTTCTTCGCCGGCATGCTGCTCAACGAATCGGAGCTGAGCCACAAGGCCGCACATGATTCGCTGCCGCTGCGCGATGCGTTCGCGGTGCTGTTCTTCGTCTCGGTCGGCATGCTGTTCGACCCCAACATCCTCGTCCAGCACCCTTGGCAGGTGCTGGCCACGGTGCTGATCATCATGTTCGGCAAGTCGGCCGCCGCGTTCTTCATCGTGCGTGCGTTCGGCCACCCGACCAGCACCGCGCTGACCATCTCGGCCAGCCTGGCGCAGATCGGCGAGTTCGCCTTCATCATCGCCGGCCTCGGCGTCGCGCTGCAGATCCTGCCGAAGGAAGGCCAGTCGCTGGTGCTGGCCGGTGCGCTGGTGTCGATCATGCTCAACCCGCTGGTGTTCGGGCTGCTTGACCGTTGGCAGGCCAAGCAGGAGCAGTCGCCCCAGGCCGCCGAGCCGGAAGAGGCCACCGGTCCCTCGCGTGACCTGCATGACCATGCCATCGTCATTGGTTACGGCCGGGTCGGCAGCGAGCTGGCGCAGGTGCTGCGCGATCGTGGCGTGCCGGTGCTGGTGATCGATGACAACAAGGAGCACGTCGAACAGGCGCACGCCAAGGGCCTGGCGGCGATCCGTGGTAGTGCTGCTGCCGACCGCGTGCTGGCCGAAGCGCATCCGGAACGCGCGAAGATTGCGGTGCTGGCGATTCCTCAGCCGCTGGAAGCCGGTGAGGCGCTGGCCAAGCTGCGTGCGATCAATCCGGATCTGACCCTGCTGGCGCGTGCGCACAGCGATGCGGAGGTGAAGCATCTGCTGGAACACGGTGCCGATGGCACGGTGATGGCAGAGCGCGAGCTGGCGTATTCGCTGGCCGAGATGGTGATGGCCACGCCGCCGTATCGCGGGCTGGGACAGCACAGTATTCCGGTGGTGTGAGGAGTGTGGGTGCGGCAGGGCTTGCAGCCCTGCACCTGCTGAAGCGACAGCAAAAGCCAGAGCAACAGCAAAGGCGAGCTTCCTGTGGGATGGCGGGGTGAGTCCGCCCTCGACAGATTTCTGCGATCTGCAGTAGATCCACGCCACGCGTGGATGCTGTTCGATGAACTGTCGGAACGTTCGATTCCGATGGAGATACATCCACGCATGGCGTGGATCTACCGGGTTGGATGCCAGCCAACGGTACATGGGAAACAAAAAAATCCCCGGTCGACCCGCATCGACCGGGGATCTGGATCGCCACGTTGCCATGCCTTGGAGAGGCAGTTCCACCGTAGCGCATCGCGGTGCCGGTGGTGATCGCCTGTGGCGATGACGACCAAGCGTGCGGCTATCAGGCGCCAGCCAGGGCCTGCTCCAGGTCGGCACGCAGGTCACCGATATGCTCGATGCCGATCGACAGCCGCACGGTGTCCTCGCTGACGCCGGCCTTGGCCAGTTCGGCGGCATCCAGCTGGCGGTGGGTGGTCGAGGCGGGATGGGTGGCCAATGACTTCGCGTCGCCCAGGTTGACCAGGCGGGTGAACAGCTTCAGTGCATCGAGGAAGCGTGCGCCGGCTTCACGGCCGCCCGGCAGGCCGAAGGTCAGTACGCCG
The DNA here is from genome assembly GCF_059295135.1 of Stenotrophomonas sp. INTA L402-1. Classification (NCBI taxonomy): domain Bacteria; kingdom Pseudomonadati; phylum Pseudomonadota; class Gammaproteobacteria; order Lysobacterales; family Lysobacteraceae; genus Stenotrophomonas; species Stenotrophomonas sp. INTA L402-1. The sequence goes on from NZ_JCAFWP010000013.1 coordinate 40,347, forward strand.
GAGCCGTGCCCACCCAGGTAACGTTGCGCGGCGGCATGCTCGGGGTCGTCGGCCAGCCCGGCGTAGCGCACCCAGGCCACCTTTGCGTGTGACTTCAGGAACTGCGCGACAGCCAGCGCGTTGGCGTTGATGCGCTCCATGCGCAGCGCCAGGGTTTCGATGCCCTGCAGGATCAGGAACGCGTTGAACGGTGACAGCGCCGCGCCGGTATTGCGCAGCGGCACCACCCGCGCGCGGCCGATGTAGGCCGCTGGCCCCAGCGCTTCGGTATAGACCACGCCGTGGTAGCTGGGGTCGGGCTGGTTGAGCCGCGCGAAGCGCTGGGGTTGTGCAGCCCAGTCGAAGCGGCCGGAATCGACGATCGCGCCGCCCAGGCTGTTGCCGTGGCCGCCGAGGTACTTGGTCAGCGAATGCACCACGATGTCGGCGCCGTGCTCGAACGGGCGCAACAGGAACGGGGTGGCCACGGTGTTGTCGACGATCAGCGGCACGCCGGCGGCATGCGCGACCTCGGCGATGGCGGCGATGTCGGTGACGTTGCCACGCGGGTTGCCGATCGATTCGACGAACACCGCCTTGGTGCGTTCGTCGATCAGCGCGGCGAAGGCGGACGGATCGGCCGGGTCGGCGAAGCGCGCCTGGATGCCGTACTGCGGCAGCGTATGCGCCAGCAGGTTGAGGCTGCCGCCATACAGCGCACTGGAGGCAACGATGTTGTCACCGGCCTCGGCAATGGTCTGGATGGCATAGGTGATCGCCGCCTGCCCCGAGGCCAGTGCCAGCGCGCCGATGCCACCCTCCAGTGCGGCCAGGCGCTGTTCCAGCACGTCGGTGGTGGGGTTCATGATGCGGGTGTAGATGTTGCCGGGCACCTTCAGGTCGAACAGATCGGCGCCGTGCTGGGTGTCATCGAAGGCATACGCCACCGTCTGGTAGATCGGCACCGCCACCGCGCGGGTGGTCGGGTCGGGACGGTAGCCGCCATGCACGGCCAGGGTTTCCAGTTGCCACTGCGGGTCGCTCATTGCGCCAGGCTCCATCCGGGGAAACCGCCACCATAGGCCAGCCAGAACCACGCGCTGAAAGCTGCTGGCGATGACGCCAGTACCACCGGTTATCAGGTTGGCCGCGATTCAGGCAGCCGTCATGGGCCGTTGCTAGGCTTCGCCACCGGGCGCTCCTGCCCGGGCACGGAGGCCCAAGCGCATGCAGTCATCCCCCTGGACACCCGCCGCCAGCGGCTCGCCGACCCCGGTGCTGCTGGTGGAGGACGACCGCCGCCTGGCCGAACTGGTCAGCGACTACCTGCACGAACATGGCTTCGCCGTGCAGCATGTGGCCCGTGGCGACCTCGCCGGTGCGGCCTGCCGCCAGCACGCGCCGGAACTGGTGGTGCTGGACCTGATGCTGCCCGGCCTCGGCGGCATAGACGTGTGCCGGCAGATCCGCAGCTTCTCCGATGTGCCGATCCTGATGCTGACCGCCTGCGAGGACGACATCGAACAGGTGCTCGGCCTGGAATCGGGCGCCGACGACTATGTGCACAAGCCGATCGAGCCGCGCCTGCTGCTGGCCCGCCTGCGCGCCCTGCTGCGCCGCCGCCATGGCAGCAGCAACACCGGCAACCCCTGCCGCCTGATGCACGGCGAGCTGCTGATCGACCGCATGCAGCGCGAGGTGCATCTGCACGGCCAGCCGGTGGACATGGGCACCACCGAATTCGAGATCCTGTGGCTGCTGGCCAGCCAGCCGGGGCAGATTCTCTCGCGTGACCAGATCCTGCAGGCGGTGCGCGGCATCGGCTTCGACGGGCTGGACCGTAGTGTCGATGTCAGCATCGGCAAGCTTCGCCGCAAGCTGGGCGATGACGCGCGCGAACCGCGGCGGATCAAGACGGTGTGGGGCCGCGGCTACCAGTTCAATCCCTCGTCCTGGTCGGCATGAAGCGGCTGTTTCTGCGCCTGTGGCTGGTGGTCGGCGCGAGCTTCCTGATCACCCTGCTGCTGATCAACGTGATCTTCGATCACATCTACCTGCCGTTCCAGCAGCGTGTGTTCGCAGAGCAGGTGCGCGGCCAGTTGTATGCATTGCGGCAGGGGTTGGACGGAAAGGACTCCGCCGCCCAGCAGGATCAGCTGGCGCAATGGCAACCCCACTATGGCATCGCATTGGCTCTGCTGCCGTCAGCACCGGCCCTCGCGGCCGGCGAACAGGAACAGCTGCAGCGCAACGGGCTCATTTCCCGGCAGAAGTTCGAGATCGTACTGGCGCCGCTTGATCCACTGCATCCCGATGGCCCCTGGCTGCGCCTGCATTTGCCAGGCGAGCCGTCGATGACCCTCTATCTCACCCTGATCGCCTATTCGGTGATGCTGGCCCTGTTCGGGCTGTGCCTGTACGCCTGGGTGCGCCTGCTCTGGCGCGATCTGGACGCGCTGCGCGTGCACGCCGACCGCATCGGCGCCGGCGATCTGCAGGCGCGCGCGCAGGTTTCGCCACGCTCGCAGATACGCGTCATCGTCGACCATTCCAACCGCATGGCCGCGCGCGTGGCCGAGCTGGTGCAGCGCCAGCGCGACCTCACCCATGCCATATCGCACGAACTGCGCACGCCCATCGCGCGCGTGGCCTTCGGCCTGGACCTGATGCAGGACAGCGACGATCACGAACGCCGTACACGGCTGGCACAGGGGCTGCACGGCGACCTGGCCGAACTCAACCGGCTGGTCAGCGAACTGCTGGCCTATGAGCGTCTGGAGCATCCCGGCGAAGGCGAGCCGATGCAGCGCATTGAAGCCAACGACTGGCTGCAGGCCTGCCTAGCCGATGCACGCCGTGATGCCGAACGAGCCGGCGTGGTCCTGCGCGTGCAGCCCAGTGCGTTGCCGCGGGTGGATGCCGAACCGCGGCTGCTGCAGCTGGCGCTGAGCAATCTGGTGGGCAATGCGCTGCGCCACGCGCGTTCGCAGGTGGAAGTGTCGCTGGTCGGTGTCGGCGGCCGCGCGTGCCTGCGCGTGGATGACGACGGCCCGGGCATCGCCGAGGCCGACCACGAAAAAGTGATGCGCCCGTTCACCCGCCTGGATGACAGCCGCAGCCGCGATACCGGCGGCTTCGGGCTGGGCCTGGCCATCGTCAACCGCATTGCAGCCCGCCACGGTGGCGAGCTGCGCATCAGCCGCGCCACGCTGGGTGGCGCGCGCCTGGAAATGCACTGGCCGCTGGCTGCCAGCTGAACGCCCACGGGCGCCATTACAGTTGATTACAACTCCCGCACAACTGCGGAGGGATCGGTCGCCGGCATATCGCCACGCTGGCGACCCTGCAGCACTCGCCGGATGCGCGCGCTGCTTTCCTCCCATTGTCGAGAGATTCCATGTCCCAGCTTCGCCGTTCCCCCACCCTGCTCTGCCTGGCCCTGCTGCCGCTGTTCGCCGCGCCGATGGCCCACGCCAAGGATGACCACTGGACCTTCGAGCTCGCCGCTGGTGGTGGCGTGACGCCGCGCTACAGCGGCAGCGAGGAATACCGCGCGACGCCGTCGCTGTCGTTCGATGTCACCTCGCCGGGGGGCTGGTTTCTGGGCACCAGTGGCATCGGCTGGGGCACGTCCATTGGCGAGCACACCCGCGTGCGTGCCTACATCGGCGCCAGCGGCATCCGCCGCGACAAGGACTCCCTGCTCGGCGGTTCGGACTTCCTGCGCGGCATGGGTGATATCGATACCCGTCCCCTGGTCGGTCTCACCGCTGGTTATACGCTGGGCGAAGCCGTGCTGAGCGGCTCCTGGCAGTTCACCCGCAAGGACGAGGACAAGGCCGAGAACGGCCTGGCTACCCAGCAGATCCATCTGAATCTGAGCATGCCGCTGTTCGACCTGGCCGGTGGCGTGGTCAGCGGCAGTGTTTCCACCGACTACGGCAATCGCGGTTACATGCAGACCTGGTACGGCGTCAGCCCGGAACAGGCGGCGCGCTCCGGCTTTGCCCAGCACACGCCGAAGGCTGGGCTGGTCAGCGCCGGTCTTGGCCTGAAATGGAGCCACCGCGTGGGCCGCAATGGCAACTGGTACATCTCGGCCGAAGGCACGCGCCTGCTCGGCGATGCGGCCGACAGCCCGATCGTGCAGAAGGCGAACCAGTTCGGCTTGATGAGCGGCTATACGCACCGCTTCTGAGTGAGCGCCGGGCATGGCCCGGCGTACTCCGCAGGAAACGGGGCGCTGCGGTCAGGCAGCGCCCCGATGGACTCACGCCTTGGCGAACACCAGGTGGCCGCCGTCGTTGCCGACTTCGATGGTGTCGCCGTTGACGAAGGCGCCGGACAGGATCTTCTGCGCCAGCGGGTTCTCCAGCTGCGCCTGGATCGCACGCTTCAACGGACGTGCGCCGTACACCGGATCGAAACCAACGTTGCCAAGCAGGTCGAACGCTGCATCGGACACCAGCAGCTTCAAACCACGTTCGGCCAGGCGCTTTTCCAGCCCACGCATCTGGATGCGCGCGATCTGCTTGATCTGCTGCTTGTCCAGCGGGTGGAACACCACGATGTCGTCCAGGCGGTTGATGAACTCCGGGCGGAAGTGCGCCTGCACCACGCCCATTACCGCCGCCTTCATCTGCGTGTAGGCCTCCGGGCTGTCATCAGCGCTCATGTCCTGGATCTGGTGCGAGCCCAGGTTCGAGGTCATCACGATGACGGTGTTGCGGAAGTCCACGGTGCGGCCCTGGCCATCGGTCAGGCGGCCATCGTCCAGCACCTGCAGCAGGATGTTGAACACATCCGGATGCGCCTTCTCCACTTCGTCCAGCAGGATCAACGAATACGGACGGCGACGCACGGCCTCGGTCAGGTAGCCACCCTCTTCGTAACCGACGTAGCCCGGGGGCGCACCGATCAGGCGGGCCACGCTGTGCTTCTCCATGAATTCGCTCATGTCGATGCGGATCATCGCGTCGGCACTGTCGAACAGGAACTCGGCCAGCGACTTGCACAGCTCGGTCTTGCCGACGCCGGTCGGGCCGAGGAACAGGAACGAGCCGGCCGGGCGATTCGGATCGGACAGGCCCGCACGCGAACGGCGCACGGCATCGGAGACGACCTTGATCGCTTCTTCCTGGCCGACCACGCGGTTGTGCAGCACCTCTTCCATGCGCAACAGCTTGTCGCGCTCGCCTTCGAGCATCTTGTTGACCGGGATGCCGGTCCAGCGCGATACGACCTCGGCGATCTCCTCGTCGGTCACGCGGTCCTGCACCAGCTTGAAGTCCTTGTGCTCGGCCTCCTGGGCCGCGGCCAGCTGCTTTTCCAGCTGCGGCAGCAGCCCGTACTGGATCTCGCTCATCTTGGCGAAATCCTGGCGGCGCTGCGCGGCCTCCAGCTCCAGCTTGGCCTGCTCGACCTGTTCCTTGATCTTGGTCGCGCCCTGCAGCGCGGCCTTCTCCGACTTCCAGATTTCATTGAGGTCGGAGAACTCGCGCTCCAGCCCGTCGATGTCGTTTTCCAGGTCGGCCAGGCGCTGCCGCGAGGCTTCGTCCTTCTCCTTCTTCAGCATCTCGCGCTGGATCTTCAGCTGGATCACCCGGCGCTCAAGGCGGTCCAGCTCTTCCGGCTTGGAGTCGATCTCCATGCGCAGTCGCGAGGCGGCTTCGTCCATCAGGTCGATGGCCTTGTCCGGCAGCTGGCGGTCGGTGATGTAGCGGTTGGACAACGTCGCAGCCGCGACGATGGCCGGATCGGTGATCTCCACGCCGTGGTGCACCGCGTACTTTTCCTTCAGGCCGCGCAGGATCGCGATGGTGTCCTCCACCGACGGCTCGCCCACGAACACCTTCTGGAAGCGACGCTCCAGCGCAGCATCCTTCTCGATGTACTTGCGGTATTCGTCCAGCGTGGTGGCGCCGATGCAGTGCAGCTCGCCGCGTGCCAGCGCTGGCTTCAGCATGTTGCCGGCATCCATCGCGCCATCGGCCTTGCCGGCGCCGACCATGGTGTGCAGTTCGTCGATGAACAGGATGATCTGGCCCTCGTTCTTGGCCAGGTCGTTGAGCACGCCCTTCAGGCGCTCCTCGAATTCGCCGCGGAACTTGGCCCCGGCAATCAGCGCGCCCATGTCCAGCGACAGCACGCGCTTGCCGCGCAGGCCTTCGGGCACTTCGTCGTTGATGATGCGCTGGGCCAGCCCTTCCACGATCGCGGTCTTGCCCACGCCGGGTTCGCCGATCAGCACCGGGTTGTTCTTGGTCCGGCGCTGCAGCACCTGGATGGTGCGGCGGATCTCCTCGTCTCGGCCGATCACCGGGTCGAGCTTGCCGCTCTCGGCACGCGCGGTCAGGTCGATGGTGTACTTCTCCAGCGCCTGCCGCTGTTCCTCGGCGTTCTCCGACTGCACGTTCTCGCCGCCACGCAGCTTGTCGATCGCAGCCTGCAGGCGGGTCTTGTCGGCACCGGCGGCGCGCAGCGCCATGCCCAGCGTGCCGCCGTCGTCCAGCGCCGCCAGCACGAACCACTCGCTGGCAATGAAGGCATCGCCGTTCTGCTGGGCCAGCTTGTCGGTCTGGTTCAGCAGGCGCCCCAGGTCATTGCCCATCGAGACGTTGCCGGCCTGGCCGGACACCTTCGGCAGTGCATCCAGCGCCTCGGTCAGGCGCTCGCGCAGCACCGGCACGTTCACCCCGGCCTGGGCCAGCAGCGGGCGCGTGCTGCCGCCCTGCTGGTCCAGCAGCGCGCTGAACAGGTGAACCGGTTCGATGATGCTGTTGTCGCGGCCAACGGCCAGCGACTGTGCGTCTGCCAGCGCCTGCTGGAAACGCGAGGTGAGCTTGTCCATCCGCATTGCGAATCCTCATCGGTCATCAGGGCCGGCCCGCGCCGGCGATGCTGGAAAGATGCGGTTGCCCCACCCCGTTTCAAGGGTGACTGCGACTGCACCCCGAGGCCAGTCAGCCTGCGGCCAGCATGCCGGAACGGGTGTGGTCGGCGCGTTGATCCCGATCAGTTCCGCGCGGTGGAGGGACTCAGCGGGTGATCGCGCTGCGGATCGCCCGCAGCTGCTGCTTGACCGCCCGCGCCTGCGCCGGGTCCATGCGCAGCAGGGCCTTCTGCCCGATCGAGCGTGACTGCAGGGTGGGATCGACGAAGCGATAGCGGCCCCGTTCGTCGCGCTGCACCAGCGGCGCCTGGGCCAGTTCCGGGGTCTCCAGCAGGTGGTCGATCACCGTGACCAGACGGTCGTTGAAATAGCCCTCGGGCCGGCCAAGGTCCACGTAAGCCTGCTGGATCAGCGGATAGAAGCGCTTGTAGGCGGTAGCCGTTGCCGCCGGGTCCAGCGCGGCAAATGCCTGCACGTAGGGCGCATAGCGCGCCGCATTGCTGGCGGCGATGCGTTCACCGCCTTCGCCCGGCTCGACCTGCAGGTTGCCCGGCAGCGGGCGCGCGGCCAGCGCGGTCGGCGGCACGCTGGGCTTGTCCAGGTTGTCGACCTGGGTAACCAGGCGCTGGATCAGATGATCGCGCAGCAGCAGGGTCAGCGGCCCTTCGCCCTGGAACAACTGGCTCAGCGCGCCCCAGGCCGCCGCATCGCTGTCAGCCAGCTTGGGCAACGCAGGGTCGGCCGCAGCCTCGGCATCCAGCGGATGCCTGATCGGGGGTGGTGTTGGGGCGGGTTCCGCAGCCGCCTTCGGTTGTGCCGGTGTGCCGGTACTGGCGGGGGGCGATTGCACCGGCACCGAAACACCGTCTGCCAGGCCCTTCAGCTGATCGCGGAACAGCCAACCGCCCGCGCCGCCGATCACCACCACGCCCAACACCCAGGGCCATACCGCCTTTCCACTCTGCATGATGCAGCACCTCGTTTTCACACGCATGGAGAAGGTGTGACCCGGCTGATTTCCGTGGGTTCCCCACCCGTTCCGGTAAGGTTCGGGAAACGCGTTGACAGCGCAGTGCGACGGGCGGCCCAATGAGCAGTCCAGCCCCTTCGACGAACGACCCATGGAGCTTCGCCCGGAACCGGTGCCTTTCCGCATCAGCACGCTCGACCTGACACTGGTGTATCGAGAGCAGAACGCGAGCGCACAGGTGAACGTGGAGGCACAGACGCTGGAGGACTATGCAGCGCAGCCGGGCATGCGTTACCGCTCACTGCAGGTGGATTTCGAACTTGTCCATGAAGCGCGTTGCCGGGGCGGGAATTTTCACGAGATGCGCCACGGCGAGATCTTCGAGGAAACCGGACCAGCCGATGAAACCGCGCACTGGCGGCAAACCGGTCTCTGCCCTTTCCCCGGCTTCTACCGGGTCATCCACGATCCTGGCCTGGCGGCACTGCTCGCGCACTACGATCCCCGCAATGTCCACGACCTGCAGCTTTTCATCCTTGCCGCACATGACAGCTACGTTGAAGTCCTGGCCAAGGGATATCGCTACACGCTGGCTGGCAGCGTCAATGAACACGACATCATCACCGTCGCGCCATCGGCCTGAACACTCCGACATCCAACGCCAGGTAGGCATTGCACTCACGCCCGCTTTGCGCGAGCAGCGCGACGCTATGCATCCTGTCCCGTGGAGACACAGCCATGCAGTACGCGCTGTATTACTGGACCGGCATCCAGGGCCGTGGCGAGTTCGTGCGCCTGGCGCTGGAGGATGCCGGTGCCGACTACATCGACATGGCGCGGGTGCACGGCGATGCAGTGATGCAGCCGTTTCTCGATGGCAGCAGTGAAGGTGCGCAGCCCTTTGCGCCGCCGTTCCTGAAGGCCGGTCGCCAGGTCATCGCGCAGGTCGCGGCCATCCTGGATTTCCTGGGCCCGACGCTGGACCTGGTGCCGCAGGCGGCCTCGCGGCGGATGCAGGCGCTGCAGTTGCAGCTGACCATCGCCGACCTGGTGGCCGAGGTGCATGACACCCACCATCCGATCGCTGCATCGAAGTACTACGAAGAGCAGAAGACCGAGGCCAAGGCACGTGCCGCGTCGCTGCGCAGCGAACGGCTACCGAAGTTCCTCAGCTACTTCGAGCAGGTGCTGGCGGCCAACGGTGGCCGCCATGCACTGCGCGAGCACTCGTATGTGGATCTGTCGCTGTTCCAGCTGCTGAGCGGGCTGAACTACATGTTCCCACGCCGCATGCAGGCACTGGAACCGACCCTGCCCCTGCTGCGCGCGCTGCAGGAGCGGGTGGCGAAACGACCCAACATTGCCTCCTATCTGGACTCGGAACGGCGATTGCCGTTCAACACCAACGGCATCTTCCGCCACTACCCGGAACTGGATGGAGAGCGGTAGTGCCGGCCGCTGGCCGGCAGCTGCACACTACGTCCGAGGTCCATGAGGATGCCGGCCAGCGGCCGGCACTACTCTGGGGTCAGCTGTTTTCACCCAGCGGCTTCACCGCCTGCTTCTGCAGTGACAGCAGGCCCAGCAGCAGCGCCAATGCCACATAGGCGCCGGCGAACTGCCAGCTGATGATGCGCGCCAGGCCGTCCAGATCCCACGGCAGGTAGATGCCACCGCGCGGGTCCACCGAGTGGATCAGGCCGAACAGGGTCAGCACCGCCGCCACCAGCAGGAAGCCGCAGGCGCGGCGCAGGCGGCCATCCACCATCGCCGCCACCGCCGAGATCCACAGCATTGAGGTGATGATGAAGCCATTGCCGAGGGTGAAGATCACCGCCAGCTCAGGCAATCCGTGGCCATCGAGCTTGGTCAGCAGCTGCGGCAGCTGGTCCGGTGCGATCCAGCCCGGCGCCTTGATCGCCAGCAGGTACGCTACCGACGGCAGGAAACCGAACACCATCGCGCCGGTATGGTGGCGCGGCGTGGCCTGGAAGGCCTGGGTGGTGATGTCGATGGCCACGTACACGATGATCGGTGCCAGCACCGCCAGCGGCAGCCACTGCACCAGCCCGGAGATGATGCCGAGCATGCCGCCGATGCCGACGAACAGGCCGGTCAACAGCGTGTAGCCGCTGCGCGCGCCCATGTGCTTGTAGGCCGGCTGGCCGATGTACGGCGTGGTCTGCGCCACGCCACCACAGACACCGGCCACCAGCGTGGCCACCGCTTCCACCAGCAGGATGTCGCGGGTGCGGTAGTCGTCACCGGCCGCGCGCGCGCTTTCAGACACATTGATGCCGCCGACCACCATCAGCAGGCCGAACGGCAGCAGCAGCGGCAGGTAGGTCATCGCGGTAGGCAGGCCATCGAGGAAGCCCAGCGTCGGCAGCGGCAGCACCACCTGCGGCGGCACCCACGCCGGCACGTGGAAGCCCGGTGCGCCCAGCCCGGCCAGGCCAAGGCCGTAATACAGCACGGTGCCGAACACGAAGGCCAGCAGCACGCCCGGGCCACGCACCGGCAGCTTGCCCTTGGCGATCAGCACGTACAGCAGCAGGCCCAGCGTGGTGAAGCCGACCAGCGGCGAGCGCAGCGTTTCCAGCAACGGCAGCAGGCCCATCAGCACCAGCGCGATGCCGGCGATGGAACCCAGCAGCGCAGCACGCGGCAGCGCGCGGGTGACCGCTTCACCAAAGAATGACAGCACGAACTTGAGCACGCCCATGATCACCAGCGCGGCCATGCCCAGCTGCCAGGTGGCGATGCCCGCCGCGTGCGGGTCCATGCCCTGCTGCTTGAAGGCGATGAAGGCCGGACCGAGCACCAGCAACGCCATGCCGATGCTGGTCGGTGCATCCAGGCCGAGCGGCATGGCGGTGACATCGTCGCGGCCGGTACGCGCGGCCAGCCGGCGTGCCATCAGGGTGTACAGCAGGTTGCCGACCAGCACGCCGAAGGCGGTGCCGGGGAACATGCGGCCGAACACCACGTCGGCGGGGAACTGGAAGATCCCGACCAGGGCCATGGCGATGAAGCCGAGGATGGAGAGGTTGTCGACGACCAGGCCGAAGAAGCCGTTGAAGTCGCCGGCGACGAACCAGCGACGCGGTGCGGCGGAAGCGGGAGCGGACATGGAAGGGGCGGTGGGGGTGGGGACCGCCGATGGTAGGCCCAGCGGGGCCCGGGCGCCAATTCCGTCGTGGAATGATGGGTTCCAGCCAACGGCGGGGCCCCTCGTGGCTGGAGGTTGGTCGCGGACAGCGATTTCTGGGTTGGGCCGGTCGGGATGGGCTGCGCAGGACACGCCGTAAACCCGTCCCTGGGGGCTCGATGGCGCCATCCATGGCGCCAACGGTCCTGCGCAGCCCATCCCGAACGGCCCCTGACAGTTTCCTGCGCGTGCCAGCCACGGAAGAGAATCAAAAGATCAAAAGCAAAGGCAGGCTCTCGTTGTTACGCCGAGCCCATGCTCGGCTGCTGTACGCGAAGCCTCCGAGCCGCGCATGGCTCGGCTCTACGGAAGATCATTCCGGTCATTCCTGCGTTATCCACGCATGGCGTGGATCTACTGTGTCGACCAAGGTCGACACCTACCAACAGCAGCGATGATCTGTCGAAGGCGGGGTGGGTCCGGTTGCGGGGGTGTCCGCGGCATGGATGCCGCGACCGAGCTTACATGGATGTACTTGCAGCGTCCCCCGCAACCGGACCCACCCCGCCATCCCTCAGTAAACCAGCTTCTGCTCTGGCTCTGGCTCGTAGCGGGTGCAGGGCGCAGCCCTGCATCGACCAACCCCCTACTTCTTCAGGAAGTTGTCCACCAGCAGATGCTTCACGTCGTCGAAGCGGCCGTTCAACACGGCCTTGGCGGCGTAAAGCGCCGTACCGGCCACCTGCTTCGCCTCGATCTGCGGCGGCATCACCAGCTCGGCGCGGCTGGTATGCACGTCCAGCAGCGCCGGGCCGCGTTGGGCCAGGAAGTCCTGCACCGCTTCCTCCAGATCCTCGCTGCGGGTCACGGTGCGGCCGTGGAAGCCGATCACCTCGGCCAGGCGGCCGAAGTCCGGGTTCTTCAGGTCGGTGTAGTTGTCCAGAAGGCCTTCCACCTTCTGCTCCAGCTCGACGAAGTTCAGCGAGCCGTTGTTGAACACCACCACCTTGATCGGCAGGTTTTCCTGCACGGCCGTCAACAGATCGCCCAACAGCATCGCCAGGCCACCATCGCCGGACAGCGAGATCACCTGCCGACCCGGGAACGCCTTCTGCAGGCCCAGTGCCTGTGGCATCGCGTTGGCCATCGTGCCGTGCAGCAAGCTGGTCAGCGTGCGGCGGCGGCCGTTGACACGGATGTGGCGCAACACCCACACCATCGGCGAGCCTCCGTCGGCGGTGAACAGTGCATCATCGGTGGCGTACTTCGACAGCAGCGCGGTCAGGTGCTGCGGATGGATCAGCTCGCCCTCACCGGGCTGCTCTTCCTTCTCGCGCTTCTTCAGTGCCTTGTCACGGCGCTCGATGCACTCGTCCAGGAAACTGCTGTCCTCGCGCGGCGGCAGCATCGGCAGCAAGGCGTCCAGCGTCGGCGCGATATCACCGACCACGCCAAGGTTCACCGGATGGCGGCGGCCGAGGTGGCTGCCATCGCGGTCGACCTGGATGATGGTGGCCTTGTCCGGGTAGAACTGGCCCCAGGCGAAGTCGGCGCCGAGCAGCAGCAGCGTGTCGCATTCCATCAGCGTGTGGAAGCCGGATTCGATGCCGAAGATGCCGGTCATGCCCATGTTGTACGGGTTGTCCGGCTCGACGAAATCCTTGGCGCGCGAGGTATGCGCCACCGGCGCCTGCAGGCGCCGGGCCAGTTCCAGCAGTTGCGCGTGCGCGCCCTGGCAACCGGCACCAGCGTAGACACCAATGCGCTTGCCCTGCCCCAACAACTCGGCGACACGCTGCAGTTCCGCGTCGGAGGGGCGCAGCACCGGCTGGGTGTAGTGCACCGAGAACGGCACATCGTGCTTCACCTCGGCCTCGCTGATGTCAGCCGGCAGGATCACTACGGCGACGCCGCGACGGCTGATCGCGGCCTGGCAGGCCAACGCCACCACGCGACGCGCCTGTTCGGCGCTGTGCACCTGTTCGCAGAACACCGTGCAGCTGCCATACACCGCCTTGAAGTCCACTTCCTGCGGAAACTCCATGCCCAGCTCGCTGGTGACGATCTGGCTGGCGATCAGCACCATCGGCGCGCGGTTGCGATTGCTCTCGAAGATGCCATTGATGAAATGCAGGCCTCCCGGGCCGCAGGAGCCAGCACACGCCGTCAACTGGCCGCTGACCAGCGAATCCGCGCCTGCGGCGAATGCGGCCACTTCCTCATGCCGCACATGCACCCAGGCGATGTCACTGCCATGCATCGCATCGGTCACATGATTGAGCGTATCGCCCACGATGCCGTAGCAACGGCGGACACCGGCCTGCTGCAGGGCGTCCACCACGATTTCTGCCACGCGCTTGCTCATCGGATACATCCTCGAACGGGGGAACGTCCGAGGCTAGACCTGATGAAGTGATGCTTCCGCAAAAAAAGGGGACGGAGGGAATTAAGTCGTTAACGGCACAAACGACTTAATTCCCTCCGTCCCCTTTTTTCTTCAATCGTTGACGTTGATCCAGCCCACCACCGCGCCCTGCTTCGGGTTGCGGTAGCGCAGCTTCATCCAGCCATCCTGTTCATCCAGCATTTCCACACGGTCGCCCTGTACCAGGTAACGCTTGGTGCTGGATGCGCCGGGTCGGTCGAACAGGAACAACCGCGCTGGCACCACGGTGGCCTGCTGGCCACGCAGCGGCCCATCCGGCGGTGCGCCCAGGCCATCAGCGATGGCGGTCTCCAGCACACGACCGGCGGGATCATAGGTACGCCAGACCGCCAATGGGCCCTGCTCGTCGCTCTGTTCCCATTGCAACGCGGCGTTCACCGTGTCGCCCAGCATCAGCACGCTCTCGCTGCGGTAGAGATAGAGCTTCGCACCTGCAAACCGGTACTGGTCGGCGTACCACATCGGGCCGCTACGGCAGCTGCTGGTCAGGGTTCGAGTGGCAGCATCCACGCTCAACCCCATCAGGTCACCGCAGCTGTCCTTGCCGTGGGTGTCGGCCTGCAGCGCGCGGAACCCGGCACTGGCCGGGTCGAAGCGGTACACCGTCACCGCTTCGTTGACCATGCCCACCGAGGCACGCGCAACCAGTTCCGGGTAGCCATCGAAATCGACGTCTTCCAGCGACCAGCGCGAATTGCCATCGGCATCCGCCGCACCCGCCAGCGTCTGGCGCTTGCCTGACGGTGACAGCTGCACTGCGATGCTGCCGTCCTGCTGGGGATCGGCATGCGCCTGCACATGCGCGGCCACCTGGAAGCGTAGCGTTTCGCTATCATCCCCACGCGCCTGCGCCGTCGGTGCCAGCACACCTGCCAATACTAGGCCCAGCAGGCATTCCCTGTAGTTCATCATTGCTCCCTGCGGCACCGCGGCGGCACCTTCAACTCAGAACGATACCTCGACCGCCTGCCGCGACCACAGCACCGATTGATGCTTGGTCTGCTGCTTCCACGCCAGGCGGATCGCTTCGATATCAGCACGGCGCTGCGGGGTGTCCTCGTGCAGCACCACGAGCACCTTGGTGCGCAGGCGGTTGGGCGCGGCATCACCGCGGAACAGCCACTGACCATACGCATCGAACACGGTCAGTCCATCCGGGAAGCGCGGGGTCACTTCCTTGTCCAGGAAAGCGCGCCACTGCGTCTCGCTGATGGTGTCGGCCTGCGGACGGTTGCCGGCGCCCTGCTCCTCGCCCACGCCGAAGTACAGCTCACTGCGCACCCAGCCGTGGCCGGCGGACGGGCGGGCGGCATCGCCCTTCAGTTCGGCGGTGGTGGCCGTGGCATAGGCGCTGGGCGCCTGCGAGGACAGGCTGGCGCAGCCACTGGTGGCCAGCAGCACGGCGAAGACGAGGCCAAGGTGTTTCATCGGTACAGCTCCGGGGAAGGGGGGCAAGGCGAGCCGGCAGCGTACAGCGCCACCGGTCCGGCGTGCTGATGCCAACGGGGCATCAACTCATGCCGGACCGCCAGGGACTTGCATCGGCACCGGCCATCACGCGAAGATAATATATCGCTTCATCCGGATGGATGTAAGTGAAACTATCTCCCCCTTCCCCGTCGTCGTTGTTGCTGGAGCCCCCATGTCCATCCGCCTGCCCGCGTCGCCGCTCGGCCTCGCCATCGCCATCGCGCTTTCCTCCACCGCCGTCCCGGCTCTGGCCCAGGACGCTACCAACCTCGACACCGTGATCGTCACCGGCACCCGTGCCGCCGACCGCACCGTGCTGGAATCCACCTCGCCGGTGGACGTGCTCACCGCCGAGGACATCCGCAAGGCGGGCGTGGTCAACGGTGAGCTGGGCAGTGCGCTGCAGGCCCTGCTGCCGTCGTTCAACTTCCCGCGCCAGTCCAACTCCGGCGGCGCCGACCACGTGCGCGCCGCACAGCTGCGTGGCCTGTCGCCGGACCAGGTGCTGGTGCTGGTCAATGGCAAGCGCCGCCACCACACCGCGCTGGTGAACACCGACAGCAAGATCGGCAAGGGCACCACGCCGGTCGACTTCAATTCGATCCCGGTCAGCGCGATCAAGCGCATCGAAGTGCTGCGCGACGGCGCCGGTGCGCTGTACGGTTCGGACGCCGTGGCCGGCGTGATCAACGTGATCCTCGACAACGGCGGCGACGGTGGCGAGATCGAGGCCAGCTACGGTGCCAACCACACCGACCTCAAGCCGATCGGCCGCACCCTCACCGACGGCCAGACCGGCAACATCAGCGCCAAGGTCGGCACCTCGCTGGGTGAGGACGGCGGCTTCCTGCGTGTCGGCCTGGAGTACAAGCACCGCAACGGCACCAACCGCGCCGGCTTCGACCAGATTCCGCCGTGGGACCAGACGCCGGACAACCTGGCGCTGCAGGGCAAGCGCAACTACGTGCTGGGCGATGGCAAGAGCAAGGACATCAACCTGTGGCTGAACACTGAGATCCCGGTGGGCCAGACGTCTACGTTCTACGCGTTCGGCACCTTCAACCAGCGTGATACCGAAGGCGCGAACTACTTCCGCTACCCCGATGGCGACGCCAACTGGAAGCAGGTCTATCCGAACGGTTACCGGCCAATCTCCGAAGGCGAGAACCGCGACGTGCAGGCCGTGGCCGGCGTGCGCGGCCAGTGGGGTGAATGGAGCTACGACGGCAGCCTGGATTACGGCCAGAACGACTTCACCTACCGCCTGCGTGATTCGCTCAACGCGTCGCTGGGCCCGACCAGCCCGACCCGCTTCAAGACCGCCGACTACGAATACGCACAGACCGTGGGCAACCTCGACCTGAGTCGTGTGTTCACCCAGAGCGACAGCATCAGCCACACCCTGGGCCTGGGCGTGGAAGCACGCCACGAGCGCTACCAGACCCGTCCCGGCGACCCGGCCAGCTACGCCGCCGGCCCCTACACCGATCGCCCGACCGGCTCGCAGGCCGGTGCCGGCCTGACCCCGCAGGATGCAGCGCGCCTGTCGCGCGACGTGGCCAGCGCCTACGCCAGTCTCGCCAGCCAGTTCGGCGAGAAGTTCTCCACCGACTTGGCCGCGCGCTACGAGCACAACGACGATTTCGGCGGTGAACTGACCGGCAAGCTTGGCCTGCGCTATGAATTCACCCCGGCGTTCGCGCTGCGCGGCGCGATCTCCAACAACTTCCGCGCACCGTCGCTGGCGCAGATCGGCTACGAATCCACCTCCACCGGCTACAACGCCGGCGGCCAGCTGGTGCAGGGCCGCCTGTTGTCGGTCAACAATCCGATCGCACGTGGCCTGGGTGCGCAGAACCTGAAGCCGGAAAAGTCGATCAATACCTCGCTGGGCTTCACCAGCCGCATTGGCGAGCACTTCGACCTGTCGCTGGACTTCTTCCAGATCGACATCGATGACCGCATCGCGCTGTCGGAGAGCATCACCGGCGATGCACTGACCGACTACGTGGCCGCCAACTACGGCGTCAGCGGCCTGCAGAGCGCCAGCTTCTTCGTCAATGCCGCCGATACCCGCACCCGCGGTGCCGAGCTGGTGAGCAACTGGCGGCAATCGCTGGGCGATGGCCAGCTGCTGCTCACCGGCACCTATGCCTACACCAAGACCACGCTGAAAAACGTGCTGGCCACGCCGGCGCAGCTGCGCGCGCTAAACCCGGACTACGTGCTGTTCGGCATCGAAGAGACCAACACCCTCACCGATGCCACGCCGCGTACGCGCGGCAGCTTCTCGGCCGCATGGAGCAACGACCACTGGTCGCTGAGCACCCGCGTGAACCGCTATGGCAGCACCACCCGCGTGTTCAACTTCGGTGATGGCTACATCCCGCGCCAGACCTACCAGGCCGAGTGGCAGCTGGATGCGGAAGTCGAGTACCGCATCACGCCGCAGTGGAGCGTGGCCATCGGCGGGCAGAACCTGACCGACAACTACCCGGATCGATCCAACAGCGATATCCACTACTTCGGCAACCTGCCGTACGACGTGCTGTCGCCGATCGGCAGCAATGGCGCGTATTACTACGGCCGCGTCCGCTATACGTTCTGATTCATCAGTCCGGTAGTGCCGGCCGCTGGCCGGCAACCTCAGGGGGCATCCAGGGACCATGACGGTGCCGGCCAGCGGCCGGCACTACCAGATCCGTAGCCTGCCCTCGACCCCACGTACACGCCCGCGCTGGCAAGCTGGGCGTCATGGCTGAACCGCTCCCCCTGCGTCCGCCACCGCCATTGCTGGATGACGCCTGCGCGTTGTTCCTCGATGTCGACGGCACCCTGATCGAATTCGCTGCACGCCCGGATGCCGTGCAGTTGCTGCCGGATGTGCGTGAAGCCATCGGCCGCATCAGCGACCGCCTGGAAGGTGCCGTGGCACTGGTCAGTGGTCGCCCGCTTGAGCAGCTGGATCAACTGTTCGCTCCCCTGAAATTGCCCGCCGCCGGCCTGCATGGCCACGAACTGCGCGGCGAAGACGGTCGCGTCCTGCGCGACGAACACGACGACGACACCGCCGAGTGGCTGCACGCGCTGCACCAGCAGGCGATGCGCTTCGCCCATGGCCATCCCGGCGTGCTGGTGGAAGACAAGGGCGTCGGCCTGGCGCTGCATTGGCGCGGTGCGCCGCACGCGGCAAGTAATGTACGCGCCTTCGCCGACCGCCATGTGCGTGGCCGTGCCAGCTATCGCCTGCAGCCCGGTGACCATGTGGTCGAGTTCGTTCCGGTCGGCACCGACAAGGGCCGTGCCGTGCGCCGGATGATGCAGTACCTGCCGTTCCGCGGCCGCCTGCCGGTGTTCCTCGGCGATGACCTGACCGATGAGTTCGGCTTCGACGCCGCCAATGGCCAGCATGGCTGGAGCGTACTGGTAGGCGAACGGGAACCCAGCAAAGCCGTGTTCGCGCTGCCCGACATACGCAGTGTGCACGCCTGGCTGCGTGAGAATGCCTATTGACCCGGCCACCCCACGGCCGCAACCGAGATGTACCGCGTGATGACCCAACCCGATCTTGATCTGGGCGTGGTCGGCAACGGCAGCTTCGGCGCCCTGGTCGACAAACGTGCCCGCGTTGTCTGGAGCTGCCTGCCCACCTTCGACGGCGACCCCACCTTCTGTGCCCTGCTCGGCCCCAACCAGCAGACGGGTGGCGACTTCGCCATCGAGCTGGAGGACTTCGCGAGCAGCGAGCAGGAATACCTGACCAACACCGCGATCCTGCGTACCGTGCTGCGCGACGCGCACGGTGGTGAACTGGAAATCCTTGATTTCGCCCCGCGCTGGCGCCAGAACGACCGTTTCTACCGACCGGTCAGCCTGATCCGCCAGGTACGACCACTGGCCGGCAGCCCACGCATCACCGTGCACGCACGGCCACTGGCCGACTGGGGCGCACGCGTGCCCGAGTCCACCTGGGGCAGCAACCACGTGCGCTGGATCCTGCCCGAGCACGTGCTGCGGCTGACCACCGACGTGCCGGTGCGCTTCGTGCGCGATGGCCTGCCGTTCGTACTCAACCATCCCATCCACCTGATCCTGGGGGTGGATGAATCACTCAACCGCTCGATCAGTGGCTATGTGCAGGAAGCCTTCCAGCGCACCCGCGACTACTGGCGCGAATGGGTGCGCTACCTGTCCATTCCGCTGGAATGGCAGGACGCAGTGATCCGCAGTGCGATCACCCTGAAGCTGTGCCAGTACGAGGACAGCGGCGCGATCATCGCGGCGATGACCACCTCCATTCCGGAAGCACCCGGCAGCGTGCGCAACTGGGACTACCGTTACTGCTGGCTGCGTGATGCCGCGTTCGTGGTGCGCGCACTGAACCGCCTCGGCGCAACGCGCACGATGGAACAGTTCCTCGGCTACATCTTCAACCTGGCCACCACCGATGGCACGTTGCAGCCGCTGTATGGCATCGGCTTCGAGGCCAAGCTGGACGAGGACGAAGTACCCAGCCTGTCCGGCTACCGTGGCATGGGCCCGGTGCGGCGCGGCAACCTGGCCTGGGTGCAGCGCCAGCACGATGTCTACGGCAGCGTGGTGCTGGCGTCCACGCAGTTGTTCTTCGACCGCCGCCTGCAGGACCCGGGCGATGCGCACACCTTCGCCCGCCTGGAACCCTTGGGTGAACAGGCGTTCGCCCTGCACGACGTACCCGACGCCGGCCTGTGGGAATTCCGCGGCCGCACCGAGGTGCACACCTACACCAGCGCGATGTGCTGGGCAGCGTGCGATCGCCTGTGCAAGATCGCCGTGCGCCTGAAGCGCGATGACCGCGCCCATTACTGGCGCGAGCGCGCCGACACCATCCATGCGCGCATCATGGCCGAGTCCTGGAGCGAGGAGCTGGGCCACTTCACCGATACCTTCGGTGGTCATCGGCTGGACGCCTCGTTGCTGCTGCTGGCCGACATCGGCTTCATCGATGCGCTGGATGCCCGCTTCGTGGCCACCGTCGACGCCATCGGCCGCGACCTCAAGCATGGCAACTCGCTGTACCGCTATGTCGCGCCGGATGACTTCGGCGAACCGGAAACCAGCTTCACCATCTGCACCTTCTGGTACATCGATGCGCTGGCGGCGATTGGGCGCATGGACGAAGCACGCGGGATGTTCGAGCTGCTGCTGAAACAGCGCAACCACCTGGGCCTGCTGTCGGAGGATCTGGCCTTCGACAGCGGCGAGGCCTGGGGCAATTTCCCGCAGACCTATTCGCACGTCGGCCTGATCACCGCCGCAATGCGCCTGTCGCGGTCCTGGCAGGAGGCATCGTGAGTCGTCTGGTGGTGGTTTCAAACCGCGTGGCGGTGCCGGGCGAGAACCGCGCCGGCGGCCTGGCGGTGGGCCTGCTGGCCGCGCTGAAGGAACGTGGCGGCATGTGGTTCGGCTGGAGCGGCAAGAGCGTGCGCGACGGCAGCGGCACGCTGCACACGCAGAAGGATGGCGATATCGAATTCGTCACCCTCGACCTGAGCAAGCGCGAGGTGGATGGCTACTACAACGGTTTCGCCAATCGCACCCTCTGGCCGTTGCTGCACTTCCGTCTGGATCTGGTCGACTACGACCGGGGCACCCGCGAGACCTACCATAAGGTCAACGCGCTGTTCGCCGACAAGCTCGCGCCGCTGCTGCGCGAGGACGACATCGTCTGGATCCACGACTACCACCTGATCCCGCTTGGTGCGCTGCTGCGCGAGCGTGGCATCGGCTGCCGCATCGGCTTCTTCCTGCACATCCCGATGCCGTCGGCCGACCTGCTGCAGGCCATGCCCGACCACCTTCGGTTGTTCTCCGCGCTGTACGCCTACGATCTGGTCGGCTTCCAGACCCAGCGCGACGCCGATCGCTTCCAGACCTACCTGCGCCTGTTCGGCGGCGGCCGCGTGCTCGACAACGGCGAGCTGGAAGCACCGGGCGGGCGCCGCTTCCGTGCGGCGGCGTTCCCGATCGGTATCGACACCGAGCTGATCGCGCGACAGGCCGGCACCGCCGCCACCAAGGCCGCTGTGAAGAACCTGCGCAACAGCCTGCGTGACCGCCAGCTGGCGATCGGCGTGGATCGCCTGGACTATTCCAAGGGCCTGCCCGAACGCTTCCTCGGCTTCGAGCGCTATCTGGAGCGCCATCCGGATCAGCGCGGCTCGCTGACCTACCTGCAGATCGCCCCGGTCTCGCGCGGCGATGTCACCGAGTACCGGCAGCTGCGCAGCCAGCTGGAGCAGATCGCCGGCCACATCAACGGTGGGCACGCCGAACCGGACTGGACGCCGCTGCGCTACGTCAACCAGAACTTCACCCATGCCACGCTGACCGGCTTCTACCGGGCGGCGGCAGTGGGCCTGGTCACGCCGCTGCGCGATGGCATGAACCTGGTAGCCAAGGAGTACGTGGCGTCGCAGGACCCGGAAGACCCCGGCGTGCTGGTGCTGTCGCTGCTGGCCGGCGCCGCCGACGAACTCAAGCAGGCGCTGCTGGTGAACCCGCATGATCTGGACGGCGTGGCCGACGCCATCGCCACCGCGGCAACGATGTCGCTGCGCAGGCGCAAGGAACGCTGGCACGCGATGATGGAGCACCTGCGCACCTACGACATCAACCACTGGCGCCGCAGCTATCTGGACGCGCTGGAAGGTTGAGGGAAAAAGGGGACGGAGGGGATTAAGTCGTTTGTGCACAAACGACTTAATCCCCTCCGTCCCCTTTTTTCTTCAATCCAGGAATCGCGCGGCCTGCTCCGGTGCGGGCAGGTAACAGGCGTCATGCCGTCCGAACCAGCGGTAGCGGTTGCGGGCCAGCGCGCGGTACGCCGCGTCGCGCCAACTGCGCGGCAGCACGCGCAATGCACCGGTCAGGCGCCAGGCGCCGCCCAGCCCCGCCAGCACGCGCAGGATCGCATCGGTATCGGTCCAGGCGCCCTGTGCGTCCAGCAACAGGAACGACATCGGGTCCTGCGGGTCCAGCCCGTGCGCGCGCAACATCGCGCTGCCCTGCGCGCCCTGCATCGCCGCAAAGCGGTAGCGGCCCCTGCCGTCGAAACGCAGCAGGAAGCGCACCCAGCGGTTGCACAGCGCGCACACGCCATCGAACACGATCACCGCGTTGCCGGCCTCGGCGGCGGAATCACTGCGGTTCGAGCCAGCCTTCATAGCGGATCAGGGCTCCGGCCCAGGGCAAGGTCACATCGACCAGGAAAGTGTAGCGCTGGCCGTGCGACGCTTCGCGACATCGCACGCCGCCGAACCAGCGCTTGGGCAGCGGCAGCAGCCCGAACGCCCAGACCCGCCGCACCGACCAGTCGATGCCACCGTCGCGGGCCTGCAGATCAAATTCGAAGCGCACCGCGCCCAACTGCTCGCGCAGGTACCCCTCGTGCGCCCACAGCCGCGACACCATCGGCCAGCGGCCAAACCGCCTCGCCCACTGCTCGCCCTGCCCGTGTGCACTGAACGCCACTTCGGTGGGCAGCGCGTCGCCGTCCTTCGGCAACTGCGCCAACGCGGCCAGCAGCGGCACCAGCCAGTGCCGCCCTCTCACGATGCGCGCCTGCCCCACGTAGCGGCACGGCAACGGCACGGCATGCAGCGCCTGCACCGGCGCGGCCAGGGTGGCGAAGGCCGGCCCCAGCACGCGCGCGAACAGCGGCGGGGTCAGGGCGCGATCCAGGCCAGGGTCGCCATGCGCCCGGTGCGACGGTCGCGCCGGTGCGAATACAGGTCCGGATCGGCCATCGTCGACACCTTGCCGCCATAAACCTGCGCCGGGTCCATCCCCGCCGCCCGCAACCGCTGCCGCGCCAGCGCGAACAGGTCCACCTTCCAGTGCCCCTGGCGTGTCGCCACAAACGCCGCCTCGGCCGCCGGATCATGGCCGACGAAGGCGTGGAAGACCTCTTCGCCGATCTCGTAGTCGGCCGGTCCGGCCGCCGGGCCCAGCCACGCGCGAAGCTGCGCGGGCGGGGTCTGCATGGCGGCCACGGTGGCTTCCAGCATGCCGTCGGCCAGCCCGCGCCATCCAGCGTGAGCGGCGCCCACCTCGCTACCGTCGGCAGCGGCGAACACCACCGGCAGGCAGTCGGCGGTCAGGATCGCCAGCACCACGCCGGGCACCGAGGTCACCGCAGCGTCGGCCACCGGTTCGCTTGCGCCAGGCACCGGCGGCGTTGTGAAGCGCAGCACGGTACTGCTGTGCACCTGGCGCAGCCAGTGCGGTGCCGACGGCAGCGCCAGCCCCTGCTGCAGCAGCTGGCGGTTGTGCTCCACGTTGGCCGGGGTATCACCATCGGCCGCGTGCCGGTTGCCCAGGTTGAACTGCGCGAACGGCGCCGGCGAAATGCCCGCACCGTGCCGACGCGTGGTCAGCGCATGGACGCCCGGAGGCGCCGGCCAGTCCGCCTGCAGCAAAGGCAACGCGGCGGCCATCACCAGCGGTCCCGCTCGCGTGCGGCGAAGGCTTCGCTGTCTTCGCGCAGCACCTTCATCAGGTGCAGCATGTCGTCCGGCACCGGCGCGGTGTTGCGCACCGGCTCACCGGTGATCGGGTGCGTGAACTCCAGGGTCTCGGCGTGCAGGGCCTGGCGCTTGAAGCCGCGCAGCGCGGCTACCAGCTCATCGCTGGCGCCCTTGGGCAGCTTCAGCGCACCGCCGTACAGCGGGTCACCGATGATCGGATGGCGCACATGCGCCATGTGCACGCGGATCTGATGGGTACGGCCGGTTTCCAGGCGGCACTCCAGCGCAGTGTGCGCACGGAAGCGCTCGCGCAGGCGGTAATGGGTGATCGCTTCCTTGCCGTCCTCGCGCACGGCCATCTTCAGGCGGTCGCGTGGGTGGCGGTCGATCGGGGCATCGGCGGTACCGCCGGCCACCAGCGCACCCATCACGATGGCCAGGTACTGGCGGTGCACGTCGCGCGCGGCCAGCTGCTCGACCAGTGCGGTCTGCGCTTCCAGGGTCTTGGCCACCACCATCACGCCGCTGGTGTCCTTGTCCAGGCGGTGCACGATGCCGGCGCGCGGCAGCACCGCCACCGAGGGGTCACGGAACAGCAGGGCGTTGACCAGGGTGCCGCTGTGGTTGCCCGCGCCCGGGTGCACCACCAGGCCGACCGGCTTGTTGATCACCAGCAGGTGCTCGTCCTCGAACAGCACGTCCAGCGGGATGTCCTCCGGCTGGGCGTCGGTCTGGGTCTCGAGCACCACGTTGAGGGTCACGAGCTCGCCGCCGCGCAGCGGATCGCGCGGGCGCACCTGGGCGCCGTCCAGCAGCACCTCACCGGCCTTGATCCACTCGGTCAGGCGCGAACGCGAGTATTCGGGGAACAGTTCGGCCACCACGGCGTCGAAACGACGGCCGGCAGCGGTGTCGGGGACGATGGCCTGGCGGGCCGATTCAGAGGGTTGTTCAGACATGGCAGGGGGCATTCTTTGAAATTTTGGGGTCCCGGCGGCCGGTTTCAGTCGCTGGACAGGACACTAGGCTATCATCGACCCTTCGTATTCCAGCCGCGTCCCGCCTCGACCCCATGATCCGACGCTCCGCCATGCTCTCCGCGCCCGTCCGCCTCACCGCCCTGCTGCTGGTGCTGGTCATCGCCGCCACCGGCTGCCACCGTGGTGCCAAGAAGGGCGATCGCCCCGATGAAGGGACGCCGGTCGAACAGTTGTACGAGAAGAGCCACAAGCTGATGCAGGGTGGCAACTGGAGCGGCGCCGAAGCCAGCTTCCGCCGCCTGGTGGCCCAGTATCCGTACGGTCCGTACACCGAGCAGGCGATGATCGAGACCGCCTACGCCCAGTACAAGGCCGGCAAGCACGATGACGCGGTGTCCAGCATCGACCGCTTCATCCGTACCTACCCGACCCATCGCAACATCGCGTACCTGTACTACCTGCGCGGCCTGGCCAACTCCAACCGCAGTACGGTTTTCCTGCGCCGCGTATGGTCGCTGGATGCCAGCCGCCGCGACCTGTCCACGCCGCACCAGGCGTATTCGGACTTCAACATCGTGGTGGACCGCTACCCGAACAGCCGCTACGCCGCCGATGCGCGCCAGCGCATGCTGGAGCTGCGTGACGTGTTCGCCCAGCATGAGCTGGACAACGCCCTGTACTACATGCGCCGCGGCGCCTGGGTCTCGGCCGCCGGCCGCGCCAACTACCTGCTGGAAACCTACCCGCAGAGCGCCTTCCAGTACGACGCCGTGGCTGTGCTGGCCGATTCCTACACCCACCTGGGCAACAAGACCCTGGCCGACGATGCCCGCCGCGTCCTGCAGCTGAACCAGCCGGACCACCCGTGGCTGGAAGGCAAGTGGCCGAAGTACCCGTGGATGATCCGCAAGCTGAACCCGTTCGCCGGCGAGAAATCCGCCAGCACCGGCCAGCGCAACGCGCGACTGGAAAAGAAGTAAGAGAGGGCCCCGAAAGGGGCCTTTTCTTTGTCGGTAGATCCACGCCATGCGTGGATGGTTCGTACGCCCATGGACCACGACACTAGGAATTCTACGAATTCCCGGCGGATGCGACGCCGGTCGCATCCCGCTCCGGCGACGCCCTCCACACTGCGGCGCAACGGCCATCCCGGCCGTGAAGGAGCGCCCCATGACCCTACCGCCCCGCCGTTTCCGCCCCCTCGCCTGCCTCCTTGCCACCGCCCTGCTGGCGCTGTCCTCGGGCCCCCTGGCTGCCGCACCGGGTGCACCGGGCGATCTGCTGTCTGCTGCCCCCTATCGCGCGTCATGGGTGCCGTCCAAGGCTGCGCAGGCCTACAAGCTCCACTACCGCACCCCGGATCTTCGCGGCCAGCTGGCCGAAGGCACCGGCCTGCTGTACCTGCCCGCCGGCGCGGCTCCAGCGGGCGGCTGGCCGGTGGTGTCCTGGGCACATGGCACCCAGGGCATCGCCGATCGCTGCGCGCCCTCGGTGTCCGGCCCCTACCAACCCGAACGCGACGGGCGCTTCCTCGATCAGTTCCTGGCCCAGGGCTATGCGGTCGTCGCCGCGGACTACCAGGGGCTCGGCAGCCCCGGCGAGCATGCCTATCTGCATGTGCGCACGGCCGCCCGCAATGCCATCGACCTGGTCAAGGCCAGCCGCCAGTATCTGGGCAACGCAACGCTGTCGCCGCGCTGGGTCTCGGTTGGTCATTCACAGGGTGGCGCTGCAGCCCTCACAGCCGGGCATCTGGCGCCCACCTATGGTGGTCCTTCCCTTCACTACCGTGGCAGCTTCACCACCGGCACGCCTACCGCCGTCGAGCTGACCGCGCTGGTGATGAAGCCCGACAACCGCACCGCCAATCCTGGCGCGCTCAACGCGTATCACGCGTATCTGCTCGACGGTCTGTTGCAGGTTGCGCCACAGATCGACCGCGTCCTCAGCGACACCGGTCGCGCCCGCGTGGCAGTGGCACGCGAGCAGTGCCTGGGCGAACTGGCCACCACGCTGGACGGTGCGGATACCGGCAGCATGTTCACTGCACCGCTGACCAGCGTGCCGGGCATCTGGGCGGTGCTGTACGACTATCTCGGTGTACCGCGCCGCGGCTTCAGCCAACCGCTGATGCTGGGCCACGGCAGCGAGGACCGGGATGTGCCCTATCTGACCACCCTGCTATATGCCGCAGGCCTGGCCCTGCGAGGCGAGCCGGTCGCGTTCCGGCGTTACCCGGTCGACCACCGCGGCACGCTGGATGCGGCGGCGGCGGATGGCCTGGCGTTTGTGCGGGCACGGCTGGGGGACGGACGCTTCAACGACGCTGCGGAAACCGCCAGCCTCGAACAACTGCTTGAGGACGCCCAGTAGAGCCACGCCATGCGTGCATACGCGGTATGCGGGTTGCCGGCCAGCGGCCGGCACTACCGAACGCAGTAGATCCACGCCATGCGTGGATGCGCGCTATACGGGTTGCCGGCCAGCGGCCGGCACTACCGAACGGAGTAGAGCCACGCCATGCGTGGATACGCGGTATGCGGGGTTGCCGGCCAGCGGCCGGCACTACCCGCCAACCGCAGCTTCAGCCCTTGTAACCGTTGCTGATCGGGTAACGACGCTCGCGGCCAAATGCCCGGCGCGAGACCTTCGGCCCCGGCGCGGCCTGGTGCCGCTTCCACTCGCTGATGCGCACCAGGCGCAGCACCCGGTCGACCACGGCAGCGTCGTAACCGGCCGCAACGATCTCCGTGCGCGACTGCTCCTGGTCGATGTAGCGATACAGGATGCCGTCCAGCACGTCATAGGCCGGCAGCGAATCCTGGTCCAGCTGGTTCTCGCGCAGCTCGGCCGACGGCGGGCGGCTGATCACGGCCGGCGGGATCACCGGCGCGCCGCCCACGGTGTTGCGCCACTTGGACAGCCCGAACACTTCGGTCTTGTACAGGTCCTTCAGCGGCGCATAGCCACCGCACATGTCGCCGTAGATGGTGGCGTAACCCACCGCGTATTCGCTTTTGTTGCCGGTGGTCAGCAACAGGCCACCGAACTTGTTGGCCAGCGCCATCAGGATCACGCCACGGCTGCGCGACTGCAGGTTCTCTTCGGTCACGTCCGGCGCAGTGCCTTCGAACATCGGCGCCAGCGATTCCATCAGGCCCTTGAACGCCGGCTCGATCGATACCGCCTCCAGCTTCACGCCCAGTGCCTGGCACTGTTCGGCGGCCAGGTCGTTGGACAGGCCCGCGGTATAGCGCGACGGCAACCGCACGGCGGTGACGTTTTCCGCGCCCATCGCGTCCACGGCCATGGCCAGCACCAGCGCCGAATCGATGCCGCCGGACAAGCCCAGCCACACCTTCTTGAAGCCGTTCTTGCGGCAGTAGTCCTGGATGCCACGGGTCACTGCGCGCCAGGCCAGCGCGTCCATGCTCTCGTCGCCATCGTCCATCCACACGTGCGGCATGAAACGGCGGGTTTCACCGTCGTACTCCACCACCAGCCACTGGTCGACGAAGGCGGCGGCGGCCGGGTGCACGGTACCGTCGCCATCGGCCACTACCGAGGCGCCGTCGAACACCAGCGCGTCCTGGCCACCGACCACGTTGAGGTAGGCGATCGCCGCCCCGCTCTCACGGGTGCGTGCGGCCAGCACTGCATCGCGCTGGGCATGCTTGCCACGCTCGTAGGGCGAGGCATTCGGCACCACCACCAGCTGCGCACCGGCGCGCACGGTGTCGGCCAGCGGCTCGGCGAACCACAGGTCCTCGCAGATCAGCAGGCCGACCGGAATGCCGTTGACCTCGAACACGCAGCTGCCGCCATCCGGATCGACATCGAAGTAGCGGCGCTCGTCGAACACCGCGTAGTTGGGCAGCTCGCGCTTGCGGTAGGTCTGCTCGACCAGGCCGTCACGCAGCACGCTGGCGGCGTTGTAGACCACCGCACCGGCCGCCTGCGGCCAACCGACCACGGCGGTGATGCCACGGCAGGCAGCAGCGATGCGGGCCATCGCCTGCTCGCACTCGTACAGGAAGCCCGGGCGCAGCAGCAGGTCTTCCGGCGGATAACCACTCACCGCCAGCTCGGGGAACATCACCAGCTCGGCGCCGTACTCGTCGCGCGCCTGGCCGATCATCTCGATGATGCGCTCGGTGTTGCCGGCGACATCGCCGACCGGGAAGTCGAACTGCGCCATCGCGATGCGGATCGAAGCCATGGGAATCCAGCCTGTGGTTGCAATGTGCCCATTGTAGCGCTGCGCCATGCGCGCGCCGGGCGCGCTCACTGCGTGGACAGCCCCGGCTCAGTAGATCCACGCCATGCATGAATGGGCTTTCCTGGATGGCCGGGCACCAGACGCAGAAAGGCCGCCCGGAGGCGGCCTTTCTGTTTGAAGCAAGAGCGTCAGTCGAGCATGGCTCGACTCTACACAAGCGGTCTTATTTGACCAGCTTGGCGATGGCAGCGCCCAGGTCGCCCGGCGAGCGGACGGTGACAACACCGGCAGCTTCCATGGCGGCGAACTTGCCTTCAGCAGTGCCCTTGCCGCCCGAGGCGATCGCACCGGCGTGGCCCATGCGCTTGCCGGCCGGAGCCGACGCACCGGCGATGAAGCCGACGACCGGCTTCTTCACGTGGTTCTTGATGTACTCGGCGCCGGCTTCTTCAGCGTCACCGCCGATTTCGCCAACCATGATGATGCCTTCGGTCTGCGGGTCTTCGTTGAACAGCTTCAGGCAGTCGACGAAGTTCAGGCCGTTGATCGGGTCACCACCGATGCCGATGCAGGTGGACTGGCCCAGGCCGACTTCGGTGGTCTGCTTGACCGCTTCATAGGTCAAGGTGCCCGAACGCGACACGATGCCGATCTTGCCCGGCTGGTGGATGTGGCCCGGCATGATGCCGATCTTGCACTCACCCGGGGTGATGACGCCCGGGCAGTTCGGCCCGATCAGCACGGTGTCCGGATGCGAACGGGTCAGCACGTTCTTGACGCGCAGCATGTCCAGCACCGGGATGCCTTCGGTGATGCAGACGATGACCTTGATGCCGGCAGCAGCGGCTTCCAGGATCGCGTCGGCCGCGTACGGCGGCGGCACGTAGATGACCGAAGCGTTGGCGCCGGTGCTCTGCACGGCGTCGGCAACGGTGTTGAAGACCGGCAGGTCGATGTGGGTGGTGCCACCCTTGCCCGGGGTCACGCCGCCAACAACCTGGGTGCCGTACTCGATCATCTGAGTGGCGTGGAAGGTGCCCTGCTGGCCGGTGAAGCCCTGCACGATCACCTTGGTGTTCTTGTTAATCAAAACAGACATGGGAATTCCTTGGTGTCGAATCAGGCAGCGTTCTTGACAGCTTCAACGATCTTCTTGGCGCCATCGTTGATGTTGTCAGCCGGGATGATGGCCATACCGCTGTCACGCAGCAGCTGCTTGCCTTCTTCCACGTTGGTGCCTTCCAGGCGCACCACGACCGGAACCTTGACGCCCACTTCCTTCACGGCGGCGATGATGCCTTCGGCAATCATGTCGCAGCGGACGATGCCGCCGAAGATGTTGACGAAGATGCCTTCGACCTTGTCCGAGGACAGGATCAGCTTGAACGCTTCGATGACGCGCTGCTTGTTGGCACCGCCGCCCACGTCCAGGAAGTTCGCCGGCTCGCCGCCGTTGAGCTTGATGACGTCCATGGTGGCCATGGCCAGGCCTGCGCCGTTGACCATGCAGCCGATGTTGCCGTCCATGGTGACGTAGTTGATGTCCAGCTCCGAAGCGATCACTTCGGTCGGATCTTCCTGGGTCTTGTCGCGCATGGCGACCAGGGCCTTCTGACGGAACGCGGCGTTGTCGTCGCTGTCGAACTTTCCGTCCAGCGCGTACAGGTTGCCGTCGTCCAGGATGGCCAGCGGGTTGATTTCAACCAGGGCCAGGTCCTTTTCGTTGAACAGGCGGTACAGGTTCACCATGATGCTGGCGAACTGGCCGGCCTGCTTGGCGGTCAGGCCCAGCTTGAAGCCGAAATCACGGCCGTGGTAACCCTGCACGCCTTCGACGAAGTCGACGTTCAGCGAGTGGATCAGCTCCGGGGTTTCAGCGGCGACCTGCTCGATCTCCACGCCGCCTTCCGAAGAGGCGATGTAGGTGATGGTCTTGGTGCCACGGTCAACCAGCACCGACAGGTACAGTTCCTTGACGATCTCGCCGGCGGTGGTCACCAGCACCAGGTTGACCGGCAGTTCAACGCCAGCGGTCTGGTAGGTGGCCATCTTGGTGCCGAGCATCTTGGCCGCAGCGGCCTTCACGTCGTCGGTGGTCTTGCAGAACTTGACGCCGCCAGCCTTGCCGCGGCCGCCAGCGTGGATCTGCGCCTTGACCATCCAGGGGCCCTGGCCCAGGGAGTTGGCAGCGGCAACCGCTTCGTCCGGGGTCGCAGCGACCTTGCCGGCCGGGACCGGGATGCCGTACTCGGCAAGCAGTTGTTTTGACTGGTATTCGTGGAAATTCATGCGTCACCGTGGGAATAGGAACGACCGCACGCAATTCCTCAGGGCCCCGGCGGGGCGCCGGCATGGACCGCGGCGGGCCCACTATTGTGGCCGAGCCAGCGCCGGGGCGCAAAGAAGTCTGTACAAAACGCCACACCCGGCCAGATTTCCACCGCCATTCAGGCAGTTGCGCCCGGGCCGGCGCTGACCACCGGTATCCACGGCAGGCCAAATGCGCGATCCGGGCGGCTCCGGCGGCGTCCTGCCGGGGGCCCTATACTGGTCAACCAAGGTGTGTAGTGTCGGGCTTGCCCGGCGGCTTCCACCGCAGGCCACATAGAAGCGACGAACCCGCCCGGCTTCAGGGGATGCCAGGCAGGGCCGCCGCAGATTCCAGACCCAGGCAGCCAGAAGGGGAGTTCCGGCGTGTCACCCAGTGCTTCATTGATCGACCGCATCGAATCGATTCCGCGGCGTGAGCTGTACTTCTTCGCGCTGTACCGGGTGCTGATCGCCGCGGTCATCGCCGGCCTGCTCTACAGCCCCCTGTCCGGCATGGTCGGCGAGGCCCATCACCCGCGTCTGGCCGATACCGTCGCGGCGATCTATCTGCTGCTGTCGCTGCTGGCCCTGGCGATCGGCCGCAACGAACGCTGGCTGCGCCCGATCGTGGTCAGCAGCGTGCTGGTGGACATCATCGCCGCCACCCTGCTGGCGCATGCCCTGCCCGGTGCCAGCGCCGGCATCTCGATGTCGCTGCTGTTCAACATCGCCGCTGCCGCCACCCTGCTGCCGCTGAGCTGGGGCCTGGGCCTGGCGGTCGCTGCCAGCCTGGCCACCGGTACCGAATACCTCTGGAAGGTGCTCGAAGGCGGTGACCCCACCCGCACGCTGGCCGAGCTGGCCATGTTCGCCACCAGCTACCTGGCGCTGGCCTTCATCAGCTACCAGGTGGGCAACCGCGCGCGCCGCAACCAGCAGCTGGCCAACCAGCGCGGCGACGAAGTGGCCAACCTGTTCCAGATCAACGAACTGATCATCCGCCGCATGCGCACCGGCGTGCTGGTGGTGGACGCCGACAACCGCATCACCCTGGCCAATGAAGCGGCCTCGATGCTGCTCGGCGACAACGACGGCATCGGTGAGACGGGACGCCTGGATCTGGCCAGTGCCGCGCCGGAACTGGCGCGCCGCCTGCAGCGCTGGCGCAACGGCTGGGCCCAGGACGAACTGCCGCTGCAGCTCAACCCCGACCAGCCGGAAGTGCAACCGCGGTTCGCCCGCCTGCTGGCCGGCAGCGAACTGGCGCTGGTATTCCTGGACGACTCCAGCGTGGTCTCGCGGCGCGCCGAATCGCTCACCCTGTCGGCGATGGGCCGCTTCTCGGCCAGCCTCGCCCACGAGATCCGCAATCCGCTGGCGGCGATCAACTACGCCGTGCAGCTGCTGGAGGAAGGCACCGGTTTCAACGAAAGCGACCGCCGCCTGCTGCAGATCATCCGCCAGCAATGCCAGCGCACCAACGGCATCGTCGAGAGCGTGCTGGGGCTGGCACGGCGCGAGCGCGCCACGCCCGAGAACGTCGACCTGGTCGCCTTCGTGCGCCGCTTCGTGCTGGAGTACAAGCAGGGCCAGACGCTGGAAACCGACAGCATCGAACCGATCATCAGCGACACGGCGGTGATGGCGCAGGTCGACAGCAAACACCTGCACCAGGTGCTCACCGTGCTGGTGCACAACGCACTGAAGTACGGCCGCATCGGCCAGCAGCCGGCGCGCGTGCGCCTGCGCGTGGCGCAGCACGAGCGCAGCGCGGTGATCGACGTGATGGACCGTGGCCCCGGCATTCCCGAGAGCGTGGCCGCACAGCTGTTCCGCCCGTTCTTCACTACCTCCGAGCACGGCACCGGGCTGGGCCTGTATATCGCCCGCGAGTTGTGCCGCGCCAACCAGGCACGGCTCGACTACATCCCGGTGCCCGCCGGCGGCTCCTGCTTCCGCCTGGTGCTGCCTGGCCCGCACACGCTGTTGCCCACCTGATTCCAATTCTGTGCGTCAAACATTTGTCGCTTCCAGCCCCCTCGTTTATCTTTCACGCCCATGAACGAAACCCGCAGCGCCCTCGTCGTCGACGATGAACGCGACATCCGCGAACTGCTGGTACTGACCCTCGGCCGCATGGGGCTGCGCATCAGTACCGCCGCCAACCTGGCCGAAGCGCGCGAGCTGCTGGCCAGCAACCCGTACGACCTGTGCATCACCGACATGCGCCTTCCGGATGGCAACGGCATCGAGCTGGTCAGCGAGATCGCCCAGCACTACCCGCGCACGCCGGTGGCGATGATCACCGCCTTCGGCAGCATGGACCTGGCCGTGGAAGCGCTGAAGGCCGGCGCCTTCGACTTCGTCAGCAAGCCGGTGGACATCTCGGTGCTGCGCGGCCTGGTCAAGCACGCGCTGGAACTCAACAACACCGAACGCCCTGCGCCCGGCCCCGCCACCGAACAGGCTGCACGCCTGCTCGGCGCTTCGCCGGCCATGGACGTACTGCGCACCACCATCGGCAAGGTCGCGCGCAGCCAGGCACCGGTCTACATCCTCGGTGAATCGGGCGTGGGCAAGGAACTGGTCGCGCGCACCATCCACGCCCAGGGCGCGCGTGCGGCTGGTCCGTTCGTGCCGGTCAACTGCGGTGCCATTCCCGGCGAGCTGATGGAGAGCGAGTTCTTCGGCCATCGCAAAGGCAGCTTCAGCGGCGCCCATGCCGACAAGCCGGGCCTGTTCCAGGCTGCACACGGCGGCACCCTGTTCCTGGACGAAGTGGCCGAGCTGCCGCTGCAGATGCAGGTGAAGCTGCTGCGCGCGATCCAGGAAAAGTCGGTGCGTGCGGTCGGTGCGGCCAACGAAGAACCGGTGGACGTGCGCATTCTCTCGGCCACGCACCGCGACCTGGCCGAGCTGGTCGAGGACGGGCGCTTCCGCCACGACCTGTATTACCGCATCAACGTGATTGAACTGAAGGTGCCGCCGCTGCGCGAGCGCCGCCAGGACCTGCCGGAACTGGCTGCCGCCGTGCTGGCGCGGCTGGCCCGCAGCCACGGCCGTGCCACACCGCTGCTGGCGCCGTCCGCGCTGGAAGCGCTGGCCCACTACGCGTTCCCGGGCAATGTGCGCGAGCTGGAGAACATTCTGGAGCGCGCGCTGGCACTGGCCGAAGAAGACCGCATCGGTGCCGACGACCTGCGCCTGCCGCAGCACGCCCCGCGAGCGCCCGGCGGCGCTGCTCCCGCCGAAGCCGTGGCCGACCTGCAGCCGGGCGGTGCCGCCCTGCCCTCGTACATCGAGCAGCTGGAACGCAGCGCCATCCAGCGCGCGCTGGAAGAGAACCGCTGGAACAAGACCCGCACGGCCGCGCAGCTGGGGATTACCTTCCGCGCGCTGCGCTACAAGCTGAAGAAGCTGGGGATGGAGTAAGGGCCGAACGGCCCTGGTAGGCGCCAACCTTGGTTGGCGTGCGCCGCCGCGTCATCCACGCATAGCGTGGATCTACCTCAATCCTTGGTAACGCGATTGATCTCGGCCAGGCTGGTCACACCCGCTGCCGCCTTCTTCAACGCCGACTGCCGCAGGTCATTCACCCCGATCTGCTGCGCCGCCTCGGCAATCTGCAGTGCGTTGCCGCCGGCCAGCACGATCGTGGCGATCTCATCGGTCATCGGCATCACCTGGTAGATACCGGTTCGGCCCTTGTAGCCCTCGGTGCACTCATCGCAGCCCACCGCCTCGTACAACTGGATGCCCGCATCCAGCTGCGCCTGGGTGAAGCCCTCGGCCAGCAGCGCGTGCTCCGGCAGGTTCGCCGGTCGCTTGCAGTTGCCGCACAACCGGCGTGCCAGGCGCTGGGCGATCACCAGCGTCACCGAGCTGGTGATGTTGTACGGCGCGATACCCATGTTCATCAGACGCGCGATGGTCTGCGGCGCATCGTTGGTATGCAGCGTGGACAGCACCATGTGGCCGGTTTGCGCCGCCTTGATCGCAATCTCGGCCGTCTCCAGGTCGCGGATTTCGCCGACCATGATGATGTCCGGATCCTGTCGCAGGAACGAGCGCAGTGCCGCAGCGAAGGTCATGCCGCGCTTGTTGTTCTGCTGCACCTGGTTGACGCCGGGCAAGCGGATTTCCACCGGGTCTTCGGCGGTGGAGATGTTGCGCGTCTCATCGTTGAGGATGCCCAGCGCGGTATACAGCGACACCGTCTTGCCCGAGCCGGTCGGGCCGGTCACCAGCACCATCCCATAGGGCTTGTGGATGGCGTCGTGGAACAGCTTCTGCTGGTCCGGCTCGTAGCCCAGCTTGTCGATGCCCAGCTTGGCCGCGCTGCCATCCAGGATACGCAGCACCACCTTTTCACCGAACAGGGTCGGCAGCGTGCTGACGCGGAAATCGATCTGCTTGGTCTTGGACAGGTTCAGCTTGATGCGCCCGTCCTGCGGCACGCGCTTCTCGGCGATATCCAGCTGGGCCATCACCTTCAGGCGCGCGGCGATGCGCTGGTTCAACTTCACCGGCGCGCGCGCCACCATCTTCAGCAGACCGTCGATGCGCAGGCGCACGCGGTAATCGTCTTCGTAGGGCTCGAAGTGGATGTCCGATGCGCCCTTGCGGATGGCATCGACCAGCACCTTGTTGACGAACTTCACCACCGGGGTGTCGTCGCTCTTGGCGTCAATGCCGGAGTCGCCGCTGCTGGCGCCGAGATCTTCGTCACCGGCCGCGACATCCAGGTTGCCCATGCCCTCGTCATCGCCACCCAGTGCGTTGCCGATGGCATCGTGGCTGGCGTGCCACTGCTCGAGCGTGCGGCGGATCTGATCCTCGTCGACCAGGATCGGCTCGACCACCAGGTTGGTGTGGAACTTGATCTCGTCCAGCGAGTGGGTCGGGTTGCTGGTGCCGACGAACAGCTTGCCACCGCGCTTGAACAGCGGCAGCACGTTGTGCTTGCGCAGCAGCTCCTCGCTGACCAGGCTCATCGCGTTCTGGCCGGCGTCGAAGGTGGACACGTCGAACAGCGGCATGCCGAACTCGACCGCGTTGGCGGCGGCCAGCTGCGAGGCATTGACCAGCTTGTTCTGCGCGAACCACGTGGGCAGTGGCTGGCGGGCGGCCGCGGCCTTGGCCATGGCGTCGCGGGCGGTGGCCTCGTCCAGGGCCCCGTCCTGCACCAGGCGACGGGCCAGGCCGGTGATGCCGACAAGATTGGCGGTGGTGACAGCGTTCATATGAATCCTTGGCTCATGGGGTCATGCAGTGCCGTACGCCTTGCACGGACACCGCACGGGGCAGCAGAACCCGCCGCGACCCAACGGCCAACGGCATCGCCAATCCATGAGCAACACGGCCTCGCCTGGCACTCCCTACCCGGCACGCACGATCCTGACTCCCCCGGTGATGATAGCCCCGTCAAGGGTCGGCCAGCATCCCATCAGAGCGCAGAAGTGTGATCAGCAGCCGGTCGGGCGATAGCGCGCTTCGAACGCGCTGCCGTCGCAGCTCCAGATGCCCTCGGCCGAGCGGCGCAGGATCAGGTCCTTGCCTTCCAGCGCACTGTGTCCTTTCAAGGTGCAGCTGATATGGCCGACGCCGGAGTCGCTGAGTTCGGCTTCCACGTTCGAGCAGTGGGCGTTCTGGGCGCCGCCGATGAACTCGGGGGTGACCTCGCCGGCGGAGCGGCCCTGATATACGACCGTCTCCACCAGTGTCTTTCCGGGACTGATATCCGCCAGCGCGGCTGTCAGCTGGGTACGGATGATGTAAGGCTGAAATACTACTGTCGCGATGGCCGCCAGAATGGCGATGATGGCCACCACGATCATCAGTTCGATGAGCGTGAAGCCCTTCTGCGTGTTCATGACTCCCCCTGTTTGATCCAGCAATCCCCATTGCTGTGTGCTGACTGGGTTTTCTTGTCCCGGTCAGCACAAAGCCCGCCGAAGCGGGCCTTGTGTTTGCTTTCGGAAGTTCGAGGACATCAAGTCCCCGCTCATCCTAGCCCAACTCGATTAGTTGCAACCGGCCGGAGCATACTTCGGCTTGATGTCATCGACCTTGCAGGTGAAGCCACCGGCCTTGGTGATCTTGCCATCCGCATCGACAGTAGCCTCAGCATATGCAAGCTGCAGCTTGGAGGCACTACCAATGCGACCGGGGTCACGAATAGTGCAGGTCATGCCGGTTTCGGCGACAGTAATTTCGCTGCAGCTGCCGGTGTTATCAGCCTGGAAACCTGCCGTTTCCAGCGTCGGCTTGTTGCCGTTGCTGACTTCCATCTCGAACTGGGTCTTGTGCGAGGCCAGGTCGGCCAGCGCAGCGGTGACCTTCGACTTCGAGGTGTAGTCCTGGTAAGCCGGCAGTGCGATGGCGGCCAGGATGGCGATGATCGCGACGACGATCATCAGTTCGATAAGGGTGAAGCCCTTCTGGTTCTTCATTGGTACATCCCCAAGATAGTGGTGGTTGAGTTCAGTGCACGGGATCGGACCGGACAGCGCCGGTTGAGCGGGCCCCGTACCCTGCGGGTGGATCAACGCAGGTTGCGTGCCAACCCCGGCACGCCTCCCCCTGGATTTCCCCGCGCCCATGATGGCAGCAATTTCGTGGATGGGAACCCCCCGCATCCGAATCTGCGATGGACGCGGCAATGTGACGCAGTGCGTCACCTTTGGCCGGCACCCGGCACGAAATCGCATTCCGGGCGCCCCACCAACTGCCCATCCGGCCTTGAACCCGCTACCATCGATGGCTAGTTACCCGCCTGGGGATGGCGGGTCTTGGGGAGCCAACATGTCTGTCAGTCGCAGTGCGATCAAGAAAGAACCGGTGGCGCGCGCCACCATGGAACTGCAGCCGTTTGTCTGGGAGGGGACCGACAAGCGGGGCGTGAAGATGAAGGGCGAGCAGTTGGCCAAGAACGCCAACCTGCTGCGTGCCGAGCTGCGCCGCCAGGGCATCAATCCGGGTCAGGTCAAGCCGAAGTCGAAACCGTTGTTCGGCGCCGCCGGCAGCCCGGTCAAGCCCAAGGACATCGCCTTCTTCAGCCGGCAGATGGCCACGATGATGAAGTCCGGCGTGCCGATCGTGTCATCACTGGACATCATTGCCAGCGGGCACAAGAACCCGCGCATGAAGAAGCTGGTGGACACCATCCGCACCGATATCGAGGGCGGTTCCTCGATGCATGAGGCCATCAGCAAGCACCCGGTGCAGTTCGACGAGCTGTACCGCAACCTGGTGCGGGCCGGTGAAGGCGCCGGCGTGCTGGAAACCGTGTTGGACACGGTGGCCACCTACAAGGAAAACATCGAAGCGCTGAAGGGCAAGATCAAGAAGGCGTTGTTCTACCCGATCATGGTGGTGGTGGTGGCGATGCTGGTCAGCGGCATCATGCTGGTGTTCGTGGTGCCGCAGTTCGAGGACGTGTTCAAGAGTTTCGGCGCCGAGCTGCCCGCCTTCACCCAGCTGGTGGTGAACCTCTCGAGATTCATGGTGTCGTGGTGGTGGCTGATGCTGCTGGTTGCGATCGGTACGGCGGTCGGTCTGGTCATGGCCTACAAACGCTCGCCGAAGATGCAGCATGCGATGGACCGGTTCGTGCTGAAGGTGCCGGTGATCGGGCAGATCATGCACAACAGCGCCATCGCCCGCTTCTCGCGCACCACGGCGGTGACCTTCAAGGCCGGCGTGCCGCTGGTGGAGGCCCTGGGCATCGTGGCTGGCGCCACCGGCAACACCGTGTACGAAGAGGCGGTGCTGCGCATGCGCGACGACGTCTCGGTGGGCTACCCGGTGAACATGTCGATGAAGCAGACCAACCTGTTCCCGCACATGGTCATCCAGATGACCGGCATCGGCGAAGAGGCCGGCGCCCTGGACGCCATGCTGTTCAAGGTGGCCGAGTACTATGAGCAAGAGGTCAACAACTCGGTGGATGCCCTGAGCAGCCTGCTGGAGCCGATGATCATGGTGTTCATTGGTACCATTGTGGGCGGCATGGTGATCGCGATGTACCTGCCCATCTTCAAACTCGGCGCCGTCGTCGGCTAAAGGTATCAATGGCATTTCTCGACCAGCACCCCGGCCTCGGCTACCCCGCCGCGGCCGCCCTGGGACTGCTGCTGGGCAGTTTCCTGAACGTGGTCATCCTGCGGCTGCCCAAGCGGCTGGAGTGGCAGTGGAAGCGCGATGCGCGCGAAGTCCTGGAGGAACCGGACTTCTATGAACCACCCCCACCGGGGATCGTGGTGGAGCCGTCGCACTGCCCGCACTGCAAGCACAAGCTGAGCTGGTACGAGAACATCCCGCTGTTCAGCTGGATCATCCAGGGTGGCAAGTGCCGCCACTGCAAGGCGCCCATCTCGCTGCAGTACCCGCTGGTGGAGGCGCTGACCTCGGTGCTGGTGCTGGCCTGCGTCTGGCAGTTCGGCTTCGGCTGGCAGGGCTTCGGCGCCATCGTGCTGACCTGCTTCCTGATCGCCCTGTCCGGCATCGACCTGCGCACTCAGTTGCTACCCGACCAGTTGACCCTGCCGCTGATGTGGCTGGGGCTGATAGGCAGCATCGACAACCTGTACATGCCAGCCAAGCCCGCCCTGGTGGGTGCGGCGGTGGGGTACCTGTCGCTGTGGACGGTCTGGTGGCTGTTCAAGCAGCTGACCGGCAAGGAAGGCATGGGCCACGGCGACTTCAAGCTGCTGGCGGCACTGGGCGCCTGGTGTGGCCTGAAGGGGATCCTGCCGATCATCCTGCTGTCGTCGGTGCTGGGCGCCATCATCGGCTCGATCTGGCTGTACAGCCGCGGCCGTGACCGCGCCACGCCCATCCCGTTCGGGCCGTACCTGGCCATCGCCGGCTGGCTGTACTTCATGTGGGGTGCGCCACTGGTGGAGCAGTACCTGGTGATGAGCGGGCTGCGCTGAGGGGAGTCCCCATGAGCCGCTATGTGGTTGGCCTGACCGGAGGCATCGCCTCCGGCAAGAGCGAGGTGACCCGGCGCTTTGAGGCGCTGGGGATCGTGGTGGCCGACGCCGATCTGGCCGCACGGGCCGTGGTGGCTGCCGGCAGCCCGGCGCTGGCCCGTATCGCCGAGCGTTTCGGCGCCGACATGCTGCTGGCCGATGGCAGCCTGGACCGGGGGCGCCTGCGCGCCCACGTGTTTGCCGACCCGGCCGAGCGGACGGCGCTGGAAGCCATCACCCACCCCGCCATCCGCCTGCTGATGCAACAGCAGTGCGAGCAGGCTGAGGGCCCCTATGCGATTGCCGCGATTCCGCTGCTGACCGAGGTGGGCGGGCGGAAAGCCTACCCGTGGCTGGACCGGGTGTTGCTGGTGGATGCGCCCGAAGCCGTGCAGCATGCGCGGCTGATGCAGCGCGATGGCATTGATGCCGCGCTGGCCGACCGGATGATTGCTGCGCAGGCCAGCCGCGCACAGCGGTTGGCGCTGGCCGATGACGTGGTGGTCAATGATGGGCAGCCGGAGGACCTGCAGGTGCAGGTGGAACAGCTGCATGCGCGGTATCTGGGGTTGGCCGGGGGTTGAGGCCTGGTTGCCGGCCAGCGGCCGGCACTACCGAAGTGCATCCACGCATGGCGTGGATCTACACGCGCGGGGCGCGGCAGCGATCACGGTGGTGGCACAAGCGACACAGGGCGCGATGCAAGGTCGGCGGGGTTCGTGCCGACCAAGGTCGGCACCCACCAAAGCAGGGGCCCTTACAACGGCTTCGGCGAGAACGTCAGGGTGGCGATCACGCCACGCTGGCCGCCGGGGCGCACGCTTACCTGCCAGCCGTACAGGTCGCACAGGCGGCTGACGATCGACAGGCCGATGCCGCCGCCCTGCGAGTGGCCGGCATGCGTGCCGCGGTAGCCACGCTGGAACAGCTTGGCCGCGTCTTCCTCGCTCAGGCCCGGGCCACTGTCGGTTACCGACACCGAGTTCGTGCCGACGAACACGCGTACCTCGCCGTCCTGCGAGTACTTCACGGCGTTGCCGATCAGGTTGCCCAGTGCCACCGACAGCGCCGCCTCGGGCGCGTCGATCACCAGATTGCGCTCACCTTCCAGCAGCAGCTCCAGCGGCTTGCCACCCAGCTGCGCACGGTGTGCGTCCAGCAGCTGCTCGGCCACGCGGGCGACGTTGCTGGTGCCCTGCCCGCGCTCGTTGCGCGACAGCAGCAGCAGTGCGCCGATCAGATCGCTGCACTGCTGTTCGGCGCGCTGGATGCGCTGCAGGCGCTGCAGCACCTTTTCGTCCAGGCCGGGCCGGGTCAGCAGCAGCTCGGTGGCGCCACGGATCACTGCCAGCGGCGTGCGCAGCTCATGGCTGACGTCTGCATTGAATTCACGGTCGCGCTGCACCACTTCGGTCAGCCGCGAGGAATAGTCGTCCAGCGCCTGGGCCAGCTGCCCCACTTCGTCGTCGGGGAAGCGTGGCGCCAACGGCTCGGGATCACTGGTGCCGCCGCGATAGGCACGCAGCCGCGCGGCCAGATCCGACACCGGCTTCATCACCTTCGAGGCCGACCACCAGCCCAGCACCAGCGACAGCACGCTGAACACCAGCACCGACAGCACCAGCGCGCGGTTGAGCTGCTTGCCGCCGCGCACGCTGTCGGTCATGTCATAGGCGAGGAAGAACCAGGCGTCGGGCGTCTTGCGTACGGCCAGCTTGTAGGAGTACGGCTCGCCGTGCTCATCGCCGCTGACGCTGTGGATGCCATCGGAGAAGCCCGCCCACTGCGCGCGCTCTTCGCGCACCCGGTCGAACTTGTCCTTCGAATAGGCATAGGCCTTGATCTGCAGCACCGGTGCGTCCGGGTTATGCCCGGGGTGCTCGTAATAGCGGCGCGCATACTCGTCGATGTTGCGGTTCATCAGCTCTTCCACCAGCTGGTTTTCCACGCGCAGGCGGGCCCAGTTGGTGGCGAACGCGAACAGTGTCGTCAGGCAGAAGCCCAACAACACGAACGAAACGATGATGCGGCTGCGCAGGCGCCGCCGATAAGGCGTGCGCCGGCGCTCCCCCTTGGTTGCCACCGAATCAGGCTTCCGGGGTGGCGATGCGGTATCCGATGCCATGGCGGGTCTGGATCAGCGGCACTTCAAACGGCTTGTCGACCACCGCAC
Organism: Stenotrophomonas sp. INTA L402-1; assembly: GCF_059295135.1. Lineage (NCBI taxonomy): Bacteria > Pseudomonadati > Pseudomonadota > Gammaproteobacteria > Lysobacterales > Lysobacteraceae > Stenotrophomonas > Stenotrophomonas sp. INTA L402-1. Next base: position 82,419 of record NZ_JCAFWP010000013.1, read on the forward strand.
GCAGGCCATGGATGTGCACCCGCAGGGAATCCGAATCGGGCAGTTCTTCACCCCACACCCTGGTTTCCAGCTCCTGGCGGGTCACCACGGCCGGGGCCGCTTCCATCAGCGCCTGCAGGATCTTCAGCGCGGTCGGGTTGAGCTGCAGCAGCTTGCCCTGGCGGCGCACTTCCAGCGTATCCAGGTTGTATTCCAGATCGCCTGTTTCCAGCACGCGGGTCTGCACGCCCTTGCCGCGTCGCGACAGGGCGTTCAGACGCACTTCCACTTCCTGCAGCGCGAACGGCTTGATCAGGTAGTCGTCCGCGCCGGAATCGAAGCCGGCCAGCTTGTTGTCCAGCGAATCGCGGGCGGTGAGCATCAGTACCGGGGTCTGCTTGCGCGCTTCATTGCGCAACTTGCGGCAGACCTCGATGCCGTCCATGCCTGGCAGATTGAGATCCAGCACGATCGCGTCGAACTCGTGCACCACGGCCAGGTGCAGACCGGTAACCCCGTCAGCCGCGAAGTCCACGGTGTGGCCCCGGTCCTCCAGGTAGTCGCCCAGGTTGGCCGCAATGTCGCTGTTGTCTTCGATTACCAGGATTCTCACTGTCACCTCTAATTTACGAATTTGCCGATGCGCTGGGCCTGGCCCATATCACGCTGTGCCTTGTCCTTCCGCCGGGCGCGCTCGGCAACGGTAGTGCACTGCGTCGTGGACCGGTTCGAACCCGTGGCCTTTTCACGTTGGCATATTAGACGACTATCTTCACGTGCCTGTGTCAAAACCGTGTTCACGATCTGCTGGTCGTTGAAGACATCGGTTCGTACCTGTTCAGGCATGGAATCGCGGTCAGGATGCTGCTCGACGGCCGTACGCATGCGCACCAGCGCCTCGCGTACACGGCTGCGGTCGGTCTGCTTCAGTTCGCTGTAGGTCTCGCCATCGTTGAGTTCGATTTCGATGCGCTCGATCTGCTGCTGCAGCGGCTTGCCGGGGATAAAGACCTCACCGGACTGGTTCGATGCAGAGGCGGCGGTGGCCAGGGTCAGGCCCGAGATCAGGACCGCCGACAACAGGAGGGACTTCATGACAAACGAATCCTTGTTTGAGTTGAGTGTTGACTGTATTCGCACCACCTTCACGCCAGCAAGTGCCATGCGCAGGGGCATCGGACAGCCTAGTGGTTGGTGGCGGGGTTGAAGTTGTTGAAGGTGCGCTGGTCGTTGAGCAGGGCCTTGCCCTTTTCCTCGATCCGGCGGCGCTCGGCCACGGTCAGGCAGCGGCTTTTAGGCATGTTGCTGCCGGTGGTGCGGGTGTGCTGGCAGATCTGGCGGCTGTCCTCGTGGGCGCGGACAAGAACGGTATTGATACGCTCCTGGTCGTTGAAGACCTCCGCCTGGACCTGCGGCGGGAGCTCCTGAAGCGTGCGGTGGTCGCCCATGCGCTGGGTGATGCGCGCCAGTGCCTGCTGCACCTGGGCGCGGTCATCAGCGGAAATCTCGCTGTACTCGCCGTCATCGAGGGCCTTCTCAACCCGCCGGACCTGCTCGGCCACCGGTGCCTGCCCGTCCATCTGTATGGCGGTCTTCTCCGGCTTGGCGGAGACAGCACCAGACAGCCCCAGCAACAACGCGATCATCGTGATGCGGTACATCGCCAGCCTCCGGATCCATCCAGGAACGATGGGCGCCACTCTACGGCCGTCACGCTGCCTCCACAAGGGACTTCCGGCGGCATAAAAAAGACCCAGGCGGTGCCCCGCCTGGGTCTGAAGTCGTATCCCGATACCGATCCTGCTGAGAGGCAGAGCTGCGGTTCGCTGAAGGCTACGCCGACGCCGATTAAAGGCGTGTTAAAGCCGGCCTCATTTGCCCATGAGAATTTCAAGTCATTGATTAATCAAGGCTTTTTTATCTTCTCGACGTGCTCGATGATACGCGTGGCCACATCCACCCCGCAGGCGGCTTCGATGCCTTCCAGCCCTGGCGTGGAGTTGACCTCCAGCACCAGCGGGCCACGCGCGGAGCGGATCAGGTCCACGCCACAGACCGACAAGCCCAGCGCCTTGGCCGAACGCACCGCCACCTGCTGTTCGGCGCGGCTGGCCTTGGCCGCCACCGCGGTGCCGCCGGCATGCAGGTTGGAGCGGAAGTCACCTTCCGGCGCCTGGCGCTGCATCGACGCCACCACCTGGTCACCGACCACGAAGCAGCGCAGGTCGGCGCCCTTGGCTTCGCCGATGAACTCCTGCATCAGGAAGTTGGCGTACAGGCCCCGCAGGGCCTCGACGATGCCACGCGAAGCGCTGGCCTTCTCGGTGAGGATCACGCCCCGTCCCTGGGTGCCCTCGTTGAGCTTCACCACGTGCGGCGGCGGGCCGAGCATCGACAACAGGTCGACGGTGTCATCGGGGTTGTCGCCGAACACGGTGACCGGCATGTCGATGCCCTTGGCTGCCAGCAACTGGTGCGCGCGCAGCTTGTCGCGCGAACGCAGGATCGCATCGGACGGGTTGGGAGTGCGCGCGCCCATCAGCTCGAACTGGCGCAGCACGGCGGTGCCATAGCGGGTGATCGAGGCGCCGATGCGCGGGATGACCATGTCCACGCCGGTCATCGGCCGGCCCTTGTAGTGCATCGAAAAACCATCGGCGGCGATGCGCATGTAGCAGCGCAGCGGGTCGAGGATGCGAACGGTGTGGCCGCGCGCGCGGGCCGCCTCGACCAGCCGGCGGGTGGAGTACAGGGAGCTGTTGCGGGACAGGATGGCGAGCTTCATCGCGGCAGGATCGGACGGCAGGCGCGCAGCATAGCGCGGGCGTGTGGCGGGTGGATGATGCCGTGCGGCGTGGCTTGGCCGGCAGCAGCCGGCACACTGCGCGGACCTGTTCAGTGCGCATGGAGCGGCCGATGACGATCACCGTGTTTCCGCGATTTTCCGAAGTGGACGTGCTTGGCCACGTCACCAACACCGCCCTGCCCGTCTGGTTCGAGGAGGGTCGCCAGGAGATCTTCCGCCACTTCAGCCAGGAGGCCAGCATGCGTGACCTGACGCTGATCCTGCGCCGCTACGAGATCGACTTCCTGCAGCAGATCCAGGCCGGCCATGAGGTGCGCATCGAGACCCGCATCGAAGCCATCGGCCGCTCCTCGCTGTCGATCGTGCAGCAGGCGTTCCAGTTCGAGGCCCTGGTGGCCAGCGGGCGCTGCGTGATGGTGCATTTCGACTACACAACCAACGCCTCGCGCGCCATCGATGCAGAGCAGCGCCGGGCATTGTCAGGGCTGTTTACCGAGGAGTATGCGCAACAGGTGCAGGCGGCAGGCGCATGAGCCATACGGAAGTCCGGTCATCCGCACCCGGTACTGCCCGCAGCCCATTTCTTCAGCTTTTCCAGCGCTTTCCCGGCCTGCATCGACGACGCATGCCGGAACCTCCCTGTTTGATTCGACGCAGTCTAACCTGTGACTGAGGGCCGCTGATCCGCGCGGGGCAGGCGCAGCGAGAAGCCCCCATCGCGGACACGCACGGCCAATGCGGTTTCCCGCCATTCCACAGGCAGCGCCAATGCCGTGTGTGGCGTGGGGACGCGTGTGATCGCCTCGAACGTCCAGTGTTCCTCATAGGCTTCGCAGCGAAGCGTTCCGTCATCGCCGACCGCGATCACATCGATCCAGGCCCCACTCCGGGTCTTGCCGCTGCCGCCCATCGCACGGCGGCCAATGGCCTGCCAACGCCCCTGCCAGTGGACGAGCCATACGCCCTCGATGGGACGCAGATCCCCATCAAGCACGCTGCCCGCCACCACCACGCATCGTCCGGACGGGCTGGCAATGACCGTCTCCAGATCGCAGGCGTGACGGTCACTGGGCTCGCCATCAAGACAGAGCGCGTACGGGCAGATGCGCGCGAACAAGGTCGGATGCGCAGTCAGGCGCAGGTCGTCGGGAAGCAGCGGGATGGCCTGCAGCACCCGGGCATCAGGCAGGACATGCCGCAACACCTGCGGCACCCCGGCGGCCAGCGCCGGATGCTCCTGTTCCAGCCATAGACCCCGGCAGGGGCGCAGCGTGGTCGATCGACTGGGAATATCCCGCAACCACATCGCGGCTTCGGCATCCCCGCCAAGCTGCCGGCGCTCGTGCAGCTCCTGCCAGAACAGGCTGGGAACAATCGCCAGCAGGTGCATCACCCTCTTGTCCGCTTCGTCGTAGACGATCACCGCTTCGCTGCGATCACTGTAGCCACTGGCCACACGCAGCGCGCTGCCCGCCAGCGCCAGCCACTCGCCGCTGGCATCGTGGCTGCCTGCGGTGGATACGCCCTCGACAATGGCGCCATCGCGCAGCATCAGGGTGCCGTAGGCCGGGCCGCCCATGCCCAGCTCGCCCCAATCCAACAGCACATCATGCGTGGGGGGCCGGGGCGCGAAGGGCAGCTTCGCCCGCGAGCGCAGCAGTGCGCCCCCTACGGCATCGCCGACCAGATCGAAGTGCTGCAGCACGCCGCCCAGGGCAAGACATGCGGCCAGGCCAACGACCACACCCCAAGGCGACCACCACACCACGCAGATCGCTACCCATATCAGGAACGGTAGCCATTGGGTGAAGCGGCGGAGGGCGATTCGATCAACGGTCATGCAGGCTGGGCGGCGGCGACTGTGCACCATTCAAACCTTCAACGCTGTGCCAGGCAATGGGGTTCGAACCGGCAATGCCGCTAGACTCTCGCTGATGATGGAATCGATGACTGCCGTGAATCGCCGGAATCTGCTGCAGGACATGCTGCCGCGATGGAGAGCACTGGCCAAGGCCCCGGGCCAGCCGCGCCGCACGCTTCGCCTGCCGGGTTGGCAGGCGGACTGGAACGCAGGCATGGCCTTGCTTGCACGCCATGCGCGCAATGGCGGTGAATCTGTGGAGGAATCGCTGCAGGGACATGCGGCCCTGGAGCATGCCTACGGCTGGGAGACGGTTGCACAGACCGGCAGCAACCTGCTGCTGAAAGGCATCGACCGCGGCTTCGCCCCCACGGCGTTGCAGCAGATGCATGCCGACGTAGCAGATCTCTGGCTCGAGCATGCGCGTTTGCTGGCCCTTGCCCGGGACAGCCTGCAACAGCAAGGCCACGACATCGCGCTGGCTGCGTCGTTGCAATCGCGTACAACGCAGCACTACGAATACGCACTGCAGCTGTTGTCACTGGGCGTGCTGCTGGATGCGCAGGAACGCCTGCCGGCGCTGGTGGAGAAGGTGCTCTGTTTCGACACCGACCGCGTGCTGGACTACCTCAGCGCGCCGGCGCTGGGCCTGGTGGAAGCCAGTGATGAGGTCTTTCATCCGCGACCGTTCGCCGAGCTGTTCGCGCCGCTGCGCGACGGTGAAGCGTTCGACCCTTCACTGCTGGCCGGCTACCTGCAGGTGCAGTACCGCGACTTCTTCCTGCTGCCGCCAAAGGCTCAGAAGCGGACCCGGCGCCTGATCGGGCCGAACGCGTGGGGCTACTGGGCATTTGAAGTGGCTGCGCTGGTGGTGCTGTATGGCGGTGACGACGCCACGCTACGCACCTGCCCCCACTACCCTTCCGACCTGGTGGACTTCGCCCGGCGTTGAGTCAGGCACCCGGCAGGCCGGAAACACCGCCGAATCGATTCTCTTCCTCGTTGCCCGGCAGAAGCATGACCGGGAAGAGGACGAACACACCCAACGGGATGAAGGCGATCACGACGTACCAGCCGGACTCGTCGATGTCGTGCAGTCGTCGAACGGCCAGGGCCAGCATGGGCGGAAGGAGGACGATGACCGCGCAGACCGTCATGACCCACCCCAGCGTCCGGAACGGCTCGAAGACCTCCCCATCGAGCAGCACGGTGCCCGTCAGCCAGTATCCGCCGTCCATCAAGGTGTAGCCCACTGCCACCACAAGGGCAGCAGACAGGGAGTACGACCAGAACTCCTTCCGGTTGGATCGTCCTGAAAAATCAAAGCAACGCCTGATGGGCAAAAGTGCGGCGATCATTCGCGCTCCGGGCAGCGGACGATGGGAGGCAAGGGTTAACGATCTTTTAGCATCCCCAAGCCCAGCACCAACTGAACCCTGCGACCCGGCGGACCCGGCAGACAGCGGAGGTTGCAGGAGCCAGCGTCGACGATTCGAACACGATTGCAATGCGCCTTGTAAACAAGTCACTTGGGCTGCGGTTCGGAGAAGCCACAGTCCAACGCATTGAAGAGAGAAATCAGGGCGCTGCAGCCACACGCTGGACTTCGGCGTGGTTCAACGATTGCGCCGCGTCTGCCTGGGGGGAGTACCTTGGAGACATGGAGCGGGCGATAGGAATCGAACCCACGTCAGCAGCTTGGGAAGCTCGTCATGACCCCCTACGCTTCAATGGCTTACCTATGATTTCCGCTCTGCAATGTGCCGCGCTGCAGATTCACTTTTACCGAGAGAAACGCAGTATCCGCAGCAATTGCGGAGTGCGCTCGGGCCCCTGAGACGAAACGCTGCATCTGCTGAATCTCTGCCCTCACCCACGCTTTACTGGCGTCCTTCGGAAGGGGCTTGGTCGTCGACGGCTTGGCCGGCGCGGCGCTGCTCAGGCGCAGAGGGTTTTAGCGGCCATCACCCCAGCTTCGACAATATTCGCCTCACAATAAAATAGCCCCTTTATACAGGGGCTATTCCAGCGGCCAGTACAATCAGCGAATCAGATACTGTACATGGCATGTCTTGGCCGCGCCGGCACCGCTGCAAGTAATTGCCTGCACGGAGCCAGAGGATGGACCAGACGAAGTCATCGTTGCACCAAGGCCATGCAGGTGCGTGACCATTTGTGCAAGGTTCTCCCCGTTGTAGTCCGTCCACTCCCCCTGCACCTGCTGAATATCGGAAGGAATCAATTGACCTGCGGCAGTACGCTCACTACCTACTTCGCTCTGACCGTTCTGATACTCAAGATTCACAATAACCGTAACGTAGGATCCATCTTTGAACACAATCCGCATCAACAGTCGAGCTTGATCGCGAAGTCCTGTGTAGTTGGTCACGTGCTGGAGAAGATCAGACATCGCTGTCAAAACGTTGGCACCAACAATCTTTGTGATTACACCAGTACTGCCAGCTGCTGACTCTACCATCGCGCGCAAGTTGTGATCACCGACGTAGTCATAGGCGGTCTTGCCCGAGGCACTTGGGTTCAGACCCAAAACATCAACTGGAACGATATAAGTGGGCCGTAGGGTGCCGCCGCCCTCCACCATTACCTGGTGCGCACGCTTAACCTCCTCGACTGCTCCTGACGGTGGCGTCTGACGCTGCACCACAGGACCCGCAGCACGGGGAACAACGCCACCACCTCCACCTCCACCTCCAGTGCTGTCGTATCCGATGTAGTACTGCTGGATCAAATTGGCGGATACGTTATAAACAAGATGTGTTCCCGCACCTAGCCTTATTGCTTCATTGCGGAAATCAAGGTCCCTAGTACATGTATCGCAACGAACAGCTTTCGCCTCAACATCGGGAGCGAAAGAAATGAATCCCACCAGCGCAAGAAGCCCAGCAAAACAGCCCTTCAACACGACCTTCTCCTTGGCAACAATGCGATTTCCGTCACTTCCGAAGTAGACCGCCAAGCCTGCGTCTCTCTACAGTGACCAACCGATACTACCTCGACTGGACTGATCGCGCATCCAAGCAATCGGCGCCATTTCTCGTCCTCAGACGCAACCTCATGCATCAACATTCCCTCGCCGATGCTACGGCACAGCCTCTGATACACGGCGGTGATCTGGGCTGAGTAGCACATCGGCGCAATCTGACACGCCGCAGCCTAGTGCCCGGTCACGTCGATCAGCACGAAGTGGCCGGATGCGCTGAACTGTGTCTCATTGTCGGACTGCGGGATCAGGGCAGTCGCACCGGCATAGTAGAAGCGCCCCGAACCCGCTACACCGGTCCCATCTTCTGCGGCCCGGTCAGGCGGAAGCCCACGCCACGCTCAATCCGCTGACACGAACGAGACGAGATCACCGCGTAGCGCCGGCCAGCCGGCACCAGCATATAGGCGTCCTCTGCCGCCCCGAACAGGGCAGTAGCTACGCCCATGATGCGCAGGGGCTTCGCCCACAAAGCGAAGGCCAGCTCCACGGTGTGCGCTCGTAGACCTCGATTCCGGTCTTGCCCGGCGTTCCGGTCACAACCGAGTCGTATACCCGCACCGTATCGAATACAAACGATGAGCCCGCGTAGGCCGACACTCGCCAGTTGTTGCCTCCGAGATTAGTCAAAATCACGTTGAGCCCGAAGTTGCTGTTCGGACCAGTGACCGCAACTACGGGGCTCTTGGCCTGGAAGTCAAGCGTGACGTACCGGGCTACTATGATCCTCGACACATGGTACGCAACGGCGCAAGCTTCGTTGATATCGATATTATGGCGCAAATGGAAGTTGAGCAGATCGCTTCGGACATGCACCGTTCCAGATGAGGTGTACGCCTCAAAGCCTGCTGGTATATCAGTGCACTCCGTACAAGACAGTTGCCGGGACCTGGGAGAAGACTGGTTGCCCGTTGGCATCCGCAATGGACGTGAGCCAGGTCGCAGCGCGCGGCCTCATCATCCAGAAGTCGAAGACCAGCAACCGCGTCGCCATGGAGATCACAGGCGAGTTGGCTGCGCTGCTCGAGCGCGTTGCAAAACGCAAGAGGGAGAAGTGCCCGAATGGGCGAGAGAAGGTCTACAGCACGCGGCTGATCGTAGACGACGACGGCCTAGCTCTGGGGCGCGCGGCCCTGCGCTACCGGTTCGACAAGGCCCGGGAGGCAGCGGGTACTGCAAAGGGGGAGTTCCAGTTCCGAGATATCCGCGCCAAGGCGGGCACGGACAAGGCCGATTCGGCAAAGGACATTCGCGAGGCGCAGCACCAACTGGGCCATTCATCGGTCACCACGACCGAGATCTACGTGCGAAAGAAGTGGGGCCAAGGCCACTCCGACGCGGTGAAATGCGGAGCAGTCTGGATATTGCGGAGCGCCTGAAGCGGCGCAAACCGTTGGGAGACATGGAGCGGGCGATGGGAATCGAACCCACGTCAGTAGCTTGGGAAGCTACAGCTCTACCATTGAGCTACGCCCGCATTGCGGGTGAAAGTCTATGCGGAGCGGCCGGTGTTGCGCAATGGTGGCCGCCGCACCCGCCGGGCATGGCCCGGCGCTGCCGTGCAGGCATCCCAGGCACCTTGCGGTGCCCGGGATGTTGCATTCATCAGAAGCTGCCACCCACGGTGGCGAAGATCGTCGCGTCACGGGCGCGCTTCTGCGCGGCCGTGGTGCTCAGGCCAACGTTGCCCTGCAGGCCGAACAGGTCCATGCGCGCACCCAGAACAGCGGTGGCGTAGTTCTTGTCGAAGTCCAGGCCCGGCACGCGGTAGCTGCCCAGTTCCGGCAGGGTCTGCAGCCACGCGCTGGCCTGCTTGGTGTCCTCGAACTCGTGGTCGTAGGTCACCTGCACGTACGGCTTGACGGTGCCGCCATCGAAGCGGGCCTGCCAGCCGATGCGGCCGACGGTCGAGTCGACGTTCTGGCGGTCGTAGCCCAGCGCGGTGGCCAGCGTGCCAGCAGCAGCGCTTTCGCTGTAACCGTCGATCTTGACCTTCTGCCAGATCACCGCAGCGATCGGGCCGTGGCGGAAGCCACCTTCGGTGCCGAACTCGTAACCGGCATTCAGTGCAGCGGTCAGGTTGCTGCCGTCCGGCGAGCCACCGTGTTCGCGGGTGGCCGGGCCCAGCTGGACCTTGCGGTTCACGTCATACGACAACCAGGTGTAGCTGACCTGGCCGTTGACCCAGACGCGGTCGCCATACCAGGCAGCGAACAGGCCGGCGGTGGTGTCCTTCTGGGTGAAGTCGCCACGGCTGTTGCCGAAGTCGGCACTCATGCGACCGAAGCCGGCGAAGCCGCCGACCACCACGCCGTTGCGTGCCCAGTCGACACCGAACAGGCCGGCCGGCGCCACGCCGTCGTACAGGTCGGCGTGGTCATAGCGCTGCAGGTCACCGCGCACGCCACCCCACCACGACAGGCCATCGGCCGGACGGGCGCCCAGGTGGTTGCTGACCTGGTCGGCACGCGAACGGCCGACGGTCTGTGCCGAGTGGCTCAGCACCTGCTGCAGGCGCGGAGCCTCCAGCACCGAGACGGCGTACTGGCCCAGCAGCTGGTGACCGGTAACGGTCGGATGCACGCCATCGGCGAACAGATAGGTCTGGTACGCATCGGGGCTGACGTAGGTGGTCGGGTTGCAGCCGATGATGCTGCCCGTGGTGTTGGCCGGGTTGATCTTGCAGGCGGTGCCGGTGACGTTGGTGAAACCGTACATGCCCGGGTTGGCGGTCACTTCACGCAGGATGCTGAAGGTATCGAGCGGAATGAACTCGATGCCCGCCTGCTTCAGGCCGCCATACAGCGCCTTGTTGTAGCCGACCGACATGGCGGTGGCGGCTGCTGCATTGGGGCCGCGGAACTGCGGGGTGATGCCCACGTCCGGCAGGTTCGGCACCAGCACGTACTGGGCACCGGCCTGCTTCAGGGCACCGACCAGCGCGATCTGGTCGGTGACCGCCGCACCGATGATGCCCTGCACCTGGGCCGGCGGCGCACCCGCACCGGCAGCGCCGGCGGCGGCAAACAGGTCGTTTGCGCCACCCCAGACGGTATACAGGGCGTTACGGTCAGCCTTGCCACCGTTTGCCGCCAGGTAGCGGGCCGCCTGCGACTTCAACGAAGGGATCGCGCCGAGGGCACCACTGCCTTCGACCGACACGCGGGCGCCGCCGACAGCGTAGTTGTCGCCGTTCTGGCCGTTGCCGTTGGGGTCCTTGTTGAGGCCGTAGTAATTGGCGACCTGCTGCGACCACACCCAGCCCGGGTTGGTGGTGAACTGGCCGGAGAGCCCCTGCGTGGCCTCGGGCAGCAGCGGGCGGAAGTAGCCGGCGTCGGTGAGGCTGTCACCGAAGAACACCGCCTTGGAGTACGGATTTTCGCCTGCCATGGCCGGCAGCGCGGCCAGTGCGATCGCAGCCGCCATGAGGGAGCGGATCGGGTGTTTGCTGAGCTGCATCTAGGAACTCCTGTGGGGTAAACAAGTTGGAATCCGGCGCACGTACGCCGGCGCACGGTCAATGGTTTCACCGCGCCGCCGTTTGCTCACGCTGCGCCGCCGCATGGATTGTCGCCTGACCACGTCGAAACCTGCTGTGCCGGAGCTGGCGCCCGGTTCAAATTACAAACGTTCCGATCCCGACGGGCTATCAGCGACAATGCAGGGATGAACATCCAGCTCAACGGCGAACCCCGCACCCTGCCCGCCTCGGCGACCCTCCACGACCTGCTTGAGGCCGAGCAGCTGCTGCAGCGCCGGGTGGCGGTGGAGGTCAACGGCGAGATCGTCAGCCGCAGCCGCCATGGCGAGCATCTCCTGGCCGAAGGCGACGTGGTGGAGATCGTGCACGCGCTGGGCGGGGGCTGAGGCCATCCCGGGCAGTGCCGGCCGCTGGCCGGCAATCCGACGCTGTCAGGCACCCTGCATCTGCCGGCCAGCGGCCGGCACAAACCCTACCCATCCACGGCCTGCACGCCATTGCGTGATCCCATCTTCAGGCGGATAAGCGATAATCGCGCCATGAACGTTCATGTCTCCCCCGATTCGCTGGTGATCGCCGGCAAGACCTATGGCTCGCGGCTGCTCACCGGCACCGGCAAGTTCAAGGATCTGGAAGAAACCCGCCTGGCCACCGAGGCTGCAGGCGCCCAGATCGTCACCGTGGCCATCCGCCGCACCAACATCGGGCAGAACCCGGGCGAGCCGAACCTGCTCGACGTGCTGCCGCCGGAGCGCTACACCATCCTGCCCAACACCGCCGGCTGCTACACCGCCGAAGACGCGGTGCGCACCTGCCGGCTGGCGCGCGAACTGCTGGACGGCCACAACCTGACCAAGCTGGAAGTGCTGGGCGACCAGAAGTCGCTGTACCCGGACGTGGTGCAGACCCTCAAGGCCGCCGAACAGCTGGTCAAGGACGGCTTCGAGGTGATGGTCTACACCTCCGACGACCCGATCCTGGCCAAGCGCCTGGAAGAGATCGGCTGCGCTGCGGTGATGCCGCTGGCTGCGCCGATCGGCTCGGGCCTGGGCATCCAGAACAAGTACAACCTGCTGCAGATCATCGAAGACGCCAAGGTGCCGATCATCGTCGACGCCGGCGTGGGCACCGCGTCGGATGCGGCGATCGCGATGGAGCTGGGCTGCGACGGCGTGCTGATGAACACCGCCATTGCCGGTGCGCGCAGCCCGGTGCTGATGGCCAGCGCCATGCGCAAGGCGGTCGAGGCCGGCCGCGAGGCCTTCCTGGCCGGGCGTATCCCGCGCAAGCGCTACGCCAGCGCCTCCTCCCCGGTGGATGGGTTGATCGGCTGATGACCAATCCCTTCGACAGCGCCGGTTCCAAGGCCCCGCCCAAGCCCTTCACCGTGAGCGAGGGCCGCCGCGAGGTGCGCAGCTTCGTGTTGCGCCAGGGCCGCTTCACGCCTGCCCAGCAGCGCGCGTTCGACGAACGCTGGCCGCGCTTCGGCATTGACTACAACGGCCAGCCGCGTGACCTGGACGCCACCTTCGGCCGCCCGGCGCACAAGGTGCTGGAAATCGGCTTCGGCAACGGTGCCGCGCTGCGCTTCGCCGCCCAGCACGACCCGGCGCGCGACTACATCGGCATCGAAGTGCACGCGCCCGGCGTGGGCCGGCTGCTGAACGCACTGGCCGACGACAACGCCGAGCACGTGCGCCTGTACCACCACGATGCGGTGGAAGTGCTGCAGAACGAGATCGCCGACGGCGCGCTCGATGAAGTGCGCATCTACTTCCCGGACCCGTGGCACAAGAAGCGCCACAACAAGCGCCGCCTGCTGCAGCCGGCGTTCGCCGACCTGCTGGTGCGCAAGCTGCGCCCGGGCGGCCGCCTGCACTGCGCGACCGACTGGGAAGACTACGCCGAGCAGATGTGGGACGTGCTCGACGCCACCGCCGGCCTGGTCAACCGCGCCGGCCCGCGTGGCAGCGTGCCGCGCCCGGACTGGCGCCCGCAGACCCACTTCGAGACCCGCGGCCAGAAGCTCGGCCACGGCGTCTGGGACCTGCTGTACGACCGCACCTGACGATCGCCTGAGGACACTGCGCCCCACATGGATACCGCGCTGACGCTGACCAACGACATGAAGCTCGTGCTCGGGCTGGTCGGCTTCACGATGGCGATGTTCCTGTTCGAGCGCATCCGCGCCGACGTGGTGGCGCTGGTGGTGCTGGTGGTGCTCGGTGTCACCGGCCTGATCGCACCGGAGGAGATCTTCGGCGGTTTCTCCGGTAACGCGGTGATGAGCATCATCGCCACCACCATCCTCGGTGCGGGCCTGGACCGCACCGGGGCGTTGAACCGGCTGGCCGCCTGGCTGCTGCGGCGTGGCCACGGTGTCGAGCAGCGTCTGCTGATGATGACCACGGCCATTGCCGGCCTGAATTCCTCTTTCATGCAGAACCCGTCGGTGATGGCGCTGTACCTGCCGGTCGCCTCGCGACTGGCGGCGCGCACCGGGCTGACGATGCAGCGCCTGCTGCTGCCGATCTCGGCGGCGATCGTGATGGGCGGCGCGTTGACCATGGTCGGCAATTCGCCGCTGATCCTGCTGAACGATCTGCTGGCCTCGGCCAACAACAACCTGCCCTCGGGCCTGGCCACCATCGAGCCGCTGCGCATGTTCGCGCCGCTGCCGATCGGCGTAGCGCTGCTGGTCGCCTCGTTGCTGTACTTCCGCTACTACGGCGACCGCAAGCTGATCGAAGAGGAAAACTTGGTCAACGACGGGGTCACGCCGGCGCGCACCGAGAGCTACTTTGCCAAGACCTACGGCATCGAAGGCGATGTGTTCGAGCTGGTGGTCAGCGCCGAGAGCCCGCTGGTCGGCATGACCCTGGGTGAGGCGGAGACCCTGCACGATGCGCCGCTGCTGCTTGCCCTGAAGACCGGCAACGACACCCGCCTGGCGCCGCCGGCGGAGATGCGCATCTGGGTCGGCAGCGTGCTCGGTGCGATGGGCCCACGCGAGCAGATCAGCGACTTCGCGCAGAACCAGTTCCTGCGCATGTCCTCGCGCCTGAAGCACCTTGGCGACCTGTTCAACCCCAGCCGCGCTGGTATTTCCGAGGCGGTGGTGCCGCCGACCTCGAACGTGATCGGCAAGAGTGCGGCTGACCTGCGCCTGCGCAAGGAGCGCGGCATCAGCCTGCTGGCGATCAACCGCGACAAGCAGGTGATCCGCGAGGACGTGCGCGACGTGCAGTTGCGTGCCGGTGACATGCTGGTGTTCCACAGCATCTGGACCGACCTGGCGCAGGCCGCCCGCAGCCGCGACTTCGTGGTGGTGACCGACTACCCGACCGGCGAGCAGCGCCCGCACAAGTTCAAGATCGCCATGGCGATCTTCGCCTTGACCATCCTGATCGCGCTGACCAGCAAGCTGCCGGTGGCGCTGACGCTGATGACCGGCGTGGCCGGCATGCTGCTGACCGGCGTGCTGCGCATGGACGAGGCCTACGCCTCGATCAACTGGAAGACGGTGTTCATGATGGCCGGGCTGATCCCGCTCGGCTGGGCGATGGATTCCAGTGGCGCGGCGGCATGGGTGGCCGGCCATACCATCGACAAGCTACCCACCGGTATTCCGGTATGGGTACTGGAGGTGGCGCTGGCGCTGCTGACCACGGCGTTCTCGCTGGTCATCAGCCATGTGGGCGCCACCATCGTGATGGTGCCCATTGCGGTGAACCTTGCGCTGGCGGCGGGCGGCAACCCGACGGCGTTCGCGCTGATCGTGGCGCTGTCGGCGTCCAACAACCTGATGACGGCCTCCAACCCGGTGATTTCGATGATCACCGGCCCGGCCAACTACACCCCGCGCGAGATGTGGCGGGTCGGCGGCCCGCTGTCGCTGATCTACACCTGCGTGGTGGTGCTGATGATCAACCTGATGTTCTGAGGGTTGGGTTTGTTGGCAGGGCTGCGCCCTGCACCTGCAGAAGCAACGTCAACGTCAAAAGCTGGTTTCCTGGGGGATGGCGGGGCGGGTCCTGCACTGCTTTGGTAGGTGTCGACCTTGGTCGACACGGCAGATCCACGCCATGCGTGGATGCTTTTGTAGAGTCGAGCCATGCTCGACTGCTTCTGGCTTGATGCGGTCAGAGCCGCTTTCCTGCGGAAAACGGATCCGACTCCTGGCCTGGACTCAGGCCAGATAAACCTGCCCGTCGCGCACGTCCACCGGCACCGCGCGCAGGCGGTCGCCCTTGCAGGGGCCGGCGATGCAGTCGCCGCTGTCCAGCGCGAACGAGGCACCGTGGGCGGCGCACACCAGGTGGCCTTCGCGGCTCTTCAGGAACTGGCCCGGCGCCCAGTCCAGGCGACGGCCGGCGTGCGGGCAGATGTTCAGGAACGCACGCACCTGCGCGCCGTCGCGGTACAGCACCAGCGATTCGGCATCGCCATCAACCACTGCTTCGACCTCGGCAAACGCGCCATCGGCAATGGCATCAAGGGCGATCAGGGCAGCGGCGACAGTCATGGCGAAGGCTCGGACAGTAAACGCGCATTGTCGCACGCCCGCTCAGGTGACTGGCTGCAACATGAACACAAGTCATTGATTCGTAATAAGCACAGGCTATATTTAACGAGTTTTTCACTCAATGACAGTCGCACCTCCCGATACTCTGGTTTCGCTGATCCCAGCCTATCGAGCCGCCATGTTCAATCGCGCATCCGCCTTCAACCAGTTCCGCACCCTGTTCGCGCCGCGCAAGCCGCGTCACCCGCTGGTGCGTGTTGCCGTGGGCCTGCTCGGTCTGGCGATCCTGGCCGCGATGGTGTTCATCGGCGTGTTCGTCGGTGCGGCGATGATCCTGGTCGGCCTGGCGTGGAAGCTGCTGGCCTCGCGCAAGCCGGGCGTTGCCCGTCCGGTCGATCCGACCGTGGTCGAAGGCGAGTACCGCGTGGTGCGCAAGCCGGTGCTGCCGGCCTCGCGTTGATCCACGTCCTCCGCGCCCGCTGACGGCGGGCGCCATGCGTTCTAGACTGCGGGCACGCCCTTCCTGGATGCCCGCATGTCCGATGTCTCCGATGTGATCCCTGCCGTAGCCGTGCCGCGTGTGCCGGTAGCCGGTGGCGGCAGTTTCCCCGTGCACCGTATCTACTGCGTCGGCCGCAACTTCGCCGACCATGCCCGCGAAATGGGCGCAGCAGTGCCGGCGGCCGACGATCGCGGCCGTCCGATGTTCTTCAGCAAGCCGGCCGATGCGATCGTGGTCGGCCACGACGATGCCATTCCCTATCCCCCGGCAACCGCCAACCTGCACCACGAAGTGGAGCTGGTGGTGGCAATCGGCCGTGACGCGCCCGTGGGCGAGCTGGCCATGGCCGACGCCGAGGCGCTGGTCTACGGCTATGCCGTGGGACTGGACCTGACCCGCCGCGACCTGCAGGCCGCCGCCAAGGACAAGGGACACCCGTGGGATGCGGCCAAGGGCTTCGATGCTTCCGCGCCGATCAGTGAAATCGTCCACGCCGAGGAAGTCGGCGACCTGGCCGCGCTGAACCTGTCGCTGGAGGTCAACGGCGAAGTGCGCCAACAGGCGCTGCTGGACCAGATGATCTGGAACGTGCCCGAGATCCTGCACGAGCTGTCCAAGCTGTGGCAGCTGCGCGCCGGCGACCTGGTGTTCATGGGCACCCCGTCCGGGGTGGCTGCGCTGAAGCCCGGCGACCGCTTCAGTGCCCGCCTGGAAAACGTGGCCGAGCGCCACGGCGTGATCGCCGGCTGACATCACCTGCGCTACCCTGCGCGCTGTCCACTTCCCCCACCGGAGAAAAACAACAATGGGAATGCTCACCGAGTTCAAGGAATTCGCGATGCGCGGCAACGTCATCGACCTCGCCGTCGGTGTGGTGATCGGCGCGGCCTTCGGCAAGATCGTGACCGCACTGGTCGAGAAGATCATCATGCCGCCGCTGGGCATGCTGATCGGCAAGGTGGATTTCTCGCAGCTGGCCTGGACGTTGTCACCGGCCAGCATCGGTGCCGACGGCAAGGAAATCCCGGCCGTGGTGATCGGCTATGGCGACTTCATCAATACGCTGATCCAGTTCGTGATCGTGGCCTTCGCCATCTTCCTGGTGGTCAAGACGATCAACCGCCTGTCGCGCAAGCAGGAAGCCGCCCCGGCCGCACCGGCCGAGGAAGTGGTGCTGCTGCGCGAGATCCGCGACAGCCTGAAGAAGTAAGGGCGCTGGGCGCCGACTGGCGCCCCACCCATCTGTAGAGTCGAGCCATGCTCGACTGGGCGAAATGAAGCAGTCGAGATCCTATGTTCGTGGTCAAGCCTGCTGGAAGCAGGCTTGACCCACCTTCAGCATGGCCGGATCGAAGTCCCGGCCGCTTTTGAAGACACCCCAGGCGATCCTGGCCAGCTTTCTGGCCAG
>NZ_JCAFWP010000014.1:0-98382 GCF_059295135.1 Stenotrophomonas sp. INTA L402-1
AGATGTGTATAAGAGACAGAGCCGCATGGACGCGGCGACCGAGCCTCCATGGACGGATTTACGGCGCCCCCCGCAACCGGACCCACCCCGCCATCCCCCAGGAAACCAGCTTCTGCTGTTGCTTCGGCCTCTGCAGGTGCAGGGCTGCAAGCCCTGCAGAACAAAACCCCACCCCCTACCAAGGTAGGGCGGCCCGCGCGCCAGCGCCGGACTATTCTCGAACCCATGACTTTGTCTGGGAGGGCTGCGTCATGAACTACGAGGAAACCTACCGTCGCTCGATCGACGAGCCGGAGGCCTTCTGGGCCGAGGAAGCCAAGCGCATCCATTGGCACAAACCGCCGCAGCAGGTGCTCGACTACAGCAACCCGCCGTTCCGGCGCTGGTTCGTCGGCGGCGAAACCAATCTCTGTTACAACGCCGTCGACCGCCACCTGGCTGAGCGCGCCGACCAGCTGGCGTTGGTCGCCATCTCCACCGAAACCAACAGCGCCCGCGAGATCACCTATCGCCAGCTGTATCGCGAAGTGAACGACTTCGCCGCCGTGCTCAAGCACCTCGGTGTCGGCCACGGTGACCGCGTGGTGATCTATATGCCGAACATGGCCGAAGCCGTGTTCGCGATGCTCGCCTGCGCGCGCATCGGTGCGGTGCACTCGGTGGTGTTCGGTGGCTTCGCCGCGCACAACCTGGCGCTGCGCATCGACGATGCCAAGCCCAAGCTGCTGATCGCCGCCGATGCCGGCATGCGCGGTGGCAAGCTGATTCCGTACAAGCCGATGGTCGATGCAGCCTGCGCCGAAGCCACGTCGCCACCGCCGCACGTGCTGATCGTGTCGCGTGGGCTGGATGCCGCCGAACCACGCGTGCCGGGCCGCGATGTGGACTACGCCGAGCTGCGTGCGCAGATCGGTGAAGTCGACGTGCCGGTGCAGTGGCTGGAAGCGAGCGAGCCGAGCTATCTGCTGTATACCTCCGGCACCACCGGCAAGCCGAAGGGCGTGCAGCGCGATGTGGGGGGCTATGCGGTGGCGATGGCACAGTCGATGGAAACGGTGTTCGACTGCAGGCCGGGCCAGGTGATGTTCTCCACCTCCGACGTCGGCTGGGCGGTCGGCCATTCCTACAACGTGTACGGCCCGCTGATCGGCGGCTGCACCTCGCTGCTCTACGAAGGGCTGCCGACGAATCCGGACCCGGGCATCTGGTGGGCGCTGTGCGAGCAGTACAACGTGCGCACGATGTTCTCGTCGCCCACCGCCATCCGCGTGCTGAAGAAGCACGACGCGGACTTCATCCATCGCCACGACCTGGGCGCGCTGAAGTACCTGTTCCTGGCCGGCGAGCCGCTGGACGAACCGACCGCGCACTGGATCAGCGAAGCGCTCGGCAAGCCGATCATCGACAACTACTGGCAGACCGAAACCGGCTGGCCGGCACTGACCCTGCTGCCGGGCCTGGAGATGAAGCCGGTGCGTTTCGGCTCGCCCGGGTTCCCCAATCTCGGCTACCGGATGAAGGTGATCGACGAGAACACCGGCGAGGAAGTGGCACCGGGGCAGAAGGGCGTGCTGGTGGTGTCGCCGCCGCTGCCGCCGGGCTGCATGAGCACGGTGTGGAACGACGACAGCCGTTTCCTGCAGAGCTACTTCAGCCACTTCAACGAGCTGCTGTACAGCTCGCTGGACTGGGCGATCCGTGACGACGATGGCTACACCTTCATCCTCGGCCGTACCGACGATGTGATCAACGTGGCCGGGCACCGCCTGGGCACGCGCGAGATCGAGGAGGCCATTTCCAGTCATCCGCGCGTGGCCGAGGCGGCGGTGATCGGGGTCAAGGACGAACTGAAGGGGCAGGTGCCACTGGTGTTCGTCACCCTCAAGCAGGGGCTGGATGGCGAGGATCCGGCGCCGGTGGTGGCCGAGATGATGGCGACGGTGACGACTTCGCTTGGTGCGGTTGCGCGCCCGGCGCATGTGCACGTGGTCAATGCCTTGCCCAAGACCCGATCCGGCAAGCTGCTGCGGCGCTCGCTGCAGGCGTTGGCCGAGCAGCGCGACCCGGGTGACCTGTCGACGCTGGATGATCCCAGCGCGCTGGAGGAGATCCGCCGCGCGCTGGGCCGTTGACCTGGTAGTGGCGGGGGGGGGGGGGGGCCCCCCCCCCCCCCCCCGGGGGGGGGGGGGGGGGGGGGCCCCCCCCCCCCCCCCCCCCCGGCCCAATCACATGAAACATATTCCGCGACCAAGCCACGAGGGGCTGCGCCGTTGGCTGGAAACTACGGCCACCAGCCGTGCCCGAACCGGGCGAAATGATCGGCCGCGCGCTCGAACGGGTTGCGCGCACTCACCCCACCGCACAGCAGGTACACCGGCAGGTACAGCGGCCCCAGCACCATGTATTGGTACACGTGCGCGCGTTCGTGGTCATCCAGCCGGATCAGCGGCTCCACGCCCCACCCCGCCTGATGCGCATAGGTGCGGCAGGAAATGCCCAGGTCATGGCCGGTATGCAGGATCACGTTGCCCAAGGTGATCGCCCCGCCTGGTCCCCACGGCCAGCGATCGAACACCAGCGCACAGTCAAGGCTGCTCCAACGCAGCGTCGCCCCGCCAAGCATGCCGGCCAGTCCACCGATCAGGCCGAGCAGTGAATTGGGGGACGTCCACACCGCGCCCAGCACCTGCAGCGCGCGCAGCCAGACCGGCCGGGGCGTCACGGGAGTCTTCAATCGGCCTCGTTGGGAATCAGCAGCCACAGGATCAGGTAGACCAAGATGCCGGGGAAGGCCGCCGAGCCGATCGAGACCAGCACGAACACGATCCGCACCAACGTGGGATTCCAGCCGAAGCGATGGGCGATACCGCCCATCACGCCGGCGATCATGCGGTCGTTCAATGAACGTGACAGCGTGCGCGGCGTGGTGGTCATGGCGGTTCTCCTGGGCTACGGGAAAAAGCAGTCGAGCAAGGCTCGACTCTACACCGCCCCTATGTCTACGGAGCGCGGTGGCGCAGGGCCTGCAGGCGTGCGCCGAACCAGGCGGCTGCAGTCTGTTCAGGCTGCCCCGGGCACTGGATGCGATAGGGCTTGCCGCTCATGCTGCTCTGGCTGGCGGCGCGCTCGATGAACTGCTCGGCGCTGTCCACCATGTTCTTCTTCAGCAGGTAATCGTACTTGCGCTGCAGGTGCGACCGCGCATCGCTGCCGTCGTACCAGCTGCCATTGCGCTGGAACCGGCACTGGGAGCCGTCCAGGCTGGAGATCAGCTGGGCGATCTCCCGGCGTGCATCCGTACTGGGTGCGGCGTGGGCAACAGGTGCTGCCAGCAGCAGCGTGGCAAGCAGCAGCGTGAACCGTTGCGACATCATTATTCTCCAAGGCAGTCGAGCAAGCTCGACTCTACAAAAGCGAAGCAAGCCTTACACGTCGCGCGCCTTCAACCAGCCATCGATCGTGGCCGGCACTTCGCGCTGCGCGCGACCGGACACGTAGATGCCGATATGGCCGCCACGGAAACTGGACTCGGTGTAATCCTCGGTGCCCAGGCGTCCACGCATTGCGCGTGAGGCGTCCGGCGGCACCAGATGGTCCTGCTCGGCGTAGATGTTCAGTACCGGCAGGGTCACCTTCGACAGATCCACCGCCTCTTCGCCGATCCGCACCGTGCCGTTCATCAGCCCGTTGCCCTGGTAGAACTGCTTGATGAAGTCGCGGAACGCCTCGCCCGCCAGGTCCGGCGAATCGAAGATCCACTTCTCCATGCGCAGGAAATCCTCCAGCGCCGCCTTGTCATCGAGGATGTCGAGCAGGCCCACGTACTTCTGCACGTTCAGGCGGAACGGCTTGAGCATCAGGTAACTGGCATTCATCAGGTCGGCCGGGATGTTGCCCAGCGTGTCGACCAGCAGGTCCACATCCACCTGCCGCGCCCAGTGCGAGAGCATGTTGTCGGCGGTGTGGAAATCGACCGGGGTGACCATGGTGATCAGCTTGCCCAGCTTCTGCCGGCGCAGCGCGGCGTAGCACAGCGCGAACACGCCGCCCTGGCAGATGCCGAGCAGGTCGACCGGGCCGCCACTGCGCGCGCGCAGCGTATCGACCGCGCCATCGATGTAGCGCAGCAGGTAGTCCTCCAGGGTCTGGAAGCGTTCGGAGCGATCCGGGTAACCCCAGTCCAGCACGTAGACGTCCTGCCCCAGCGCCAGCAGCTTCTGCACCAGCGAACGGTCGGCCTGCAGGTCGACCATGTACGGCCGGTTGACCAGCGCGTAGACGATCAGCAGCGGCGTGCGGCGGGTCGGTGCCTGTTCGCCGACGAAGCGGTACAGCACCACCTTGCCGTCGCGCCAGACTTCCTCGCGGGCGGTCACGCCATAGTCCACGTCTTCCACCTGCGGCAGCAGCTTCAGCCCTTCCATCAGCTTGCGCTGCATGGCCAGGGTTTCCTGCATCAGGTCATCGGCGTTGAAGCCCAGCGGTCCTTTCATCGGTCACGCGTCCGCGTGGAAGTACGGGGCGCTGCCTTTGGTGCAGCCTTTTTCGCAGGCGCCTTCTTTGCCGGCGCGGCCTTCTTCGCGGCCTTGCGCGCGACCGGCTTCACCTTCGCCGGCGCCGGCTGTGCCACCGGATCGACCTCGCCCGTACCGGCCATGGCCGCCACCTGTGCCCGCAGGCGGCGCAGGCTGCGCTCCAGCTCGGCGATGCGGCGGTGCGCGGCGTCCATCTCACTGCGGGTCGGCAGGCCGATCCGTTCACTCATCTGTTCCACCTCGCGCTGCAGGCCGGCGCGCAGGCGCATCTGAGCGTTGCCGAGTGCGGCATACACCTGCTGGAACGGTTCGGACATGGCGACCTTGGCGTAGGCCTCCTCGGCCACTTCAATCCACAGGTCGAACATCGCGCGGGCGCTGGTCAGCTGGCTGCCCGGCTGCTCGTGCTCGGCCAGGCGCTGCTCGAACAGCGCGAAGGCCTCGTCCAGTGCCTGCTTGATCTGATCGACGTAGGCGCGTGAATGCTGCTGGTATTCCTCCTGCGCCCGCAGCAGCGCCTGCCAGCGCGCCTGGTGCTCGCGGCCGGGCCCGAACGCCGGGCTCTGCAGCCACGGACCGGCCTGCAGCTGGAACTGCTGCAGCCAGGCGGCAAACTCCGGTACAGCGGCGCCAGCGTGGGTGCTGCCACGGGCGCCCTGCAGCATCCACTGCAGCATGCCGTCGCCCTGCCCCTGCACCGCCTCGCGCCAGGCTTGTGCCACATCGGCACTGCTGGCGTCGCGGCCGGCGAAACGCGCGGCCACTTCCTGCATGGTGCCGTACCAGCTGCCCGCCTGTTCGCGGAAGCGGCGCACGGCATCTTCCGGCGCACCCTGCCCCTGCTCGGGCAACAGCTGGCCCCACCAGTCGAACAACCGCTGCCAGCTGCCGGGATCGTCACCAGCCGGTGCGCCGGGCGTGCTCGCATGGCGCAGGGCATCGCCCCAGGCGCCGAAGTACTGCCGGGCCAGGGTTTCGAAATCACTGCTGCCGGCGTCGTGGGCCGAGCTGGTCATCGCAGGCCTCCGCAGGGCTGGCTCATGGCTTGGGGATACGCAGGGTCTTGCTGATCATCAGCGACCCGGACAGGGCGAACAACAGCACCATCGGGTGCAGCTGCCACGGGCCGATCTGCCACTGGCCGAACCAGATGTTCTGGCCGATGGCATCGGTACCGGCGGCGATCGCCAGCACGATCACCAGCACCAGGCTGGTCGGGATCGGGGTGCCCTCGAAATACGCGACCTTGCCCTCGTCGCCGGCCAGCGCCTCGGCGGTGACGTTGTAGCGCGCCAGGCGGCTGACGCCGCAGCAGACGAAATAGCTCAGCACCAGCCAGTCCCAGCCGCCCTGCATGCCGCAGGCGTAGGCCAGCGCCGCCGGGGCCACACCGAAGGAGATCACGTCGGACAGCGAGTCCAGCTCGCGGCCCAGGGTGGAGCTGGACTTGCGCCAGCGCGCGATGCGCCCATCGAGGGCGTCGAAAATGAAAGCCAGCGGGATCAACGCCATGCCGAACAGCAGGTAGCCGCGCTCGCCGTCCTGCAGGAAGCGCATTGCGGCAAAGACCGCACCGGTGCCGCAGAAAGCATTGGCCAATGTGAACCAGTCGGCCAGCTGGAATTCGCGCAGCATCGAGAAGTGACGTTTCATGGGGTCTCACGGAGCATCAAGGCCCACAGGTTACCGCGAGCGCCGCCACTGGCGACAGCGCTGGCAGGCCCCAGCCTTCACCGCTCCCTCACCTGTCCTCACCGGCGGTGAATTTTTCGCCACCCATCTTGACAGCCTAGGGGGGTGGCGCCTGTCGCGGCTTATCCACAAAGTTGCCCACGCGTAATCCACACCCCCTGTGGACAACCAGATCTCACCGACTGCGACGCTGGACATTTCCTCATCACCCCGAAGCGGGGTTTCCCTACTTCCCAAGCCACAAGGTCGGCGCTATGGTCACCGGCGGACCCGCCGCCGCCACGTCCGAAACTCTGCAACGGACGATGATGATGCTGGATGCTCCCACTCTGGCCGCACAGCTGCGGCAGCCCCATGGCGAGGCCGCGCTGGCGGTGGCTGACTCGATGAACCGCAGCAACGGCGCACTCAACCTGGCCGCGATCGGGCTGCTGGCCGTCGGTACTGGCGAACGGGTCCTGGAGATCGGCCCCGGCAATGCGGCCTTCGCGCCGCTGATGCTGCGGGCCACCGACAGCCACTATCTGGGTATTGAGCTGTCCACCGCCATGGTCGAGGCCGGCAACCAGCGCCTGGCCAGCGCCGGGTTGGCCGAGCGTGCCGCGATGCGACACGGCGACGCTCATGCGCTGCCGGTCGCCGATGCCGCGATGGATGCCGCGCTGGCGGTCAACACCCTGTACTTCTGGCCGAACCTGGCGCCGGTGCTGGACGAGCTGGCGCGGGTGCTGCGCCGGGGCGGCCGCCTGTGCCTGGCCTTTGGCGACGCCAGCTTCATGCGCAGCCTGCCATTTGCTGCCGACTTCCAACTGCATGAGCTGGACGCGGTGGAGCTGGCGCTGCGGGTATCGGGCTTCCGCGTCTCGGCCTGGCGCAGCCACCGGGAATCTGCAGCCGGCAATGACGGCCAGATCCGCGAAAAGCACTTCCATCTGCTGCTGGCACAGCGGCGCTGAAGTGGTAGAGCCGGCCGCTGGCCGGCTGCCGCGGCATTCCGGATTGCCGGCCAGCGGCCGGCACTACCCAGCCTGCACCCGCCGCCAGCGAGCAACACAGAACACCCGCATCACCAGTGGTCGGCCCACCGCAGCCGCCGCAACGACGGTGATCCGACCGCGTGGTAGAGCCGGCCGCTGGCCGGCTGCCCCGGCATTCCGGATTGCCGGCCAGCGGCCGGCACTACCCAGCCCGCACCCGGCGCCAGCGAGCGAAACAGAACACCTGCATCATCAGCGGCCAAGCCCACCATAGCCACCGCACCGGGCGCGAGCCAACCGAGTGGTAGAGCCGGCCGCTGGCCGGCTGCCCCGGCATTCCGGATTGCCGGCCAGCGGCCGGCACTACCCAGCCTGCACCCGTCGCCGCCAATGCGCGAAGCAGAACACCTGCATCACCAGCATGGCCACCAGCCCCAGCGGCCACGCCCACCACAGGCCGGCCAGCCCATGCCGCGCCTGCAACCACATCGCCAACGGCAGCTCCAGCAGCAGTACCGCTGCCATGCCCAACAACGCTGGCAACATCACCGTGCCACTGCCTCGCATCACTCCGACCAGCACCGCGCTGCCTCCCATCGCCAGCACGCCCCATACCACCGTGCGCAGCTGCGATGCGGCCAATTCGCGCACCTCTGCGGCCGCAAGAATCAGCCCGGTCAGCCAGGGCGCCAGCGCCATCACCAGCAGCACCACCACGCTTAGCATCGCCAGCCCAAGCAGCACACCGGTGCGAGCGATGGCGGGCAGCCGTGCCGTACGCCCCGCGCCCATCGCGTGCGCCGCGAGGATGGTGGCGGTGATCCCCAGCGACATCGCCGGCAGTTGCACCCAGCTCATCAACTGGTTGACCGCACCGTAGGCGGCCGTGGCCGTGTAGCCGTAGCGGTTGATCCAGCCCAGCAACACGATTTCGGCAATGGCCAGGCTGAGCATCTGCAGCGATGACGGTACGCCGATGCGCAGCATCGCGCGGATGAGCACGCCATCGAAACGGATGGCACGCAGCAGCTCACGTCCCGGCGCCAACGGGTGCCCCATCCTCTGCCACCGCCACATAAGCCAGGCCAGGGCCAGCAGCGAGGCAAACGCCGCCGAGACTGCCGCACTGGCCGAACCCAGCTGCGGCGGGCCGACCCAGCCGAGGATCAGCAGCGGCGTGCACAGCAGGCCGACCACCGTGGCCAGCAGCAGCGCATGCAGCGGTGTCTTCGCATCGCCCACCGCGCGGCTCACCGCAGTGGCCAGCCACAGCAGGAAGAACACCGGTGCCGTCAGCAACAGCACGCGTGCGTAGACAATGGACTCACTGAGGACCGCTGCCGGCGTGCCCAACGCCACCAGCAGTTGTGGTGCGAAGCCGCCGCCCACAGCCATCACCAGCACCGACAGCAGCAGGATCAGCGCCACCGCGCTGCCAGCCACGGCGCGTGCCTGCTGCGGGCGGCCCGCGCCCCAGGCCTGGCCGATCAGCACCATCGCACCGGTCGCCAGGCCCATTACCAGGGCCAACAGCAGGAAGAAGACCGGAAAGAACGCAGCCGCTGCAGCCACTGCCTGTGTGCCGAGCAGATGGCCGAGGTAGATGTTGTCCAGCGTGCCTGCGGCCAGCTGCAGCGCATTGGTCAGCAGCATCGGCAGCAGCAGGGTCAGATAGGTGCGCCACAGCGGCGGTGCTGCCGGAGGTATCGGATGTACAGGGGGGCTCATGGGGTTCTCTGGGCAAGGCGCCGCCCTGCCCGGCGTTTCCGCCAGCAAAGCACGCACAGGGGAAGCGGGCCTGGACCCGCGGTCAGGTGGGGCCGTCGCTCAGCAACGGCGCGATGGCTCAGCCGTCGGCGTGGTCCGCAGGATCGTCGAAGGCCAGGCGCAGAGCGTGGGCGCACACATCCGCGGGCCAACTCCGCAACGCCGCTTCCAGGCCCGCGCGGTCATGCGCGAACAGGACACGGATCGACTCCTCGAAACCCGGCAGGTCACCGGCGATGGTCTGCAGGAAGTGATAGGCACGCTCGCTGTCACGACGCTGGCGGTCCTTGTCAGAACCGGCACGGCTGGCCGCCTCCACCAGCTTGCGCAGCACCACCGAGGCACCGCCAGGCTGCTCGGCCAGCCACGCCCAATGGCGCGGCAGCAAGGTCACTTCTCGGGCGACCACACCCAGCTTGGGGCGGCCACGGCCACGTGGGGTTGCGGGCGCCTCTTCGGCAGTGACGTCGGCATCCGTCCCCACGGCGGCGGGAAACGCTTCGTTTACCCGCGCCAGGAGTTCTGCGTCGCTGCCACGCGTATCGAAATCACGGGTGCGGCCGGTGGCGTTGTCGAACACCAGCAGCGGACCGGCAGCGTTGTCGGCACGCAGTTGCTTCAGCGCCAGCGCGGCCACTTCCGGCGTACCGGAAGCGACCAGGCGATGGCCGTCGAAACAACTGAAGGGAGGAAGTCGGGACGCAGGCATGGCAACGGCATCAGAGGCGATGCGCGAATATTGCCCGGGTAATTCTCTCCCGTCAATATTGCCCGGGTATTAATTTGCCAGAAGAGCGTGCCGACCAAAGGTTGGCAGCTACCCGATTTCCCGGCTCACAGGCGGCTGAAGGACCAGCTCACCATGCGCCCGTCTTTGTACGGCATCACGCCGTGGAACGGGCGCGGGTCGGCGTCGAACACCAGCGGCAGGAAGTTGCGGTCGCCCTCCCACATCGGCAGGGTGTCCAGCTTGTCCAGGTCCACCCACTCCAGCGTGCCTTCGTGGTTGCCGCCGTGCGGGGTGCCCTCGAATCCATCGATGACGAACACGAAACCCAGCCAATCCTCGCCGTGCTTGCCGAAGCCCGGCCAGCTGATGGTGCCGCGCAGGCGCATGCCGGTGCAGTCGATGCCGGCTTCCTCGGCGATCTCGCGGCGCATGCTGGCCGCCACATCCTCGTCCGCTTCGATCTTGCCGCCCAGGCCGTTGTACTTGCCCAGGTGGTGGTCACCGGGACGGGTATTGCGGTGGATCATCAGCACCTGGCGACGATCAGGCGACAGCACATAGCCCAGGGTGGCGACGATCGGGGTGTACGGCATGGGGCAGCATCCAGCGGCAGGTCAGCCGTGGATTATGGCCGATCAGCGCACCAGCGACAGGCGGCGCTCGGCAGGTGTGCCAGCACCGTCGGGATCGCGACGCAGGGTGGCCACGCCGTGGCCGCGCTCGGCCAGGTACTCCAGCCACTTGCCGAGGAAGGTGTTCATCCGCATGCGGTGGCTGATCAGCTCCGCCGGCGGCGGATACAGGCCCATCGTGTCCTGCCAGCGGCGGCCGACGTAGCAATGGGTGGTCTCGGCCTGGCGCGCGTCACGGTACAGACGCACATAGGCCGACGGATCCGGCTCACCGGTGACCGGGTCGGCCAGGTCGTAGGTCAGGCGCAGTTCCACCGTGTAGCGGTGGCACTCGATCACGTCCAGGCGGACATCCAGGCCGTCGCCGATCGAGGAAATGTAGCTGCCCGCCACCAGTCCGGCCGGTTCGAACAGACGCACCAGATGGCGGTAGTTTTCCGCGTACAGGCCCATGAGCCAGCTCAGCCGGCTCAGGCGGGGAATGCGTTCGGTGCGGGGCAAGGCTCGGGCCATGGGTCGATCCTACACGCTGGTGCTTCAACGTGGGGGCGCGCACGTGCAAGCCAACCCCTGGGTAGTGCCGGCCGCTGGCCGGCAGCCCTGCATCGCGGCCGAGGGTTCATCCACCAGCCGGCCAGCGGCCGGCTCTACCAGATGAGGATCAATACAGCTCGCGCTGCAGCCCCAGCGTGGCCAGCACCTTGCTGGAAATCTCCTCGATCGAGGTATGGGTGGTGCTCAGGGTCGGGATCCGCTCCATCTGGAACATCACCTCGGCCGCAGCCACCTCGCGCTTGCAGGTGTCCAGGTTGGCGTAGCGCGAGTTCGGGCGGCGCTCCTGGCGGATCTGCTGCAGCCGGTCCGGGTCGATGGTCAGGCCGAACAGCTTGCGCCGGTAGTTGCGCAGGCGTGGCGGCAGGCGGTCGCTTTCCAGGTCTTCGTCGGTCAGCGGGTAATTGGCCGCGCGCACCCCGTAATGCAGGGCCAGGTAGATGCAGGTGGGCGTCTTGCCGGCGCGCGACACCGCCACCAGGATCACGTCGGCATCGTCGTAGTTCACCGCGATGCCATCGTCATGGGTCAGGGCGAAGTTCATCGCGTTGATGCGGCGGTGGTAGGTGTCGAAATCGACCATGCCGTGCGCCTGGCCGACCCGGGCCAGGCGCGGGCTGGCCAGTTCACGCTCCAACGGCTCGATGAACGGCGCGAACACATCCAGCATCAGCGCGCCGCTGTCGGCCAGGATCAGGCTCAGACTCTGGTCCACGCAGGAGTTCACCACGATCGGCCGGACCTGGTACCGCTCCCCTGCCGCCTGGATCCGGGCACAGGCTTCACGCGCTTTTTCGGGGTCGTCGACAAACGACATGCGATCGGTAATGAAGCTGAACCCGGAGAACTGGGTAAGCAGGCTATGCCCAATGGTTTCAGCGGTGATACCGGTTCCATCGGAAACGTAGAACACCGGACGGATGGTCGACATGCGCGCTTTTACCCCCTACGAAGCCTAAAAAGGCCGCCAGCACAAGCTTGTGCCGACGGTACTCTGCCCGGCATCATATCGGCTTCTTCCTACGGACGCGGCCATTCCAGCCCGCCTCGGGCGATGGCCAAACGGAGCATCGCGCTTGAACGAGAACATCCTGTGGTTGCACGAACTGCGTCTGGCCGATCTGGCCCGCGTAGGCGGCAAGAATTCGTCGCTGGGCGAGATGATCGGCAACCTGGCCGGTCTGGGCGTTTCGGTGCCGGGCGGTTATGCCACCACCGCTGAAGCCTTCAAGGACTTCATCGCGCACAACGATCTGTCCAAGCGCATCTTCGACAAGCTGGCCACGCTGGACGTCGAGGACGTCAACGCGCTGACCGCAGCGGGCAAGGAAATCCGCACCTGGGTGATCGATGCCCCGCTGCAGCCGCAGCTGGACCAGGACATCCGCACCGCCTACGCCCAGCTGAGCGCCGACAACGGCGGCGGCGACGTGGCCGTGGCCGTGCGTTCGTCGGCCACCGCCGAGGATCTGCCGGATGCCTCCTTCGCCGGCCAGCAGGAAACCTTCCTCAACGTCACCGGTGCCGACGATGTCGTGCACAAGGTCAAGGAAGTGTTCGCCTCGCTGTACAACGACCGTGCCATCGCCTACCGCGTGCACCACGGTTTCAAGCATGAGGACGTGTTCCTGTCCGCCGGCGTGCAGCTGATGGTGCGTTCGGGCGTCGGCTCCTCCGGCGTGCTGTTCACCCTGGACACCGAGTCCGGCTTCCGCGATGTGGTGTTCGTCACCTCGTCCTTCGGCCTGGGCGAAATGGTCGTGCAGGGCGCGGTCAACCCGGACGAGTACTACGTCTACAAGCCCACCCTGCAGGCCGGCAAGCCGGCGATCCTGCGCCGCTCGCTCGGCAGCAAGGCCATCCGCATGGTGTATTCGGATGTTCCGGGTGAGCGCGTCAGGATCGAGGACACCCCGGCTGAACTGCGCAACACCTTCTCGATCAGCGACGAGGACGTGCAGGAACTGTCCAAGCAGGCGCTGGTCATCGAAAAGCACTACGGCCGCCCGATGGACATCGAGTGGGCCAAGGACGGTGTCAGCGGCAAGCTGTTCATCGTGCAGGCGCGCCCGGAAACGGTGAAGTCGCGCAGCCATGCCACCCAGATCGAGCGCTTCGCGCTGACCGAAAAGGGCGGCAACGTGCTGGCCGAAGGCCGTGCCGTCGGTGCCAAGATCGGCTCGGGCGTGGCCCGCGTAGTGAAGACGCTGGACGACATGAACCGCGTGCAGCCGGGCGACGTGCTGATCGCCGACATGACCGATCCCGATTGGGAGCCGGTGATGAAGCGCGCCTCGGCCATCGTCACCAACCGTGGTGGCCGTACCTGCCACGCCGCGATCATCGCGCGCGAGCTGGGCGTGCCGGCCGTGGTCGGTTCGGGCAACGCCACCAAGGTCATCGAAGATGGCCAGCTGGTCACCGTCAGCTGCGCTGAAGGCGATACCGGTTTCATCTACGAAGGCAAGCTGGGCTTCGAGCGCACCACTACCGATCTGGGCAACATGCCGCCGGCACCGCTGAAGATCATGATGAACGTGGCCAACCCGGAACGTGCCTTCGACTTCGGCCAGCTGCCGAACGCCGGCATCGGCCTGGCCCGCCTGGAAATGATCATCGCCAGCCACATCGGCATCCATCCGAACGCGCTGCTGGAATACGACCGCCAGGATGCGGCAACCAAGAAGAAGATCGACGAGAAGATCGCCGGTTACGGTGATCCGGTCAGCTTCTACGTGGACCGCCTGGCCGAAGGCATCGCCACCCTCACCGCCTCGGTCGCACCGAACGCCGTGATCGTGCGCCTGTCGGACTTCAAGTCCAACGAGTACGCCAACCTGATCGGCGGCAGCAACTACGAGCCGCACGAAGAGAACCCGATGATCGGCTTCCGCGGCGCCAGCCGTTACGTCGACCCGAGCTTCTCGGCCGCGTTCGCGCTGGAATGCAAGGCCGTGCTGCGCGTGCGCAACGAAATGGGCCTGGACAACCTGTGGGTCATGATTCCGTTCGTGCGCACCCTGGAAGAAGGCCGCAAGGTCATCGAGGTGCTGGAACAGAACGGCCTGAAGCAGGGAGAGAACGGCCTGAAGATCATCATGATGTGCGAAGTGCCGTCCAACGCACTGCTCGCCGATGAGTTCCTGGAGATCTTCGACGGCTTCTCGATCGGCTCCAACGACCTGACCCAGCTCAGCCTGGGCCTGGACCGTGACTCGTCGATCGTCGCGCACCTGTTCGACGAACGTAACCCGGCAGTGAAGAAGCTGCTGTCAATGGCGATCAAGTCGGCGCGTGCCAAGGGCAAGTACGTTGGCATCTGCGGCCAGGGCCCGTCCGATCATCCGGATCTGGCCGAGTGGCTGATGCAGGAAGGCATCGAGTCGGTGTCGCTGAACCCGGATACGGTGGTCGATACCTGGCTGCGCCTGGCCAAGCTGAAGGCCAACGGCTGAGACCGTGATTGCTGAGGGCTGACGTCGCTTTCATCGGCGCCGGCCCATACTTCAGCTGCATGCAAGCCCCGCCTCTGCGGGGCTTGTTGTTTATGGCGTCTGCGCGCGCCACCTCCCCCGCTGCAAAGGAGCCCGCATGCTCGCCACTGCCCCACCCGCCCCCGCCGCAACGCCCTGGTTCCACTCGCTCGACTGGCAACATCTGCTGGAGACCTACGGCGTGCCATTGCTGGCCGCGATCGTGGTGCTGCTGGTCGGCATGTGGGTGGCGCGACGCCTGTCCAACGCGATGCCACGCGCCACCGCGCGCATGGGCGTGGACCCGATGCTGGGCAATTTCCTGCGCAACGTGGTGTACGCCGCGTCGCTGGTGATCGTGGTGGTGCTGGCAATCGGCACGCTGGGCGTGCAGATCACCCCGCTGCTGGCCGTGCTTGGCACCGCCGGCCTGGCGGTAGGCCTTGCACTGAAGGATTCGCTGTCCAACATCGCCTCGGGCGTCATGCTGGTGACGCTGCGCCCGTTCCGCGTGGGCGATGTGGTGACAGTGGCCGGACAGACCGGCACGGTGCGCGAAGTGCGCATCTTCCAGACCGTCATCACCGGTGCCGACAACCAGCACACCACCATTCCGAACACGTTGATCACCGCTGCGCCGATCATCAACCTGACCGCCGAGCCGACCCGCCGCGTCGAACTGGTGGTGGGCATCGGCTATGAAGACAACATCCAGCTGGCGCGCGACACCGCGCTGGCGCTGATGAAGGCCGACCCGCGCGTGCTACAGACACCGGCACCGGATGTGGTGGTGTATGAGCTGGGTGCGCACGCGATCAATCTTGGCATCCGCTGCTACGTGAAGTCGGCCGACTGGTTCGGTACCAAGGTCACGCTGCTGGAACAGCTCAAGCTGGGCTTCGACAAGGCCGGCATCAACATCCCGTATCCGCAGCAGGACATGCACCTGTACCTGCACGGCAAGGATGGCGGCGTGGTCGAGGCCGACGCGCTGGTGCGCGACAAGCCCTGATCCCAAACAGAAATGCCGGCCAGCGGCCGGCACTACCCTGCCCCGCGCACCCTGGTAGTGCCGGCCGCTGGCCGGCAACCTCCAGGATCAGGCGGCGACGCTTTCTTCCAGCGTCGCGTAATCGGTGAACCCGACCGCACCACCGCCGAAGAACGTCGCCCGATCAGGCGGGTTCAATTCCGCCCCCAGACGCAGGCGCTCCGGCAGGTCCGGGTTGGCGATGAACGGGCGGCCGAAGCCGATCAGGTCGGCCCAGCCTTCGGCCAGTGCCTGCTCCGCGCGTTCGGCGGTGTACTTGCCGGCGTAGATCAGGGTGCCCGGGTAGACCATGCGCAGTGCCTGCTTGAACGCCACCGGCATCAGCGGTGCGTCGTCCCAGTCGGCCTCGGCGATGTGCAGGTAGCCCACGCCCAGCCCGCCCAGCAGGTGTGCCGCAGCGAGATAGGTGGCCTGCGGCGTGTCGTCCACCGCGCCCTGCAGGGTGGTCAGCGGCGCCAGGCGCACGCCAACACGCTCACCACCGGCCACCGCCACCACCGCCTCCACTACTTCACGCAGGAAGCGCAGCCGGTTCTGCAGCGCGCCTCCGTAGCCGTCGGTGCGCTGGTTGGCCTGCGAATCGATGAACTGGTTGATCAGATAGCCATTGGCACCGTGCAGCTCGACGCCATCAAAACCCGCCGCCAGCGCGTTGCGGGTGGCCTGCGCGTAGTCGGCGATGATGCCCGGAATCTCGGCCTCGGCCAGCGCGCGCGGCATCGAGTGCTGGATCATCTCGCCCACGCCCGCTTCCGGGCCGGCGCCGGTGGGGTCGACAAACACCTTCACGCCCTCGGCCAGCAGCGCCGACGACGACACCGGCGCGGCACCACCGGGCTGCAGCGCGACGTGCGAGACCCGACCCACGTGCCACAGCTGGGCGTAGATGCGACCGCCGGCAGCGTGCACGGCGTCGGTCACCTGGCGCCAGCCCTGCACCTGCTCGCCACTGTGGATGCCCGGGGTCCAGGCGTAACCCTGGCCCTGCGGGCTGATCTGGGTACCTTCGCTGACGATCAGGCCCGCGCTGGCCCGCTGCGCGTAGTAGGCGGCCATTTCCGCGGTGGCAACGTTGCCGTCGGCAGCGCGCGACCGGGTCATCGGCGGCATGACGATTCGGTTGGGCAGGGTCAAGGCGCCCAAGCGGTGGGAGGTGAACAACATGGCGGACATCTCTTGCGGGGGGAGTGCCAGCAAGAATGGGGACCGCCTGCGAAGGGCAACAGGCGTGTTGTGGCAAAACAGTTGTGCCCGGCAGGCAAGGATGGCCATGCATGAAGGCTCATCCATGCATGGCGTGGATCTACTCCAGGCTGGGTTCCATCCTGATCGTGCCATGCGCCACGCGGTCATAGCACGTGCGCACCACGTCTTCGCCGTACTTGCGCTCCAACCGGCGCACGATGAAGTGGCCGCGCGCCATGTCCTGGTAGTAATCGGTGAACATCGTATTGAGCGTCGCACCGGCAGCGGCACCCACGATCGGCACCGCCTGTGCGGCGAATTTCTCGGTGACCACCACGCCGAAGCGCGCCGCCACCTTCTCCACCATCTTCGCCAGCAGCTTGCCAGCCTCCTTCGGTGCTACGCCCAGGGTCAAGTCGCGGCCGGTCACCACGCGTCCGGCCAGCTCGGCCGACAGATGGCGCATCACATCGGTGGTGAAACCCCGGGCCAGGTAATAACCAGTTTCGCTGGCGTCATCGCGCGGCGAGTTGCCGCCCAGCGCGAACACCTCCAGGCAGGCCTGGCGGGTACTGAACTCGGACAGATCAAAGCCTTCGCTGCGAGCCACGTCGGCCACCGCGCGCATCATGATGGTGGTCGACACCGGCAGTTCGATGAACAAGGCCGCAAAGCCGAACGCCCCGCCGACCGCACCGGAGGTCGCTGCGGCCAGCTTGTGCCAGCGGGTGGACGCCCCCTTGCCGGGGGTGTTGTCCATGCTCCACAGCGCCGCCTGCGCCGACTTGGTCAGCGCCGCCTGCACCGCGCCGTGGATGCGGTTGGAGACCGAGCTGGGCAAGGCCTTCACCGCAAACTCCAGCGGCGTACCGACCAGATTGGCCATGCGCGCGGTCAGGGTCGGCGCTTCCAGCAGGGCCATCGCCCGCTGCAGGTCAGACCAGTCGCGGGCGTCATGGGCAATGTCGCGGGGAAGCAGGATGGGCTCGTTCATGGCGCCGATCTTAGCGCCAGGGAGTTGAACGGAGGGTAGTGCCGGCCGCTGGCCGGCAACCTGATACACCTCACGAAGGCCGCTGAATTGCCGGCCAGCGGCCGGCACTACCAGTTCGCGTGTCACCCGGTAGCGCCGGGCCATGCCCGGCGTCGTTGTTCAGGCAACCGGCAGCCCCGACAGCGCGCCCATGAACTGGCGGTAGTGACGCAGCTCGGCGATGGAGTCATGCACATCGCTCAGCGCGGTGTGGTTGCTGTTCTTGCCAACGCCAGCGGCCACGGTCGGCGCCCAGCGCTTGGCCAGCTCCTTCACCGTGGACACGTCCAGGTTGCGGTAGTGGAAGTACTTCTCCAGGCGCGGCATCTGGCGGTGCAGGAAGCGGCGGTCCTGGCAGATCGAGTTGCCGCACATCGGCGAGAGGCCGGCCGGGATCCACTGCGCCAGGAAATTCACCGTCTGCGCTTCAGCTTGGGCAAGGGTCACCGTGCTGTCCACCACACGCTGCCACAGGCCCGAACGGCGGTGCTGGTTGCGGTTCCACTCGTCCATCGCTTCCAGCGTTTCCAGCGGATGGTGGATGGCGAATTCCGGACCTTCGGCCAGCACGTTGAGCTGGGCGTCAGTGACTACGGTGGCGATCTCGATGATCGAATCGTTGTCGGTATCCAACCCGGTCATTTCCAGGTCGATCCAGATCAGTCGTTCGTTGGCCGCGCCGTTGTCCGCCATGTGTCGCCTCGTTGCTGGGCAGGCGCGCGGCCTACCGGTGATGGGAAGAGGCGCCCATCATACCCGTTCGCCCCTCAGCCCTCGCTGGCGTGGTCTTCCAGCAACAGCGGCGGCTTGCCACGCTTGGCGCGGAAGTAGTTGGTCAGGCGCATGCTGGCTTCCTTGGCCAGTACCCCACCGTGGATCTCCACCCGGTGGTTGTGGCGGGCATCGCCAATGAGGTCGAACACGCTGCCGCAGGCACCGGTCTTGGGGTCGCTGGCACCGTAGACCAACCGTGCAACGCGCGCGTGCACGATCGCCATTGCGCACATCGCACACGGCTCCAGGGTCACATACAGCGTGCTGCCAAGCAGGCGATGGTTCGCCAGCAATTTTCCGCCCGCCCGCATGGCCACGATCTCGGCGTGTGCGCTGGGGTCATGCGAGGCGATGTTGAGGTTCCAGCCCTCGCCCAGCAGTTGGCCGTCGGCACCGACCAGCACTGCACCCACCGGGATCTCGTCGAACTCGCGTTGTGCGCGCTCGGCCAGCGCCAGCGCGTGGCGCATCCAGTGTTCGTCGGTGTCGTGCACCGGCACACCCAGGGCGTCGGTCATGGCGGTTCTCGCGTGTCTGCAGGGCCAGAATGGCCGCCGGGGCCGCATTGTACGCCCGCAGCCGTGCAGGCGCCGCTAGCGCGCGTCGAAGCGCTCGCGGGCAGCGTCCAGGGCCGGGAAATTGTGCTCGGCCCAACGGTCCAACGCGGTCAGGGTGTCTACCAGACTGCGCGCAACCTCGGTCAACCGGTACTCCACGTGCAGTGGCTTGCTGCCCAGATCGCAGCGCTCGATCAGGCCGTTGCGCTCCAGCTGCCGCAGGGTCTGGGTCAGCACCTTCTGCGAGATGCCTTCGATCTTCCGCAGCAGCGCACCATTGCGTTGCGAGCCCTCGGCCAATGCCGGCAGCAGCAGCATCACCCACTTGCCGGAGATCAGTGCCAGCGCATCGCGCGCCGAGCAGTCGGCGGCATAGACATCACCGGGAAAGGCCATGGTTACCTCAAAGTGCGTAATTGCCGGGGCATGCCGGCATCGCGAGGATGGTCGCACATCCCAATACGCCCGTCCCTCATGCGCGCCCTGATCCTGCTGGCCCATCCCGAACCCCGTTCCTTCAATGCCCACCTGGCCGTGCAGGCGGCCGAGCAGCTGCGGCACGACCACCTGCAGGTGGAGGTGGTCGATCTGTATGCAGAAGGCTTCGATCCGCTGGAAGCGGCCTGGCACCATCCACGGCGCCTGCAGCCCGAGCGCTTCGATGCCCAGCGCGAACAACGCTACAGCGCCGAACACGACCAGTTGCCCGCCGATGTGCGGCATCACCTGCAGCTGCTGCAGGCCGCGGACCTGGTGATCCTGCAGTTCCCACTGTGGTGGTTTGCGGCGCCGGCCATCCTCAAGGGCTGGCTGGACCGCGTGCTGGTCTACGGGCCGATGTACAACAGCCGGCAACGCCACGAGCGCGGCGTGATGCAGGGCAAGCGTGCGTTGCTGAGCGTCACCACCGGCTCTTCGGCGCGGGCGTGCGCGGTCGATGGCCGCGAAGGCGATACCCGGCTGTTGCTCTGGCCGTTGATGTACAGCCTGCGCTACGTCGGCTTCGAGGTGATGGAGCCGTATATGGTGCACGGCGTGCGTTCAGGGCTTGCAGCGGAACGCATTCAGGCCCACGACGAAGCATTGCTTGCAGCCACCCTTTCCTACCGCGAGCGACTGTCGCGATGGCGGCAGTGGCCGACCGTGCCCTTCAACAACAGCGAGGACTTCGAGGATGGCGTGGTGCTGTGCGCGGAAGCGACTGCCTACAGTCCCTTCATCCGCCATCGCAACGCCGGATGAACCCGCACCTGCAGGCACGGCCGGAAAGCTTCACAATGCGTATTCCTGTAAGCACCTTGGTGAACATATGACCACCCTCCGTCCCTCTCGCGCCGACGACGGCGCCGCGCTTGTCGATCTCTGGCGCCGCGCCGTCGACGCCACCCACGACTTCCTCAGTACCGAAGACCGCCAGGCCATCGATGCCGAAGTGGCCGCTTTCCTGCCGCAGGCGCCGATGACCGTCGCCGTCAATGCACAGGACCAGCCGCAGGGATTCATGCTGATCGACGGCACCCACATGGAAGCACTGTTCATCGATCCGGACGTGCGCGGCACCGGTATCGGTCGGCAGCTGTTGCAGCATGCACTGGCCCTGCACCCGCAGCTGAGCACCGACGTCAACGCACAGAACGCGCAGGCCGTGGGCTTCTACCTGCGCATGGGCTTTGTCGAAACCGGTCGTTCGCCGCTGGATTCGCAGGGCCGCCCGTATCCGCTGATCCACCTTCGGCATAAGGCCTGACATCCGTTGGCAGCAGCTGCGTGTTAGCGTGGCTGCTTTCGATCAAGGAATGCCGTGCATGGATGGTGCAAAAGCCCTGTTGACCCTGTTTGCGCTGGGCATCAGCCTGGTCTGGATCCTGGTGCCGTTCGCCATCTTCGCCGTGCGCAATCTGCTGCGTGAGGTACTTGTCGAACAGCGCCGTACCAACGCACTGCTCGAGCATATCGGCGGCTACCGCATTCCCAAGCCGCAACCCGAACCGACCGTCTGGCGCGCGCCCTGAGCGGGCGCACGCCCGCCGTGGCTCAGGCTGTCGCCTCGAAGGCCGGTGAGTACTGCACCTCGCCCTGA
Source organism: Stenotrophomonas sp. INTA L402-1 (assembly GCF_059295135.1). Taxonomy (NCBI): domain Bacteria; kingdom Pseudomonadati; phylum Pseudomonadota; class Gammaproteobacteria; order Lysobacterales; family Lysobacteraceae; genus Stenotrophomonas; species Stenotrophomonas sp. INTA L402-1. The sequence continues at coordinate 21,039 of NZ_JCAFWP010000014.1, forward strand.
GCCAGCGGAGGCTGCAGGCAAAGCGCCTGGAAATACTCCGCCGGCACGCCCGGCAGCACCAGGCCCGGCTCGGCACGGAAGCCGAAGCGCCCGTAATAGGCCGGCTCGCCCAGCAATACACAGCCATGTGCACCCTGCTGACGCAGTGCTTCAAGTGCGGCGCGCATCAGGGCCGCACCGATGCCCTGCCCCTGCCACGCGGGCACTACCGAGATCGGGCCCAGACCAAACCAGCCCGTGCTGCCATCGCTGACCCTCACCGGCGACAGGGCAATGTGGCCGACCACCTGGCCCTGAGTTTGGGCGACCAGCGAAATGCTCAACTCCCCGCGGGCGCGCAGGGCGTCGACGATGAACTGCTCGGTGTGGCTGCTGTGCGGGGCTCCGCGGAAGGCGGCCTCGGTGAGCGCATGGATGGCGGCGTGGTCGGCTGTGGTTTCGGTGCGGATCATGCAGTTCAAGAGAACGCCTTTGATAACGTGATGAATGCGTGAATTATTGATTTACGTCGCAGATTCAACCGCGAGCAGCCCCTGCCAGCAAGGCCAACGCGACGCCCGAATCCCCTGTGCTGCAATCGATTCGCCGGAATACACCGCATCGGGCGCGTCAAAAAGCCGTCGCGGCGGTGGCGCAGCGTTCCTGACACGCTCCATAATCGAGAAACCTGTCACCCAGGAAGGATATATGGACATGGACGCACGATGCAGGATCAGGCCATGGGAGTAGCGCTACCTGAAAGGAAAAGGCAGCCGCTGCTGGCGTTGCTCGCCCTTATCCCACTGGCCGCATGCTCGCCCTATGCTGATGCCGAGCGCGACGTCGCCGCTGGTGGGCGCGGCCTGGCCAAACTCAACCCGTCACCGCAGCAAGGCTACGAGCTGGTGCTGACACTGAAGGATGCCCCCGGTCCCTTCGCGGTGGTCGAGGGCGTTGCCCAGTACGACGCACGCAACTATGCAGCATGTGGGCGGATCGTACCTGCAACGGGCACTGCGGGCCGCATCACCAGTCAGGAACCTATCGCACTGCGCCAGGTGGGCGAGAACGAATACCGCGGCACGTTCTACCTCGACCGCATGCAGGACGAGGATTACTACGGGCGTGGTGTCTGCCATTGGGCGCTGACGGGAGTCGGTGCGATGTTGCGCGCTACGACCGGCGAGACGGATACGCGATTCCTGACGTTCATCGACAAGGAGCGCATGGACGCGGGGAGCCCATTGACTCTCTATTATCCGAGGGTTGCCTATCCTCGCGCGGAGCTTGCTGCCAACTATCCTGCCAGCGGCAAAGAGAATCCTTCGGAGTACAAGGAAGAGCTGCGCGACGCGCTGTTCTTGACCACCACCGCTGTGCAGAAACTCGCGCCATGAGCTGCCGGCTCAACCATCCCTCTACCCCCCAAGGAGGCCGACATTGCGCTACAAGATGATCCCGTGCCTTGCTCTGCTTCTATTGACCGCCTGCAATCCGGAGACCGCCATGAACCAGGAACGTGCCGCTGCTGAAGCCGATGTCGCCCAGGGTGGGCGTGGCCTCGCCAAGCTCAACCCCAGCCCGCGCAAGGCCTATGAACTGGTACTGCGCCTGAAGGATGCACCCGGCGATTTCGCACTGGTCAAGGGCGTAGCGCAGTACGACGTCACCAACGAAGACCAGTGCGGCCACATCGAGCCGGCCACCGGCACAGCCGCACGTATCACCAGCCAGGAACCGGTGGAGCTGCGCAAGGTCGCTGAGGGCGAGTACCGCGGCACGCTGTATGTGGACCGCATGCTGGATGAGGACTACTACGGTCGTGGCGTCTGCAAGTGGGAGTTCACCGGTGCCGGGGCAATGCTGAAGGCGACGGGTGCCGAAGAAGAGACCCGCTTCCTCACTTTCGTCGACGCCAAGCCGCTGACCGAAGGTGGCGCCCATACGCTCTACTATCCGGATCTGGTCTATCCGAAGGCAGACCGCGTTCCCAACTTCCCAGCCAGTGGCGAGCCCGATCGCAGCAACTACGCCCCTGATCTGCAGGACAAGCTGTTTACGATCACCCTCTCCGCAAGTGAGGTGGCGCCGTGACCATCACCTCTCAGGACTACGCCGCGTTATCCAATGACGCCTACAAGGATCGGGCCGTCGGCCGACGTGAACCCGGCCAAGAAGAAAAAGTCACGTTAAACGGCCATGAGTACAAGATACTTGAGCATGTCAACAATCGTCTCAACGGCTATCAGGGCACCGTCTATCAGCGCGTAGACACCAAAGAGATCGTCATTGCGCATCGTGGCACCGAGCAGATCGCTCGCGATGCGATTCTGACCGACGGCGGCATGGTGGTTGCGCGCACCAACGTGCAGGCGCCTGACGCGATTGCTTTGACACAGAGGACGCTCGAAGGCGCCGCGCTTCAATCCCGCTTGAACGGTGTGCCCGCGCCCCAGGTCACCGTCACAGGCCACTCCCTCGGCGGTGCCCTGGCCCAGATCACCTCGCACCACTTCAACGTCAAGGGCGAGACCTTCAATGCCTACGGCGCGGTCAGCCTCAGCTACCGCATTCCTGAAGGCGGCAACACCATGATCAACCACGTCATGGCCTCCGATCCGGTCAGCGCTGCCTCGCCGCACTTCGGCCAGGTCCGCATCTACGCCAAGCCCGATGAAATCAAGACGCTCGCGGCAAACGGCTTCAGCAATCACGCCCTGCGTGATCTGATTCCAGACCGTCCGATCATCGCGGCCACCAGCTCATTCGGCGCGCACAAACTGGGCAACTTCCTCAACGACGGCTCGGTGCTGAAGCACCCGGAAACGCAGAAACTGGCGAAAGACAACGCCAAGATGATCGAGGAGTACCGCGACGACGTCGAATCACTGCGCCGCGGTGTTACCCGTGCAGCACGCGGCATCCCGGGCGGCGCCATCGATCTGTACGACCACATCCGTGGCCCGCTGCAACCCGGTGAGCCGGCCCGTCGCGAGGCGGAGAAGAACGGCCATCACACCAGCATGCTGCGCATGGACGATGCCAATCACCTGGGCAACCCGCTGTTCAACGACGCGATCCGTGGCGTGCATGCGCAGGACGTTCGCGTCGGCCGCGTGCCGGATGTGATGAGTACGCAGTTGGCCGGTAGCCTGGCGGCGGAGATGCACGCTGCAGGCGGCAAGCGCATCGACGAGGTGGTGATGAATGCCGACGCCTCGCGCAGCTTCGCGGTGCAGGGTCTGGGCGGCGACCCGGCGCATCTGCGCGTGTCGGTGGACACGGCCGTGGCGATGAACACCCCGCTGGAGCAGAGCAGCCAGCGGATTGATCAGCAAGCTGCGGGACAGCGCTTGGCACAGGACCGCGATCAACAACTGGAACAACAGCAGAACCAGACCCGCAGCATGCAGGCCTGATGAACAGCGCGGGAGCCGGTCAATCCGGCTCCCGCGTCACTTCGGCCCTCTGCCTCAGGGGCTGGAGGCCGCGACCGGCGCGGACGCACCGGCGGTCACGAACAGATCCGGCCCGGAATCCGGGAAGCCACCACAGGCGCGATCGCCCGGTGCTACCGGATCACAGGGCCACTGCGCCCGCGCGACCTTCTCACGCAGCTCGAAGCGATCCCCAGTCCAGACCACGAAGGCCAGGTGCTCGCGGTTCCAGTCACTGTAGGCACGCGGACCGACCTTCTGCGCCGTCTCCGGGTACTGCACGAACCAGCGCATGGCCGGGCCGTACTGCAACTTGCTGTGGTCCAGGCTGATCCGGCCGTCGCGCGACAGCTGCCGCGCACGATCGGCCTCCGTCACCTGGGGCATGGCCGGCATGGCATCGGCGGTCACATCCCTCGGCGCGGCGTCCCCGCGAACCTGGTACACACGCTGGGCCACATAGGCCTCGCGGCAGTCACCCGCTGGCACACGTACCGGCTCCGCGCCGTACTCATCGCGGTTGGCGACCCGGTCGCTGCAGGTGAACGGTGCCGACACCAGGTAGAACGTGCTGTCGGCGTCGCGTCCTTCCAGCGAACGCACCCAGATGTCGCCCATCCGCGCGATGAAGTCCGGGCGCTGGCCGTAGCCCGGCACCGCCTTGAACCAAACCTTCTGTTGCACCTCACGCTCGCGCCAGCTGCGCGGCAGGTGGATGTCCTGCTGGGGCAGCGCGACCAGCAGCGCGGCCAGATGCGCCGGCATCGTGCCCTGGCAGGCGCCGATCAGCAGCTCGCCCTGGGCCGCCAGCCGCCCAGCAAGATCCACCGGGCAGCGGGCACCAAGCGCACGCTCGGTCGCCTGCTCGGGCGGCAACGGCGCGATGACCAAGGCGGGTGGCGCGGGAGCTACCGCCGGGACGGCTGGCTCGACGACAGCAGGCGGTGCAGCGACAGGCGCCGCCGCTGCGGGTGCAACGGGCACAGGCGTCGGGTCTGCAGCCGGCGCCGGCTGCGCGTCCACCACTGGTGTCGCAGGAGGTGTCACGGCCGCCGGTACATCGGGAGCCGGCGCCGCGACAACGGCTTCGGTGGCCATGGGCGCTGCAACAGGTGCCATCCCTGCAGGCTCGTCAACGATCGCCTCGGCGGCGATGGGCGCCTCCACGACGGGCGCCGCTGTCTCCTGAGCCTGAGCCTGAGCCTGTGCCGACGCTGCGGCAAGTCCAAGTGACAGCAGCCAGAGCGGCGGCAGGCGGCGCGCGGATGCATCGCAGCGAGCAGCGACGTGCCGGGCATTCGAGGGAACGATTCGCATGTGGTGTCCTTCCGAGTGGGTTTCCATGTCGGCGCCACAGGGCGCCACGCGTCGTACGTAAAGCGCCGGCGGGTCCCCTGCCCGCCGGCATCAGGTGTTACAGGGATCGAGAACGCTGCTCCTGCTCGCGGGCGAGCGCGGCCGCCGGGTCCTGCTGGGCGACACTGGCAGCCAACTGCTGGCTGCTCTGCGCCAGCGGCTGCTGGGCGGCCTGCTCCCGGTCAACGGACGCACGCAGCATCGCCGGATCTCCCAGCGCGCCCTGCACCGCAAACAGCGTGCGCCCGTCGTTGCCCGCCAGCAGATGATCGATACGCGACAGGCCGGCCTTCTGCGCGCTCAACGCCAGTGCGCCGGCGGCATTGTCCAGTTCCTGCTCACTGCGCAGTCCGCTCTGCGCCCCCATCTGCTGCAGGTGCTGGCGTGCCCCCTGGAACAGGGCGTGTCCCGGCTCGCCCGGCTGCGACATGTCGCGGGCAACACTCTGCGCTGGCGCACCGACTTCGCCTCGATCCAGTCGCGCCATCACGTCCGGCGTCAACTTATGTTGCCAGACCTCGAAGCGTTGCCGGCGTGCCTCGATGCCATTGAGCGCGCCATTGAGCGCATGCGTTGCTTCGCGCACATCCTCGCGCGCCGCCTCCGGCACTCGCGTCTGCCACTGCCAGACGGCAATACGGCCTGCGTGCTCGGGTTGCGCGGCCAGCTCCGGGTGATTCACCAGGTCCAGATCCAGCGCCTTTCCGGCACGCTCGTAATTCTCCTTGCCAACCAGCGGGAGATAGCCGCGGCCGTGGTACTTCAATGCGTCGCCGGGCGCATCGTTGCCCATGCGCCCGCCGTACATCAGCTCGGCAAGATTCTCCGGGCTGCCACGCAGCGCTTCCTGGCGGGCGCTCTCCAGCGCAGCGTTGCCATTGCGCCACGCAGCTTCCACCGGGATCTGCGAGATTCCCCGGGTGAAGTTGAAACTTTCATTGAGCCGGCTCAAGCCGCGCGACTCGTGCCCTGCCTGGGCCATGAAATTGGCCAGTTCAAGCGGGGAGTCGATGCCGGCTTTGGTCGCCTGCCGCAACAGCTGCGACTCTCTATCGGTCGACACAGTGCAACTCCTGAATCTTCATCAGCGCGGATTCCCTTCCGCCGGTTGGAGCTTGGCTCATGGAAGCGACACCTCGGCGACACTGGACGGGTCGAAGTCCTCGAACCGCACCCTGCCCAGCTCCGCCACCGAGTAATCCCGGATGTTGGTCGCTTCAGTCTCGATATCCACGACCTTGCGTCTCACCCCGTCCACCCAGCAGGCCTTGTCCGCAGGCGCATAGCGGAACCGGTAGGTGCTGCTCCAGCGCTCGCGGCTACCGCCGTTGGTGATCACGCTGAAGGTGCCTTCCTCGACCATTGCATACGCAAAAGGGTCGCCGGCCAGGCCACCTCGGGTAGAACACGGCACCAGCTTGTCGTTGCGCGCGGCCAGCTGCCAGCGCCCGCGTCCGTCACCGCGCAGCAACAGCAGCACCCGGTTGGGTCCGTGCTGGCCGGGCACCAGCCCTTCCGGTGTCGGCTGATCGATGACCAGCAGCTGATACTCGATGCCATCGCCGTTGAGCTCGCCCCTGACCGCTTCCAGCAGGTTCGCACCGGACGGAACAAATGCCAGGGCATCGTCCATGTGTGCGCCAGCCCTGTCTTCCATCCCCTCCCACTCCTTCAATGTGGTCATGCCGATGCCCGCCTACCTGCCCAGCCGGAACGCGGTGTTCCGCCTTATCCGGCCTGCGCGGACAGGGATCATAGCCTCGCGTACGGCAAGACCGCGATGATGGCGAGCGTCACCCGATGCAGTGGCTGACAGCGTCCTCATTGGACGGAAGAACTCCTGCATTCGGCGGCACCGGTGCGTCATTTTCATGACGCGCGGGGAGCTTACCGCGAGGCGTTCTGCCGCGTCGAAGGGCAAGGAAATCGAAAAGCGGAATTGATCACAGAAAACTGGGCTTAGCGTGAATGGCGCCTTACCTGATGAACAGATCGGCCGTGCAGGCCGTTCTGGCGATCCCGCATTGCCCCTGCGGCAGCTGCCTCCATGCCGCCTTCGCGTTGCATTGCTGCATCGCGACAACGACCGCTCCCTGTTCGGACATGGCGGTGGCAACGCTGGTGGTTTCAGTGCCCAGACCCGCGTGGGCGACTGCCACGCATTGCGCCTGGAACAAGGTCACCAACGTGCATTCGCCCTTCCCGAACTCCCTGCACTCCTTCATGGATGCACGCTTGGCCTTGCCCCGCGAACGCATCGAGTTGCTGATGAAGGTGTCGCCGCGGGCATCCATCGCCACGCCACGCACGGTCTGCGCCCAGTTGGGGCGATTGTTGTACGGGGAGCCTGAGCTGCTCACCGGAATGGGTGCACAACCCTGTACTCCCTGACCACCGATGGGATACATGCCTTGCGGGCAGTTGCCTTCGGCAAGCGCGGTGAATGGCAACATGCCTGCAATCAGCAGGCACGGGAGAAAAGCGGGGTGGATTCGTTGCATGGGGAGACCCATTCCTTTGCTGCCCATTGTGAGAGGCGGGACGGCCTGAGCGGACGATCGTTGCCCACAGTCGATGCTGGAGCCAAGAGAACAAACGGAGCTGCGCCCAAACACATGAAGCTTTTCTCCGCCATCACGAGTTGCACTGACTACCAGTCCGACAATCCGATCAACGGGTCAGAATGACTCATAGACCGGCTTCGTACAGTCTTCGTATGCAACCTGACACGTCTTTCCACCGGTGTCGACGCACGACTGCCGGGCAAACTTCCGCGCTTCGGCGGCGTCCTTGGCGCTGGCAAGACCGGCGCGGGAAGCCCCGTCCTGGCTATTGGGAACCAACCACGCAACGCATTGGTTTCTATACGTGTAAATGACTCGACAATCGGAAGCACCGCGCCTACCGCAGTCTGCCAGAGCAACCTGCTCTGCGCTCTCCTTGCTCGGCCGGCCCGTCGCAACACCGGCATCTGCGGTCGCGTCGGACGACGCAATTGCTCCCCACGTCTTATGCCACTGACCAGCAGGTCCGGGTTCGCGGGCAGTTCCCCCTGCTCCAGGAATCGGGGCACACCCACCAACCCCTTGATCGCCGATGGGATACTGACCCGCAGGGCAACGACCGTCGGCATTGGCGCTACTGGCAACAAGTAATGCAGCAAGCAGCAGAGCAGAAATCACGAAAGCTGAATCACCACGCAGAGATTTGAGGTCGGTCATTGCCTTCAATCTCCGTGATGCCACAACCGATCAGTCTTGCTTGAAAAACGGCTTGGTACAGTCAGAATGGAAAACAGAGCAAGCCTGACTCCCCAAATCCTTGCAGTCCTTGGTTGCCCGCTCCTGCGCCTGTTCTTTCGTCGCCCCGGTGTTGAATCTCATGCCATTGTCCGGTCGTGCAGCCCGGACAACCGCATAGCACTGGTTATAGTAGGTAAAAACGACTGTGCAGTCGGTAGCTCCGCCCTGCTGGCATCGCTCGACGGCTTGGCGCTCTGCCGAAGCCTTGGCCTGATGCCCAGTAGCAGAACCTGCATCTCCGCCAGGCGAACTGGCGACAGCCCCCCATGTCTTGACCCAATACCCGGGATTCTCCTGCGGGGCGCTCTGAGCCGCGCCGGGTATAGGTGCGCAGCCTCCAACGCCTTGGTCGCCAATCGGGTACTGGCCCCCAGGGCAACGACCTTCGGCATTGGCATTTTCAGTAACGACGAGCACGGCAAACGCCAGCGTCAAAAGCCCAAGAAATGTTACCAAAATGCTTGAATCCGGCCATTGCCAAGACTTTTGGGACATCACTGTTGATCACCCGGTGGTCTGATGCTCCGCACCCGCCATCTTCCTTGAAGCCTTCCGCAGTGCTTCAAGCGACATCCAAAGAACGGGGGGCAATATGATTCGCCATATCAGCCCTCCTGAAAGAAGGGCTTGGTGCAGTCCGAGTGGACGAACGTGCACTCCTGGCTTCCCGAATTCCGACAATCCTGCGTCGCCCTTTCCAGCGCCTGTTCCTTGGTAGCACCCGCGTTGAACATCGTTCCATTGTCCGGCCGGCCTGTTCTGATGGACGCATAGCACTGGTTGTAATAGGTGTACAGAACCTTGCAATCAGTTGCTCCCCAGTGACCGCAGCGCTCGATCGCCTGTCGCTCGGCCGAGGCCTTGGCCTGATGGCCAGTCGATGCACCCGCATCGCCATTCATGGATCCCGCAACGGCTCCCCACGTCTTAACCCAGTGCCCGGGATTCTCATCAGGCGCGCTCCGGCCTGCCCCAGGGATGGGAGCACAGCCGCCCACTCCCTGATCGCCTATCGGATACTGGCCCGGCGGGCAGCGACCTTCTGCTAACGCAGAATTGATGTATGCAGAACCCATAAACACGAAAGACAAGCAAAGATACTTCAGAAAACCGTTGGCGCTCATCGTCAGTCCAGCCTCTAATTTCCTTGATTGGCGTTCGCCGCGCCACGTTGACCAGGTGTGGTTCCTCCCGCCCCGCCCGTGCCGTCAAACACTCGGCCCAGACTGTTCTGAGGATTTGCTGCATTGTGGCCCGACGCGGCCTCCGGAGCCGCCGGCGGCGGAGCCGACATGCCCGGCGGACGACCATCGGCACTCGGCGAGGCACTGGCGCCACCGCCTATCTGCGAATATGCCATGAAGCTACCCAAGGTGCCCTGGAAGAACATGGCCGCCATTGGGGGCGCAGTCAGAATCAGGGTCGTCAGGATCAATCCCATGCCACCCTGCTGCATCGCCTGACTGGTCATGCCGTCGCTGGACGCGCCCATCAGCGGGAACTTGTTCACCAGCGCGGTCACCCCGAACGACGCAGACACGCGAATCACCATACCTATGGCCAGCGATTCCAACCCCAAAGGCAAAGTCGATGTCTTAGGCGGAAGTGAGAAATAGAAATAGCCCGCTTCTCAGCAGGCCACCTCTAAAACAAATAAGCAGAACCTCGGCGTGCAACAAAGCTCACCCAACGCGAGGATTCCATCAGCGGAAAGGCTTAAACTCAGACATGCTGCACGCAGAGTAGATAACGGTACAACCGCGCCCCTTACCCTCGGATTCACAACGGCGCACTGATTCCGCCTTCGCATCCTCTTCATTAGGTGATCGATACGCCACGGTTGTCACATCGGCCAGGGGTACTGAGCCAATCACCGGGCCGGCTAGCGCGGCGCATTGATTGTGGTACTCAAGAATAACTTTACACTTCTGCCCCCCCATGCGCTGACATTCAGAGAGCGCGAGAGACCTGGCTTCTCTCTTTGATTTTTTGACCTCTGCCACACCAATCGCCAAATTCTGGCCTACTTGATGGTCTGCGTCTAGCGCCAAAGCACCCCACCGGGTTTCCCACTTGCCAGTTGGCGTGGGGCCATTGCTCTCACCACCAGTTTGACCGCCCGGAATTGGCGCACAACCTCCTACGCCCTGCCCTCCCACCGGGTACTTACCTGGGGGGCACCGCCCTTCTGCCAACGCCACATTAGAAATAACGAGCAGCAAAAGCACGACAATGCACTTCATACTTACACCTCTATCAATCGACACTGTCATTTCACGCTAGGCACCAGCCTGCCCATACTTTCCAGTATCTTGCTTGATCTCACCTGATCGCCCAATACCGTAACCAGAAGTCGCGCCGTGGCCGGAACTGACCGATGAAGCACTGGAATGATCCTTTGTCTGGGCCGACGAATAGTAGCTACCCGGCGGCTGCCCACTCAGTCCCGGCGCCTGTGCCACCGGGCTGCCACCCATCTGCGAATATGCCATGAAGCTACCCAAGGTGCCCTGGAAGAACATGGCCGCCATTGGGGATAGTCAGAATAGTGTCCATCAGGATCAAGCCCATGCCGCCCTTCTGCGCCGCGCAGCGTCACCCGCAATGCTCGTCGCCAGAGTCCTCATCGACGAAAATGCTCCTGCGTTTGAGGCCCAGATGCGTCAGCATTTTTGACGCACACGCAGCCTACTTCGAGGAGAGGTTGCTCGTTGAACTGGACTCTGATTGAGAAGCGCTTTTGACTAAAAAAAGAAAGCGATAACCGTGAGTCGCTGTCTACTTGGCTCAATCGCCAATCAGTAGTCTCACCTGGAGACAGACACCCCTGACGCACTGGCGATCTGGCTGTCGGCTCGTTCTACCACGATTGCACTTCGAGCGCGGGACCGAACTCCCGAGTTCAGCTTCGAGAGTTCACCTCGTGATGACCCCAAGGCACTCAGATCCATCTACCAAAGTGCGACAGGCGTTGGACGTCGAATGTGTCAACGCAGCTCCATAGTGAGAAAGATGAGGCTCAGGCTGACACCCGTACGGAGATCCGATCACGTGATTAGGACTTGCGATTCGATCGGCGCAGAAAAGAAATGACCCGCTCAATGGCGGGCAATTCTACTGCCGCATCATCTGAAAATGCGGGCAGTGATTCAAAACTTCTCAAACTCCGGCTCGGTGCAATTGGACATGACAACCTCACACCTCTCCTGGGACGCAGCACCACATTGCGCCAGGGACCGACTTGACGCCTCTTCCTTTGTGGCAGCCGCAGAATAGAACGTCCCGCCGATGCCCGTTTTCGAGACAGCCGCCGTCCCACACTGATTCTTATATGTAAACTTCACCCTGCAATCCCTCCCGCCCGAATCAGAGCAGGATCTCACTGCCGCGTTTGACGCGTCGCCCTTCTTCCTCCACCCACTTGCCGCACCGGCGATACCGGACGGCGAGGAGGCAAAGGCTCCCCAAGTCTTAATCCATCGACCAGTTGGACGCGGGCTTTCAGACCCGGATCCACCGGCAGGAATAGGCGCACATCCGCCGACCCCTTGCCCTCCAATCGGATACTGGCCCGGAGGACACCTCCCTTCTGCGAAGGCTAGACCCACCCCAAAAAAGAACAGGGTCAATGCGAGCGCAAACCGAAGAACTTGAGTTGACCAGTCAGTACTCATATGACACATACCCTTTAACCTAAGTCAGAACCGTTAGTCCGCCAAGCCATATTGTCCCTGCCTCTGGGTAGAGGGCGTATAAGTGCTTGGAGCAGAGTTCCTTACAGTGACGCCAGCATCCTGATGACTCGAATGTCCTTCGCCCCTGGATGGCGAAGGAGGCGTGTAAGTGCCTGGCGGGCGACCATCCGAACTTGGAGTTGAAGCCGCGCTTCCACCTATCTGCGAATATGCCATGAAGCTTCCCAAGGTGCCCTGGAAGAACATGGCCGCCATTGGGGGCGCAGTCAGAATCAAGGTCGTCAGAATCAGGCCCATGCCGCCCTGCTGCATCGCCTGGCTGGTCATGCCGTCGCTGGAGGCGCCGTCGAGCAGGAACTTGTTGACCAGGGCGGTGGACCAGAACGCGGTCGAGACACGGATCACCATGTCCAGCGCGATCGATACCATCGCTGCCAGTACCGCCATCGAGAACATCGTGCCGATGCCGTAGAACAGCCATCGCTGGAACAGCTGCTTGGTCTGGTCGAACAGCAGACACAGAATGAACAAAGGACCCAGGCCGATGAACAGTGCCAGCGCGACCTCGTAGAGCAGCAACATCGCACCAGCGGTGACGGCCGGACCACCGGTCCCCAGGCCAACCGCCCGCAAGGCACGATTCTTGTCGTCGCGCAGGGTGCCGTCATCGAGCACCTTGATCGCGTCAATGCCCGACAGGCCCACCTGCATCCAGGCTAGGCTGGTGTCGATCTGATCCTCCGGCGAGTCATTCTTGCCGGTCACCACATAGGTGATCTCGTTCTTGACGTCCTTGATCAGGAAGTTTTTCAGGCTGCCACCGAACATCGCCATGCTGGTTGCGACACTGACGATCAGTGCCGCACGAGCCATGTTCGTCACCAGAATCATCATCGAATCGCGACTGCGACCCGTGACGATGCGGAATCCCTGGATCAGCACCCACAGGGTCATCAGTATCAGGGCGATGCTATCGACCCACGCCATCATGTTGCCGAGCAATTCGATGCCGAACTCGTCAATCCTCTTGCGCGGATACGACAGGATCGACCGGAAGAACACGAAGTCCCCGACCGATCGGACCCACATGGCGTTTTGAGATAAGCGTCCAGTCAACGCACATGCATTGAGCCTGATCACGAACGTGGCGCCGTTGAACAGACTTCAATTGAGTCAACTCAACTTTCAAAATTTTCGAAAAACTGGCTCGGAGCAATCAGCGTAAAAAACGGTGCACTTTTTGCCACTCGGATCCACGCACTTTCTCTGCGCTTCTGCAATCGCAATCCTCTTTTTTGGAGCACGGCCAACCGCAGATTGGGCTCCAGGTAAATCAGCAGATGGAACTAACCATGCCACGCATTGGTTTGAGTAGGATACCGTAACCTTGCAATCCCGTGCTCCACCACCAGCGCACCGCCGCATGGCTTCAGAAGCAGCAAGCTCTGCAGATCGCATATCTGAGACCATTCCCACCTCGGAAGTAGCAAGAGAGGTCGCTATCGCTCCCCAAGTGCTGATCCATTCGCCTGTGGGCCGAGGCGGCAAGGGTATCTGGTCACCTGATCCAGCAGCGCCACCAGGAATTGGAGCGCAGCCGCTCGCACCCTGCCCCCCAATTGGGTAGAAGCCCGGAGGGCAACTTCCGCCCTCTGCACGACCAAGATTTGGAAGAAAGGCGCCAAGAACACCAAACGATGCCAACACAATGAACGGATACATGCGCATGATATGACGACTCTCCAATTTCTGCGGAAACGCTTCCGCTTTCAGTCAACGAGTGGGCGCATTTCCAAACGCTCCGGGAGTGTGGCTCGGCGCATCATGACTTGGCGCCACCTTCGGCATCGTCAACTGACTGCTCTCTGCGCGCCTCTCGGTACTCGTGGGATCAGTAGGCTTGTAACTACCCGGCGGCTGTCCATTAGGTCCCGGCGCAGCAGCAACCGGGCTGCCACCTATCTGCGAATATGCCATGAAGCTACCCAAGGTGCCCTGGAAGAACATGGCCGCCATTGGGGGCGCAGTCAGAATCAGGGTCGTCAGGATCAATCCCATGCCGCCCTGCTGCATCGCCTGACTGGTCATGCCGTCGCTGGACGCGCCCATCAGCGGGAACTTGTTCACCAGCGCCGTCACCCAGAACGACGCAGACACGCGAATCACCATGTCCAGCGCAATCGAGACCATGGCTGCCAATACCGCCATGGAGAACATGGTTCCGATGCCGTAGAACAGCCATCGCTGGAACAACTGCTTGGTCTGGTCGAACAGAAGGCAAAGAATGAACAAGGGCCCGAATCCGATGAACAACGCCATTGCTACTTCGTAGAGCAGAAGCATTGAACCCGCAGTTACCGCTGGACCACCTGTGCCGAGGCCGATGAACCACATGGCCCGGGTCTTGTCTTCCTGCAATCCAGGGTCATTCAGAATTTTGATGCCATCAATGCTGGACAGCGCCACCTGCATCCAAGCCAGACTCTTGTCGATATGCTCTTCCGGTGCCTGGTCTTTTCCGGCTAATCAGGCATTTCTACGTTCTCAGCCAGAAACTCATAAGCGCAACCTCAGAAGCTCTCAAACTCAGGCTCGGTGCATCCAGAATAAATCACTTTACAGCCATCGCTCCCCTGTTCTAAGCACGCATCCACAGCCATCTTACTCGCAGCATCAACAGATGCCGCACGCGCAAACGTGGAGCCACCAAATCTTGCATCACTGGGGGATACGAATGCTGCACATTGATTATTGAACTCCAATACCACCCTGCAATCCGTAGCCCCCCGCTGTGCGCAATTAGCAAGGGACTCCGAAGCCGCATCCCTCTTCTTTCGCTTACCGAGAGCCACGCCGACATCGCCCCCCTTCGCTAAAGCGATGGCCCCCCAAGTCTTGATCCAACGCCCTGTCGCAACAGGCGACGCTTGGCCTGCTCCAGTGGTACCACCTGGGATGGGAGCACAGCCGCCGACTCCCTGACCGCCAATTGGATACTGACCAGGAGGGCACCTACCTTCTGCATTGGCCGTCTGTGGCAATTGGCAGGCAATGATTCCCACACCCAGCAGGAGTACTACACCTGAATAGACACGAATTGACTTCATTTCCGGCCTCTAGTTCGAAGCTAAGCCTTTACGACCAGTATCAGAATTGCCTGACCCAACTGTGGAGTTGCTGCCAGTGACTACGACATTGCTCCCAACTGAAGTCGATCCACCCGATTGACTGCCACCGCTCGTCGACGGCTTGTCCGGCGTGTAATAACTACCCGGCGGCTGCCCGCTCGGACCCGGCGCCTGCGCAACAGGGCTGCCACCTATCTGCGAATATGCCATGAAGCTACCCAAGGTGCCCTGGAAGAACATGGCCGCCATTGGGGGCGCAGTCAGAATCAGGGTCGTCAGGATCAATCCCATGCCGCCCTGCTGCATCGCCTGGCTGGTCATGCCGTCGCTGGAAGCCCCGGCCAGTAGATACTTGTTCACCAATGCCGTGGTCCAGAACGAGGCCGACACGCGGATCACCATGTCCAGCGCGATCGATACCATCGCCGCCAGAACCGCCATCGAGAACATGGTGCCTATGCCGTAGAAAAGCCACTTCTGGAACAACTGCTTGGTCTGCTCGAACAGAAGGCACAGTATGAACAAGGGCCCAAGCCCGATGAACAACGCCATGGCAACCTCGTACAGCAACAGCATCGAACCTGCCGTGACGGCCGGACCACCAGTACCAAACCCGATGAACCACTGCGCGCGCGTTTTATCGGCCTGCAGGCCCGGATCATCCAGCACCTTGATGGCATCAATGCTGGACAACGCCACCTGCATCCAGGCGAGGCTCTTGTCGATCTGATCCTCTGGCTTTTCATCCTTGCCGGTAACGACATGGGTGATGACACCCTTGACGTCATTGGTCAGGAACTTCTGCAGGCTGGTTCCGAACATCGCCATGCTGGTAGCGACACTTACTATCAACGCCGCGCGAGCCATGTTGGTGACGAGCACCATCATTGAATCACGGCTTCGGCCAGTCACGATCCGGTAACCCTGGATCAGCACCCAGAGGGTCATGAAAACGAGGGCCATGGCACCGACCCACTTCATCATGTTGCCCATCAGTTCGATGCCGAACTTCCCGATACGGTCGTGCAGGAAGTCCAGGATCAGGCGGAAGAAAACGAAATCGCCGATCGACTGGATACGCACCGCGTAGCTCAGCAGGTCCTGCAATCCGCCTGAAAAATTTAAGTTGAAAATCGAGCTGATGGACATTTCCATAATTCCTTGGTGGTTCCGCTACCGCTATCGTCGCCGCAGTACCTTGCAGCGAGTTTATACCTGCCTAATGCGGTTACTTGATGCTCAAGGCGGCCTTCAGCGATGCTGTCTTTACCAGGTCGCTTGCCAAACGGATCGCGGTTGGATCACCCTTCAGTGCGGCTTGAGCCACGACTTTCTGGTTGGCCTCCATTACCTCGATGTAAGCGTCATAGGCCTTCATCCGCGCCTCCCAGGACTGCGACTGAACCGCCAGTTCGTTGGCCGTCCGCATCGAGTCACTGTTGACGGCATCCACTGCGCCGCGCAGGCTGCTGGCAGTACGCGCTGCATTGATGAGCTTCATCAATTCATCCATTTTGGGAATGGTCTGCTGGATGAATTGCACGGAATCGTTGTACTTGCGGTTCTGCATCATACGGATGTTCACACAGATCTGGCGCTGCTGCGATTTCACATCACCCGCAGGATTGAACACGAAATAGGAAAACAACGTGTCGATGCTCAGGTCTCCGGCCGAGCCGCAGGATTCCGCCACCATGTAGTTATCCGGAACCGGAGTAAGCGTCGCGCCCGGAGGAAGACCAAAGGACTTGAAGATGCCCTGTGCCTTGATAATGGCATCGGTGACACCTTGCAGCAGCGTTCCCCAGCGGGTCACGTTCTCGCCGAATTCTGCAGCTGACTGAAGACGATCCCAGAGCTTCTCATACCAGTTCAAGCCGTCATAGACGGGAACGCCACCGGCTGTCGCAGTCGTCCCGCCCCCCAAGGAAAGTGCGATACCCATCGCGATCGCCGCAAAGCGAAGGCCAAGCCGACCAGTCTTGCTGGATTTTGGTTTCAGTGCGTTTCTCATCATCGTCTCCATGATCCTTTGTTCGTCGCGATCGCTCAGGATCCATCCTCATCAAGCCAGAGCGTCGTCCCGAGCCACCGATTTTCCAGAGCCCTTCCGGTTCTTGTAGAAATCCTCCAGCCACTGCTCCGGGCTGAGCTCGTCTACAGTGACGCGATTGCGGACCGCGGCCGTCTGCAGGACCCGATGCATGACATCGATGTTGTCGGTCGAGGCCGAAATCACTGAAAGAATGTCGTCCATGCCACGCAGGTTGAGCTGGCAGACACTGGAAGCATGGCCCTGCTTGACCAGGAAGCAGCGCGAGCGCTCGTCCAGTGCGGTCACCACCCTGAACTCGGCCTCGGTCAGCTTCAGGCCATCCATGTAGTCGCTCTTGCTGGCGTTCGGGTTCGGCAGCAGGATCAGTGTTGCGGTCTGCTCGATCAGGGCGGCAGAGATATCGCTCTTCAGCGCATCCTCCGGACTCTGCGTAGCGAAGATGCCCAGACCATTCTGCTTACGGATGGTCTTCTGCTTGTTCTTCGCGAACTCCTTCAGGCCACCCTCGCCGTCCAGGATCTTCCAGAACTCGTCCATCACATAGATCAGCGGACGACCATCGATCAGCGACTCGAGGCGGTGCAGCAGGTAATTGATGACCGGCACGCGCACTTCGGGATTGTCGATGATGTCGGTGTAGTCGAAGCCGATGATGTTGGCCTTGCTCAGGTCAACGGTATCCACCGGATTGTCGAACACCCAGCCCAGCGAATTGCCCGATGTCCAGCGGCGCATGCGCGCGTAGAGCCCATCGTCACCCATGTTGGGCAGGCTCTTCTGGAAGTTGGTCATACTGCGCAGGTGCATCGGCGTATCGAGCATGCTCTCCACCGCGCGATAGATGTCCTCTTCCTCGCGCGCGCTGTACTCGCGCTTGCCGGCCAGCACCTTGATCAGATCGGCCAGGAACTGCACGTTGGCTTCGTTGTTTTCGCACTGGAACGGGTTGAAGCCGGTGGGCGCGCCGTTCTCCAGGGCCAGATAGTTGCCGCCGCAGGCGCGCACGAAGATCTCCGCACCGCGATCCTTGTCGAAAAAGAAGATCGTCGGCGATGGCTCGTACTTCTGCACCTGACTGAGCAGGAAGTTGATCAGCGCGGTCTTACCAGTACCGGACTTGCCGATCACCATGGTGTTGGCGATCGCCTTCTCACCCAGTGAATTCTCGGATGGATGGGTAGCGTGGAAATTGAAATAGTACGGCTGACCGTTGGTGGTCTGCAGCGTGGTCACGCAGTCGCCCCACGGGTTGTTGTGCTGCTTGCCGGTGGCGAAGTTGTGCAGCGGTGACAGGCCCAGGAAATTCAGCGAGCTGACATTGGCCAAACGTGTACGGTAGCGCCAGTTGCCCGGCAGCTGCGAGTAGAAGGACGAGGTGACCGCGAGGTCTTCCTTGGTCGACACGAATCCAGCATTGGACAGTTCGGCGCGGGTCGAGGCCACGTTCTGCGAAAGCTTTGCCTGGCTATCGCCGTAGACCGCCATGATGAAGTGGTACTCACCCAGCACGAAATTGCCGGATGACAGCTGATCCATAGCCTGATCGAGCTCCACGATCTGGCTGACGGCCTTGTCGCCAGACGAGATCATCATGCCCTTGGTCCGGTCGAGCACCTTCAGCGCGTCCTGGCGCCCCATCGGGCTGAAGGAATGGGTGATGACGTACTCATAGTCCAGGTACTTCAGACCGTTCAGAATGCCCGGGTAGGTACCCTCGGCATACTCCTTGATGTTCAAGATGGCGCCGAAGTGGTTGGCGCCATTGGGCGTATTGATGACGAAGTCGCCGGTCTTGGCCGAGAACATGTGCCGGCTGACCGGCAGGTAGTCCTTGATCGGCGCGGGCAACACCGGCACCGGCTCGTCGATGCGGTTGATCAGATAGCCGAACAACTCCAGCGTCTCGGAGAACACGACCCCATTCTTCGCTTCGTACATGCCCAAACGGTACGGCGCATAATCACGGATGACGGCCTCGACGTTGCCGGCAAGCTCCATCAGCTTCTCAACCGCCTGCTCCTGCTCGGCGCGCAGCTTATCGACGTTCGCCGACTTCTCGACAAAGCGCTTACCCGCCACCACCGGGCGGTAGATCATGGTCAGGTACAGCTCGTTCTGCATGATGCGCTGGGAGGACAGCATGCCCATGTACTGGTCGGACACGTCCTGGTTGAAGCGCTGCTTGAAGCTGCTCTTCCCTTTCAGCGTGCGGCGACGACGGATGTCGTGCACCCAGAATGCAACGTTGACGAAGTCGGGCGCACGCAGCGTCTGCAGCAGGCGATTGAAGGTGTTGTGACGATGCTCGAGCTCCCATTCCTCGCGGCCGACGAACGGCAGCCCTTCCAGATGCCAGGTCAGCAGATAGTCGCCGCCCGTGGTCTTGACCACGTTCGGAGCAACATGTGACGACAACGGGATGAACTCACTGATGGAGGTGTCAGGGCTGAACATACGACTGCTTCCAAAGAGGTATTGCCAAGGAGTTTCAAAGGACCCGGCGGGCGCAAAGGCCCGCCAGGTCGGTTCCGGACCTCAATCCATTCGGGCCGGCTTGTCACGGTAATGATTCGGGTTGAACACCCACATGCCATCGTGCTCGCGCACATTGCGTACCCGCAGCTTGAACATCAGGCGCAGGCCCATCAGCCGGAAGATCATTTCGTCACGCTTGGCCATCTGCCGCATGATGAAAACCGCCACGGGAATGGTGAGCAGGAACCAGAAGTTCGTATACATGCTCAGCAGCAACAACCCACCCGCCACCAGGAAGAATGGCAGGTAGGGCACGCCCAGAAACATCGCCGGGCGCGTGCAGCCACGGAACAGGACGTTCTTATGCACTGTAGTACTGGATGGCGTTGTTGATCAGGTAGTAGGTAGTGCCGCTGCCGCCGCACTTGCCGTCGCTGCCGTCACCCAGCAGCATGCGGGCGATCTGGCCGGCGGCGCCGATCAGCACACCACCAATCAGGATCGGCGCGACGTCGGCGATACGCTTGTGCGCGAACGCAATCTGGTAGCCGGCGAAGATCACCGCGATGGTGACAACTGCAATCGAGGCGATATTCAGCAGCCCCTTGATGTTGTTGAAGAAGCCGCAGACCTTGTCGTCGGTGCCGCCAAAGTCGGTCGAGCCTGTGGCGAATGCCTGCGGAGCAAACACTGCACCAACGAAGAGAGTGGCCATCAGCAGGGTCTTCAGCGTGCGCTGGGCCTGGACGAGGTCGAGATTGGATCGCTTCATGGATTGATTTCCTTGTTGATGGACTAACACAACTGAATGGCCTGGCGGTTGCCGGGCCGAACCACGACTTCGTCAGAACACGAAGGCCGCATCCCCTGCGGGAATCCGCTGCGCCGGTGGAGCCTGTACCGGCACGCTGTACGCATTGTCGCTACCGGCCACCGGCTGGTCGCGTTCATTCCAGGGCCGCAGCATCACTGGGCCCTCGCTGTTGGCGCCCGCAGCACCCGGCAACTGCTGCGGCATAGCCATCCCCTGCGGGGTGCCCTGCCGCGGCAGCTGCTGCGGCATGTCTGCGGGCTGCTGCGGATATGCGGCGCCTTGGGCCGGCTGCGCCTGCGGCTGCATCACCCGGTCCACCGAGCCCAGTACCACTTTGGAAAGTGCCTGATCAGCGATGTTCAGCAAGCTGCCACGTGCCATCGCGCCGGTGGAGGGATACACGACGTAGGCACGCGCCGGATCTTCGGACGGCACGTACACCGGATTGCTGGCCTGGGCAACGATCCGCGCCTGCGCCGGAGAGGCCAGCTGAGGATGGTGCTCGACCTTCACGCTGCGGCGCTCGCCGCGGCTGATCACATCGATCGGCGCAACGCCATTGCCGGCGACCTGCTGGCCGCGCCGAATCGAGTCGTAGACCTTCTGCACATAGCCATGACGGAAGCCGGTCTCGAAGTTGCCGGAGTAGTAGCAACTGAACGACTTGCCCCAGTCACCGCCAGAACGCTTGTAGCACTCGGCCAGAATGCGCGAGCCGGCCTGCAGGTTCGGGCACTGCTGGAACGCCTTCTCGTAGGAATCCAGCCCGTACTTACCCAGGTTGTAGCGGTTGACCTGAGCCAGTCCGATGGAGAAGTTGTAGCCCTTCTCCTCCAGCATGCGCACGGTAGCCAACGCCTCATCCAGCGCCTTGGGTTGTCGCGCGAGCGCGCCACCGACCACTCCAATGGCATAAGGGTTGCGCGACGATTCAACATTGATGACATGCTGCATCACGTCCATCGACACCGCCATCTCCGGGCACGCCATCATTTCAAGTCCTGGCAGCATCCTTCAGCCCTCCTGCCCCTGGGCGCGCCCGGGATTGAAATCGATACCGGTGATGTAGCGCGAACCGGCGTGCGCCTTGATATGCACAACGATGTCGATAGTCATCATCAACAGTCGCTTGATCACGTTGAATTCCAGGCCCGAACCTTCGGTGGAGGCCTTCACCATGAGGGCCAACTGGTCCCAGGTCTGCTCCGGACTGCCAGCATGGCAACTGGTGATCGAACCCGGGTGGCCCGATGCGCAGTTGCGGATGAAGTAGAACGCCTCGTCGCCGCGCAGCTCGGCCAGGATGATGCGTTCGGGCTTCATGCGCAGGCAGGCTTCCATGCAGCTCTTGGCGCTGACGTTGCTGGTGCTCTGCCCACCCTTGGAGTACAGCAGGTGCACCACATTGGGTTGGGTCAGAAACAGCTCGCGCGCGTCCTCGATCGTGACCAGGCGTTCGTTGTCCGGGATATGATTGACCAGCGCTTTCATGAAGGTGGTCTTGCCGCTACCGGTCGCACCGGATACCACGATGTTCTTGCGGTACATCACCGCACGCCGGAAGAACTCGGCGTACTCGCGCTGCTGGCGCAGTTCCAGCAACTCGCGATCCTGCTCGCTGATGCTGCCATCGCTTTCCAGGATCTGGTTGAAGAAGCCGTCTTCGTGATACTGGCTGAGCGACTTGGTGTGCTTGGACGGCAGGCGGATGGTGATCGACACCTTGCCTGCATCGCACGCCGGCGGAATCACGAACTGGGCACGCTGACCCGTGGGAAACGTGAGCGAGACCACCGGATCGGCATCGGTGATGCGCTGACCGGTGTTGCTCTCGTTCACCACCGCCGTGCAGAACTGACGGGCCCGCTCGAAGGTCAAGCCCGGCACATCCACACGCTGCCACCCGGCCCGCGTTTCCAGGTACAGCTCGCCAGGACGGTTGATGCAGATTTCCGTCACCTCCGGCGAGGTCATGTACTCGGCAATACCCAGCACTTCGTACTGATAGCGCAGGAAATCGCTGGAGACGAGGGCGAGGGGTGACACTTCGGCGTCCATGATCGTTCGTTGTTTACCGGCGGGGGTGCAGCACGTTGGTGAAATCGACGTCCTTGGCGACGTAGACGTTCACGATGGTGCCCTGGTTGATGGTGACGGTCGGCGGACGGCGCTGGCTGAGGGCATCGTTGGCCAGGCGCTCCATGGTCCGCGCGGTGGCGCTTTCATAGGGCGACTGGATGGTCATGCCGTTGTTGGCCACCGTGGTGGTCTCCGGGCCATGTTCGGCGGCGGCGTACTTGAACGCGTCGGCCAGCAGGCTGATCATCAGCGCCGAGGCAATACGGCTGCCCCAGTGCGCGCTGTACTGGCCCGGATGACCCGCGCCACCCAGCTGATCCACTCCTGGGCTGGACATCGCCACATCGATACCATTGGGCGTGGTGATGCGGTCCCAGATCACTTCCACCCGCTTGCCGGTGGGACCACCGCCGTACGCGCCATAGATCTTGGAGCCCTTCGGCAGAAGCAGATTGCGGCCGTTGATCGAGTACACCGGCTCAGTCACCAGGCACGAGGTATAGCCCGCGATATCGGTAATGATCCGGGTCTCCAGCACACAGCGCAGATAGGTACCACGAACCAGAAGCGCATCCGGGCTGCGGATGAAACTGGCGCTGGAAACATCGTCTACGTCCGGGCCGCGGCGCACACGCGTCGGCGCGGCAGTCTGCTGCCCGTTGCTGCCCATCTGCTGGGCCATCATGCGCGCGTACTCATCCATGCCGGGAGGCTGTCCGCCCGGCGAAGACTGCGCATCACCCGTTCCCACCATCCCGGAATTCCCCCCCATGCGTCGCTCAGCCAGAGTCGGGCCACGCGGTCCGGGATCTCGGTCCATCGACAACGACGACTGCGCAGGCATCGGCTCCGGTGGTGGCAGCATTGGAATCGGCGCAGGTTGGGCGACCGGCGGTGCCGGTTCGGGCGTGGAAACGTTCGGAAGCTCGGGAGTGCTGGATCGCGCCACTTCCGGCGCAGTGGAAGCAGCCTCCTTGTCATCCTGGCCCTTTCGGAACAGCAGGAAGCCCATGGCCACCAGCAGCACCACGATGCCGCCGAGGAACAGAAGCGCCTTGCGATTCAACCGCTGCTCTTCTGCCGAGCGCAGCTGTGGCGCAGCCGCATCGAGGTCCGGCGCAGGCTCGGCCTGGGACGTGCCGAAGTATGGATTCGACTGCGCGTCCGAGGCACCCTGTGCACCGTACGGGCTCTGGCTCTCGTCGCGTCCGCTGTTCGGGTCGTTTCCGGGAGTGTTCTGCTGGCTCATTTCTTCACGTTCCTTCGCAGGCCGACGACGAAGTCGCCGTGGCGGATGACCAGGTACGGGTAGGTCCCGTGCACGATCAGCGTATTGCCTTCAACCGTGGTGTTGACTACGAAGTCTTCACCGTATTCCGTTTCCCGGCCGAACACGGCCGGGAAGATGCCGGTCTTGTATTCCGGCGAGTTCGGCAGTTTCAGATAGGTGAAGCGGCCATCGTCGTAGGCGTTGACCGGGATCAGCCAACCCATCTTCTTCGCCTTGCTGGTCGAATAGGAGTAGTTGAAGTTGTACTGGCGGTCCTTGGCCAGTTCAGAGCTCAACAGGGGCTGCGCCTCCTCTTCCACCGCTTCCTGCGCGACGCCGAACACGGTGTCGTTCGGGTAGGTGAAGGCGATCTTGTACTGCACGCCAGCACGACGGGCCTGTTCCAGCTGGCGCCAGTCAGTGGCCACCACCTTCAGCTCGAAGATGTAGGAATGGGTCTCGGTGCGCACCATCATGTTGGTGTCGACGTCGACGTTCTTCGGCTTGAGATAGAACACGTTCTCGCGACGGGTCAGTTCCCAGCCGCTGCTGAAACCGGTGCTGTAGTCGAGGATCTTCTCGTTCGGGCTCAACTCGATCTGGGTGGTCAGACCCAGGCCGGTGCGAACCGGATAGATGCGGTCCTTCTCGTACTCGTAGTGGTCCACCGCCTGCGCCATCGCTGCTGCTGAAAACAACAGCGACAACATCGACAGCAGCGCCAGCGCGCTTCCCCTGATATTTCGACTACTCATCGGTTGCTTGCTCCATCAGCAGTTCCGGTGGAATTGTTCTGCGCCGGCCTCATGGCCGGCTGTCCGGGCATGGCTTGCCCCGGCGTTACTTGCCCCTGCACCGGCTGACCCGGCATGGGTTGCCCCTGTACGGGCTGGCCCGGCATCGGCTGGCCCGGCGTCGGGCCATTGGCCGGAACGGCGACCGGCTGGCCGGTGGCCGGATCGATCATCGTGGCTGCGGCCGGGTTGTTGGGATCGTAGACACCCTGGGCCTGCTGCGCGGCCTGTGCAGCCTGCTGCGCCTGCGCCTGCATGGCGCCGTCATCCGGCACCGGGACGCCACGGGAATAGTCGTTGTCGACGCGATACTCGGTGACCTGGAAGGCCAGTGGATTAAGAATGCGATCCTGCTCGGACAGCGCGAGGTTCTGCTTGTACTCGAAGCGCATCGTCACCAGCTGGTTGTCCAGATAACTGGACGCACCCGAGCGCTTGTCCAGCAAACTGCGCTGGATGCGCACCGATGCGCCGCGGAAACTGCCATTCGACTCGGCGCCTAGTGGGGTGATACTGAGGATCTTGACCCGGATGGCACGCTCGCGGCCGTACATCACGAACGGATTCTGCGGGTTGTTGCCGGCGTAGCGCTGCCGCATCGATTGCGCTACCGGACTGCTGGACATCACAAATACCAGTTCCCAATCGCGCAGGCCCATCACCGCCGAGTCATAGGATTCGCGCGCCAGTACGTACTGGGCCACGTTGCTGCGGTTGATGGCTTCACTGGAGGTGATCGTCTCGCCTTGGAAGGTCCCGCTCAGGCGCGCCACCGTAGCGGTACCCGTATACGCATCGGCCATCACCAGGAACGGCACCTTCTCCTTCAGCGGCAGCATGTAGTAGTAGCCACCCGCCAGTGCGAGCGACATCAGCAATGAGCCGGTGGCCACCCACCACGCACGTCGCTCGCTGCGACGCGCCATGTCGGCCACGGTGATCTCGTAGCTGACCGCCTTGGCGACCGACTGCTCGACCTTGGGACTGTTGCCGGGATCCTTCTTGCGGAACATGGATTCTTCCGTACTGCTGAAACATCAATGGGCATGGAGCCCCTGCGACAGGCGCGGGGAGCGGCACGTTCGATGGTTTCGAGGTGGACTCAGGTGCCGCTGTTGGAATCAGCGCCCTGCGCCGACGCGGTGGGCGTCGAGCCAGCGCTCTGCACAACGATCTGGTTGCCAACAATGGAGACGGAGATGCCTTGCGCCGAATACGCCGAAGTCAGATCGATCACGGCCTGCTGCGCATTGGTGGTGTCGATCTTCGAGACCGCGCCATACAGCGTGAAGTCCGAGTTGAGGCGGTAGTCCAGTGTTCGTCCGGAATCCTTGGCCCAGCGCTCGAGCATGGCTTTGAGCGTGCCATCCATCGGCGAGGCCTGGTAGACGTAGCTGGAATACAGCGGGATCTCGGTCGTCGCCACGGCAAAGCGGTTGACCGGCTTCCAGCGCCCACCGAAATCGGGGGCGGACTTGGTGGCACACCCTGCCACCATCAGCGCCGCGACTGCGGCGATGGAGATTTTCGCGATAAACGCCTGATTCATACGGGCTTCACTTTGACGTACGAAAAAGCAGTCCCGAGCGTTGGTTCCCTGGCTGTCCGGCGCTGCATGGCGCACGCCGGAATCGGGGAGACGCGCTGGCATGCAGCACACCTGCCCCGGCTCCCCTGCAGCCCGAAAGCTGCCAACCAGGTCGCGGGGCCGCCAGACGTTGCCGACGACACACCCGCACACCCTCACCAACGTCGAAACCATCCTTGTTTCCATGGCACAAACTCCTGGCCACCCTGCGTTACAACTTTTGCCATCCAGCACACACTTCTGGATGACGCACACAGAGTTACACAACCACGCGTCAATTCCATGTCAGACAAGTCTGAAAATCCATGAACAGATGCCGAATTTTTGACCCAGCTCACGGTTTCACGTCGGTGAATATGAATCTACGTCACAAATTTAGCGACGTGAATTAGACGTTAAGCATCGAAACGTCGACCTTCGGCAGCAGCCGCGATGTGAAATAGCGATCCTTGTAATAGCGGATCTTGTCGCACTTCACCGGATGCGGTATGCCCTCGTAGAGGAATACTTCCTTGTCCGGCCCCATCGCCTTCAGCTCCTGCGGCAGCATCAGTGCACGCCGCTCTTCGGTGAAGTTGTGGGTCTTCTCACGGGCATGGGTGACGTTCTTCTTGCGGACGGTGGTGTAGCCCAGCATGTCCGAGTAGTCGTTGGCGTCCTGCTGCTCGCGCGGCGCGTACAGGATCTGCAGTGCGTGGTTGGTGATGATCGTGCGTGACACTTCCCGGCCGTAGGTGGCATCAAGCTGGGACATGCTCTGGATGATCGGCAGCAGGCGGATGTTGTAACCGGCCATGTAGGACACCGCCGAGGCGATGATCTCGACCTTGCCGATCGAGGTGAATTCGTCCATCAACAGCAGGCACTGGTACTTCAGGTCCGGGTTGGACTTGGGCAGTTCCTTGGTGTTGAGGTTGATCAGCTGGCTGAAGAACAGGTTGATGATCAGGCGGCTCTCGGCCAGCTTGTTGGGCTGGATGCCGATGTAGATGGTCATCTTCTTCCTGCGCACATCGGTCAGCAGGAAGTCGTTGCTGCTGGTGGCCTTGTCCAGCACCGGATTGATCCAGGGATTGAGCGGCTCCTTGAAGGTGCCCAGGATCGAGGCGAAGGTCTCGTCGGCCTGGGACAGCATGTTGGCGAACGCCGAACGCGCGTTGGCGCTGAGGAACGACCGCTCCGACAATGCCTTGAGGTACTTCTTCAGATCGGTGCCGTCCCCCGACGACAACCGGTAGACAGCGCCCAGCGTGGGCGTGCCCGAGCCGCCCGGGAAACCGCTGCTGCGCTCGTCGTCCCAGTTTTCGAACAGATACAGGGTGAAGGCCATGAACGCGTTGCGCGCCTGGCTGACCCAGAATTTCTGGTCCTCGGCCCCGTCCGGATACAACATCGCGGCGATGCTCATCAGGTCCGAGACACGGAACGCCGGGTCATCGGAAACATAGCTGAGCGGGTTCCAGCGGTGCGTGCGCCGATCTTCGGCGAAAGGATTGAACAGGTAGATCTCCTGCCCTTGACTGGCACGCCAGCCACTGGTCAGGTCGAAGTTCTCCTGCTTGATGTCCAGCACCACCAGCGATTCGCCGTACTCCAGCAGGTTCGGGATGACGACGCCCACGCCCTTACCTGAACGGGTGGGCGCTGCAAGGATCACGAACTGCTGGCCGTCCAGCCGCACCAGCTTGCCGCCATGGCTGCCAACCACGATGCTCTGGCCGGTCTTCTTGAACATGCCGTGCTTGGACAGGTCGGCGCCGGTGGCAAAGCGCGCGTCGCCGTGCAACGAGCGCTTGTCCTTCTTCAGCAGCAGCACCAGGCCGGTCACCAGCAGCACCAGCAGCGGCAGGCCGAAACCGAGATAACCAGCCCACTTGATCTTGCCCACGAAGGGCGCGACCTGTGGCTGGCCCAGCGCGTTGAAGTACTGGTAGTAGGTGTTCCAGGTGAACAGCTTGGTGTCCAACCCCAGCAACAACAGGGTCAGGTAACCGGAAAACACGAAACCAAGCAGCAGGGTCGCCAGCGTGATGATGGCGATGAGCAGATACTTCTTACTGGGCAACACCCGGATCCTCCATGATGCGCACAAGGGCGCGACGGCCTAGCGGCGGCGCCAGCGCGACGCCTTCTTCCGCAGGTGGTTTTCGTTCTCCAGCCCGGGCTCTTCGCCCTCTTCACGCACCAGTGCCTGCAGGCGTTGGCGCGCTTCGGCCAGCGACATCAGGTCGGTCAGACGATCCCCATCGTCGGCGACGACCGCATGGCCGACCACATCGCCCGGAGCGTACACCGGCGCGTAGGACACCGCTACCAGCTGATAGCGGCCGCGCGTCTCCAGCACATGCCTGAATTCCTGCATCGACATCCTCCTTGTTCCAGTACTCCACAGCCCCTGTGTTTCGCATCATGCCGACGTCCATGTCGTCATTACATGCAGGACGCCGACAACAATGCGCCGAACCTGCTTTCGTACCGAGCCCGTGCCCGGCTTGCCGCAACCCCACGGATCAAACGCTGATTTACCCCCAGCGTGGCTGCTGCTGTTGCGGTGCAGCAGTACAATGCACGGCTCCCCGCCCCCATCGCGCCCCCGCATGAGCCCCAACTCTTCCCTGGCTGCGCGGCTGACGCCCCGTCAGCGCACCCTGATCATCCTTGCCCTGTCCCTGGGCGGCTTCGCCATCGGCACCAGTGAATTCGCCAGCATGGGCCTGATGCTGGAAATCAGCCGCGGCCTGTCGATCAGCGAAACCCAGGTCGGCCACCTGATCAGCGCCTACGCCATCGGCGTGGTTGTCGGTGCGCCGATCCTCGCCTTCGTCGGCGCCAGCTTCCCGCGCCGCAAGCTGCTGCTGGCACTGATGGGCTTCTATGCTGTCGGCAACCTGGCCAGCGCACTGGCACCGAACTACGGCACGATGCTGATCGCGCGTTTTGTCGCCGGCCTGCCGCATGGCGCCTACTTCGGGGTGGCGATGCTGGTGGCGGCGGCAATCAGCCCGGCCGGCCAGCGCGGCCAGGCGATGTCGCGCGTACTGCTGGGCCTGTCGATCGCGATCCTGGTCGGCAATCCGCTGACCACCTGGCTGGGCCAGCAGCTGAGCTGGCGCACCGCCTTTGCCCTGGTCAGCGTGCTGGCCATCGCCACCGTGGCGATGATCGCGCGCTTCCTGCTGCCCGATCCGGACGAGGTGCGCACCTCGCCGATGCGCGAACTGCGTGCCTTCAACACCACCCAGGTGTGGCTGGCACTGGCGATCGGCGCGGTCGGTTTCGCCGGCATGTTCTGCGTGTTCACCTACCTGGCGCCGACCCTGGTGCAGGTCACCGGCGTGGCCGAATCGTGGATGCCGCTGGCCGTGGGCGTGTTCGGCATC
Source organism: Stenotrophomonas sp. INTA L402-1 (assembly GCF_059295135.1). NCBI lineage: Bacteria > Pseudomonadati > Pseudomonadota > Gammaproteobacteria > Lysobacterales > Lysobacteraceae > Stenotrophomonas > Stenotrophomonas sp. INTA L402-1. The sequence goes on from NZ_JCAFWP010000014.1 coordinate 50,392, forward strand.
GGCGCGATCATCGGCAACATCGCCGGTGGCTGGCTGGTGGACAAGTTCCACTTCAAGGCCGCTGCGGTGGTGCTGCTGTGGTCGATCGTGATGCTGCTGCTGTATCCGCTGGCCGCACAATCGGTGTGGACCATCGGCCCGATGATCATCACCGTCGGCACCATGGGTGCGCTGGCTGCGGTGCTGCAGACGCGCCTGATGGACGTGGCCGGCGAAGCGCAGACCCTGGCTGCCGCCTCCAACCATGCCGCCTTCAATACCGCCAATGCGCTCGGCCCGTGGCTGGGCGGCATGGCGATCAGCGCCGGCTTCAGTCCGGCCAGCACCGGCTATGTGGGCGCGGCCACCGCCATCGGCGGCCTGCTGCTGTGGTGCGTGGCGGTGATGCTGGACAAGAAGCGCAAGGCCGCCGTAGCCGGCAGCCACTGAACATCGCGCCGGATCGTCAGTCTCGGCCCATGCGGCGGCGGCGATCCGGTCGCAGCATTGCCACATCGCCGGCCGCCAGCGTCGGCCGCGCCAGCTCACCGCGCTTCACCCGGTCCAGCACCCGCTGCGAATTGGCCGCACAATCAATGCCCTCCGGCCGCGCCTGGATGTCTTCGATCAGGGCCAGCAAGTGCTCACGGCTCTCTGCCAGCCGCAACTGCAGCGCTTCGATATCGGCCACCTTCTGCTGCAGCATCGTGATCAGTGCCTCGTGCTGCCACTGGCCCATGTCCGGCGGCAACAGCGCGCGGATCTCTTCAAGGCTGAAGCCAGCGCGCTGCGCACCGGTGATCAGCTCCAGCAGCAGCACCGCCTGTTCCGGGTAATCGCGGTAGCCGTTGGCCTGGCGCTGCACAACCAGCAACCCTGCATCCTCATAGAAGCGGATGCGCGACGCGGCAAGGCCGGTGCGTTGCGCCAGCTCACCGATCTTCATCTGCCTGAATCCTCGACATTGGAACCCGTTGACCTTCAATCAAACTTGAAGGTTAGCGTAGCGCCATTCCCCTGTCCTGGAGCTGTCCGATGTCGCTGTTCTCGTCCTTGGCGCTGCCTTCCGGTGCCGTCATCCGCAACCGCATCGCCAAGGCGGCGATGGAAGAAAACATGGCCGACGCCGACCACGCGCCCTCGGCCGCGCTGCTGCAGCTGTACCAGCGCTGGGCCGACGGCGGCGCCGGGCTGATCATTACCGGCAACGTGATGGTCGACCGCCGTGCCATGACCGGCCCCGGCGGCGTGGTGCTGGAAGACGATCGCCACCTCGATCGCTTCATCGCCTGGGCCGACACCGCTCGCTCGCGCGGTGCGCAGATGTGGATGCAGATCAACCACCCCGGGCGGCAGATGCCGGCCGCGCTCGGCCAACCGGCACTTGCACCGTCAGCGGTAGCGATGGATCTGGGGTCCCTGTCCAAGCAGTTCGCGCCGCCGCGGGCGATGACCGGGACCGACATCGAGGAAGTGATTGCCCGCTTCATCCGCAGCGCCGAACTGGCCGAACGGGCCGGTTTCAGCGGGGTGGAGATCCATGCCGCGCACGGCTACCTGCTCAGCCAGTTCCTGTCACCACTGTCCAACCGACGCGAGGACCACTGGGGCGGCAGCCTGGAAAACCGCGCGCGCCTGCTGCTGGAGATCGTGCAGGGTGTGCGGGCAGCGGTGTCGCCCGCCTTCGTGGTGGCAGTGAAGCTCAACTCCGCCGATTTCCAGCGCGGTGGCTTCTCACCCGAGGAGGCGCGCGCAGTAGTGGAGATGCTGGCACCACTGGGCGTGGATCTGGTGGAACTGTCCGGCGGCAGTTATGAAGCGCCGGCCATGACCGGCGCCGCACGCGACGGCCGCAGCCTGGCCCGCGAAGCCTACTTTCTCGAATTCGCACGCGAGATCGCTGCGGTGGCAACGATGCCGCTGATGGTCACCGGCGGCATCCGTCGCCGTGAAGTGGCCGAGCAGGTGCTGGACAGCGGTGTTGCGATGGTCGGCATCGCCACCGCGCTGGCGATCGAGCCGGACCTGCCACACCACTGGCAGCAAGGCCGCGACCAGGTGCCGACCCTGCGCAACATCGACTGGCGCAGCAAGCCGCTGGCCGCCAGTGCACACATGGCCGCGGTGAAGTACCAGCTGGGCCGGTTGAGCCGACGCCAACCAACCGCCCCAGGGGTCTCGCCGGTGTGGGCACTGCTGCTGGCACAGGCCTCGGCCACGTGCCGGACCCGCCGCTACCGGCGCTGGATGGGGGCACGCGCGGCCGCGCACTGAGCCGGCAAGGCTTCTCATCACCGGGGCAATACCCCACCATCTGCAGGATCGGCGGCACCCCGCCGCCGATCGCAACGGGCAGAAGGGATCGACGTGGCAGCAGCACCGACCAAGGACCGCGAGAAACTGCTCGACGACCTGCTCTCGCTGGGCCGCAACTGGGCACTGGCGATCGCCATCGCCGGTGCCGGGGCCGCCGTGCACTACAACGAATCGGTATACGAAGCGGGACTCTGGCGCGGGCTGCTGCCCACGCTTTGCTTCCTGGTCGCGATCGTCTGGATCGTGCTCAGCATCATCCGTTTCGACCTGACCATCCAGCAGCACTTCGAGCGCAAGCTGTCGCGCTGGCTCAGCCGCCTGCTGTATGTCGCGCTGCTCGGCACCGGCGTCACTGCAGTGTTCTTCGTCACCGAACTGGCGGAGAACAACCACATCGCGCGGATGTGCGACTCGGTGGCCAACGAACCCGGCAGCCGCATCCACAGGTCGGAAGAGTGCCAGCGCCTGTACCAGCACCGGGCGGCGTACCGGCAGCGACTGGAATCGGCCGAGGGTGAGTTCGACTGAGCGCCCCTGCAGCACGCGAAGTACACGCGGCGTGGATATGGGGTCGGGCACAGTAGCTGCGCCGCCCTTCCATGTGACCACTCCGGCCAGCATGTTCCGCCCCCCTGCCCCTGCCCGCCACGATGCCGTTGCCCTGCAGGCCGGCGTGCTCGGCAGCGTGCTGGGCGTGGCCCTGTTCAAAGCGATTGCGTTGTCGGCGCTGGCGAGCGGATCACTGATGGTGATCGGCCTCTGGCTGCTGGCCTGCGCACTGCTGGGTGCATGGGCACTGGCGGCCTACCTGGCCTGCCTCGCATTGAGCCGGCGTGTGTTCGTGCTGATGCTGGTGCTGTGCACGGTGCTGATGATCTGCCTCGCCTGATCCAGGCAAGCGCGCGACTATCACTTAATCGTTACAAGATAACAAGTGCGATCAGTCGGATTGTGCGTGCCGGGGGTCACGGATTGGAATGCCATGGCCACCCGGCATTACCCCCGAGACCACGCCATGACCCTGCAGCCCCTGTATCGCGCCTCCCTTGCCGCCATCGCCCTGGCATCGCTCAGCGCCTGTGCCACCTATGACGACAGCAACATGCATCAGGCCTGCCAGGAGTCGCCGCATCTGAAGGATCTGCCGCGCGAAGTGGCTGCGCGCGAGAGCCGTTGCAACAAGAGCATGGAAGTGTGGTCGAGCGAGCGCAAGGGCAGTGACAGGCCGCTGGATCTGAGCGGAAAGAAGAAGGACCTCTGACCACGATTGGCGCAGCCCTTGCCGGCTGCGCCACCGTCTTGCCAGTCAGCCTGCGGCGATCGGCCCAAACCAGCGCCGCAGCGCATCGGACAGCCCGGCCTCATTCCCCCCCGCATCACAGGCCCAGGCAACGATGCCATCCGGGCGCACCAGCACCGCGCCCAGGCCGAGCGTGTCATCCACCGCCTGCCTGATGAGGGCCGGGCGCCGTTGGCAATCCTCGATGCTTGCGCACAACGACGTGCCCGCGTCGAACACCAGCAGCACGCCCTGCCCTGCACGCAGCAGCTCACCCATGCGACGTCCATCGGCCAGTTGGAAGTCCGGCGCGCTGCGGCCGACCAGCGGATGGCCCACGCCCGGATCCAGCTGCTGCGCAACGCCCCAGACCCGCTCAGCCAGGTAGGTCGCACCATCACGGGTGTCGGCCAGATCGGCCATCACCGCCGCCAGCGCGCGCGAACCAGCGCCCGGCCGCATCAACGCGACCTGCGCACGCGACCAGTCCAGCACCTTCGCGCCAATCGGATAGCGCTCGGCCTGGTAGCTGTCCAGCAGCACCTCATGGGCATCACCACGCACCACGGCGGCCAGCTTCCAACCGAGGTTCATCGCGTCGCCGATGCCAAGGTTCAGGCCTTGCCCGCCAAGCGGCGAATGCATGTGCGCTGCATCGCCGGCCAGCAGCACGCGGCCGTTGCGATAGGCGCTGGCCTGGCGCGCACCGTCGGTCCAGGTGCTGTGCAGATGCAGCGCGGTGATGGTCACGTCGCGGGCAGACACACGTCGCAGCAGCGATTGCGCTTCATCCAGCGCGAGAGGTTTTCGATGCCCGGCACCGCCATCGAAATCGGCAAGCGCGAGCACACCGGGGGGATTGAAATTGCACATGCCCTGCGCGGTGTACTGACGGCCCGGGGTCAGCACGCCGGGATCTTCCAGATCGACCTGCAGCGAATGACCGGTGAATTCGGGATCCGTGCCGATGAAACTGAAACCGCATTGCTTGCGCACTGTGCTGCGGCCTCCATCGCAACCTACCAGCCAGCGACCACGTACCGCCCCGTCAGCGGTCTCGATCTCCACTTCGGTTGCACCGGCGCGCACCGCCTGTACCGCACGCCCGCGTTCGATGCGCACGCCCAGCGTGGTCGCACGTTCGGCCAAGACCGTTTCCAGGGCCTGCAGCTCCACCGCCATCTGGCTGCCCACCGGGGACGGCAGGCGCCAGGTCCAGCGCGTGCGGTCGACGTCGTCCAAGGCAAACGGTATTCCGGCGAAGTGGCCGCCCAGCGCCCGCGGCTGCGCGAGCCAATGGGCGGTGCCGGGCGGCGGCGCCCCCTTCTCGGGCTTGAGCACCTGTGTCGCGGCGACCGCGTCCAACAGGCCGCGCCGATCCAATGCCTCCAGCGTAGGGGCGTTCAAGCCGCGCAGCCCGAATGGCAAGCGCTTCAACGGCGAGCCGGCGGACCTGGCCTGCTCCAGCACCAACACCGAACAGCCGGCCAGGGCCAGCTCGCAGGACAGGAACAGGCCGACCGGGCCAGCCCCGGCAATGACGACGTCGTACAGCATCGGAATTCCTTGTGAGCACCGGGCCGGCACTCTGACGAAGCGAATGTTACACTCGGTGTACGTTTCCACAAGTGAACCGCCCATGACCCCGCCTCCAGGTCGTCGCGAACAACGCAAGGCCGAGACCCGACAAGCGATTTCGGGCGTCGCCACCGAGCTGATCATCCGGCGTGGCTTCGAGGCCGTCTCCATGTCCGAAATCGCCGAAGCCGCGGGCGTCTCACGCAAGACGGTCTTCAACTACTTCGCCAGCAAGGAAGACCTGGTGTTCGATCGCGATGAGGAGGCGCGCATGCTGCTGCGCGAGGGCATGATGGCGCGCAGCGGCATGACCCCGTTGGCGGCCTTCCAGTCACTGGTGCGCGAGTTGCTGGAGGCTGGCCATCCGCTGCTGCGCATCAATGCCGGCGCTGCCGCCTTCTGGGGCACCGTGGCGGAGAGCCCGGTACTGGTCGCGCACGCGCGACGGCTGCAGGCGCAGTTGACTGACGACCTGGCGCGATTGATGGCCGACGCTGCCGGCCGGCCAGAACATGACGCCGAAGCGCGATTGGGCGCGGCCATGCTGCTGGCGTCGATGGTGGCGGCCTATGAGAAGGGATTGGCAAGCCAACTGCAGGGCGAGGACCCGCGTGAGGCCATGCTGCAGTTGATCGTGCGCGGCGCCACCGGGGTACTGGTGGCCATGGCGGGCACCCCGTATACGGACCCCGGCGCGCGTCCATAACGCATTCGGGGGATAGGTCACGAAGTGTTGCAAATGCTAATCTTTCTCATTTGCAGACACACCCCCCCTCTCCCGATGCCTTTTCCAATGCCCCTGAAACGCGCCTTGTGCCTGGCACTGATCCTGCCCCTGGCAACCCTTGCCCATGCTGTCGAGCCCTCCACTGCCGCGCCAAAGGACCTGGACAAGGTCGAAGTTCGCGGACGTGCACAGACCCTGTACCGGGTGGACGATGCTGCGGTCGGCACCCGCACGGATACACCGCTGGAGCTGGTCCCACAATCGATCCAGGTCATCCCGCGTGAACTGATCGACGATCAGGCCGCGCGTCAGGTGACCGACCTCTATCGCAGCATCAGCGGCATCAGCTACTTCAGCTATGCCGGGGTGACCCTGCGCGGCTTCCGCCAGGAGAACGTGCTGTATGACGGCCTGCGCGGCGACCCGTATGCAGGTTTCTCGGTCCCGCAGTTGTTCAACATCGAGCGCGTGGAAGTGCTGAAGGGACCGGCAGGTGCGCTGTATGGCGGTGGTGATGCAGGTGGCGTCATCAACTATGTAACCCGCAAACCGAAAGCCAGTGCCGGACGCAACATCGAGATCCAGCTGGGCGACAAGAACTTCCGTGCCGGATCGATCGAGGGTACCGGGCCGTTGAATGCCTCCGGCAGCGCGCGCTATCGCGCCGGGCTGTATGCCGACAGTGAAAAGGGCGTGCGCTGGAACACCGACAGCGAAAGCGTGATCGGCGACGCCTCGCTGGCCTTCGACATCGGCCAGACCGGCGAGCTGGTGCTGCAGTTCACCGACATCACCCAGAACCTCGGCGGCAACCGCCTGCGCGGCGTGCCGGTGAATGATGCGGGCACCTTCCTGACCGACCGCCGCTGGAACCACAACGAGGCCAGCGACTTCCTCGACATGCGCGCCAAAGTGGCGCTGGCGCAGTACCGCTTCGCACCACGTGACAATCTGGATGTGGACTTCGCCGCTCGCTGGTTCAGCAACAACGAGCACCAGATGTACCACGAGCCGATGGGCCTGATCGATCGTGACCGCGATGGCGTGGCCGAGTGGATGACCCGCCAGCTGCGAAACCAGATCCGCGACAACGAAGCATTCACTGCCAACGGCAATGCAGTCTGGCGGGTGACGACCGGCGCGGTTGAGCACAAGGTGTTGTTCGGTGCCGATGTGTACCAGCTGGATGCGGATTTCACTGCACAGACCGCCAACAGCGCCGACCTTGCCCGTGGTGCGGGGCCGGTGCGCGGTATCGACCTGTTCAATCCCGTGTACGGCGCCAGTACCTGGCACGACTACAACCTGGCGGCCCTGCCCTGGCGCAGCACGTCCACCCGCAGCAAGCGCTATGGCGGCTATCTGCAGGACGAGCTGGCACTGGGCACACGCTGGCATGTGCTGGCCGGGTTGCGCTGGGATGGCTTCAAGGACGACGACCGCATTGCCGGCAGCAGCGTGGATGGCAACGACCTCAGCTGGCGGCTGGGCAGCACGTTCACCGTCCGCGAAGGCCTGAATGTCTACGCCAATGTGGCCAGCGGCTTCGTACCGCAGAGTGCTGCCAACCAGAACCCCGCCGCTGGCGGGCCGTTCGATGCAGAACGCAGCAAGCAGTGGGAAGTGGGCATGAAGTCCCTGCTGGCCGACCGTGTGACCTTGAACATGGCCGCCTACCGGATCGACCGCAGCAATATCGTGCAGGCCACCGGCGAAGTGATCGGTGGCGTGAACCAGTTGGCCGCGCTGGGCTTGGTGCGCAGTACCGGCATGGAGCTGGATCTGCTGGCCGACCTCACCGAGCGCTGGGTGCTGAATCTGACCTACGCCTACAACGATGCGCGGGTGAAGGACGCAGGCCCGAACGGCATCACCAACGCTTCCGGCGACCGATTCGCCAATGCGCCGCGCAACAAGCTGGGTCTGTGGACGCGCTACGACCTGCCGTCGATCAATTCGGCCATCGGCTTTGGTGCTGACCATGTGGGTGAGCGCGTCAGCCTGGACGGGCAGACGGTCAAGGCTTACACCGTGTTCGACATGAGCTGGAAGACCACATGGAAGCAGTGGCAGTTCCAGGCCAACGTCAAGAACCTGTTCGACAAGGTGTACGCGGCCAGTGGCTTCATCGAACGCAACGGGCATTTCCCGGGCGAGCCACGGCGGGTGTATATGCAGGCGGCTTACAGCTTCTGACGCAGGGCTGGGGGCGGTGATGATGGGGAGGTGGCAACCCACCTCCCCTGTTGGTGTCAGTGCGAGCAGGCCACTAGCATCGAGCGGGTGGCCAACTGGGTGGAGGTGAAGCCGTTCTTGTTGCCCACCGCGATGGCGTTGCCGTCGTCGCCATCCTTGCTGAAGACTACATAGCCGCCTGGGCACATCTGCCCGGCCTTTTCGTAGCAGCCACTCCAGGAACTGGAGCCGCTGCAGTCGATGGAGACGCCGCGCCGGCCATCAGGGGTAACGGTCATCTTCGCGGTGGTACAGCCACTCAACGCGGCCACGAGCAACAACGGAACGAACAACTTCATGGGTACTCCAGGGATTGGGGGGCAGCGAGTGGGCGCCAAGGCTGGAGTGCCTGGATTGCGCGAACCTTGCGCCGACAGCGTGTTTCCTGCGTCACCACAGCCGTGCGGAAGATCGGGAAGGCACGCCATGTTCACGCAATGTTCCTGTAATACGGTGCCGGCGCGTGCCGAACCGCCCTGCCACGCCCCTTCCTGCCCAAGCCCTGCCGATGCACATCCTGCTGATCGAAGACGAAGCCGAACTGGCCGCCACCCTGAAATCCGCCCTGCAGCGCGAGCGCTACGTGGTGGACCTGGCCAACACGCTGGCACTGGCCCGCGAAGCGGCCCTGTGCGGATCGCACGATCTGGTGCTGCTGGACCGCACCCTGCCCGACGGTGACGGGCTGGGATTGATTTCCCTGCTGCGTGAGCGCAACCCAGGGGTGCCGATCATCGTGCTGAGCGCGCTGGGGCAGCTGCCGGACCGCATCGCCGGCCTGGATGAGGGCGCGGACGACTATCTGACCAAGCCCTTCGCACTTGAGGAACTGTTCGCCCGCATCCGCGCTGCAGGGCGCCGGCCGAGCGGCATGCAGGTGGAACTGGTCAGCATCGGCCGGTTGGTGTTCGACCCGGCATCGGGTGAAGCCAGCGTGGGCGGGCAACGGCTTGAGCTGCCGCGTCGCGAGATCCGTGTGCTGACCGCGTTGGCCCGGCGGCTGGGACGCACCGTGCTGCGCGAATCGATTGAGATGGCGGTGTATGGATTCGATGACGGCATCCATTCCAACACGCTCGACTCGCACGTCTCGCGCCTTCGCCGCAAGCTGGCCGATGCCGATGCCCGGGTGGAGATCCACGCCATCCGCGGCGTCGGCTATCTGATGCGGGAAGCCAAGTAATGGCGCGTCGTCCCTCGCTGAAGCGCCCATTGATCGTCAAAACGCTGATCTATCAGCTGCTGGCGTTGCTGGTGGCGTTCTTCGCGCTGCTGATGGTGCTGATACGTGCCGACAGCGGTGGCTACTACACCATCCAGACCTTCGCACCGGTGGCGGCCGACGCGGTGCGCCGCGACCGCAATGGCGACCTCTACGTGCAGAACACGCCGGAACTGGCCGAACTGCTGAAGGTCGTTCCCGGTGCATGGTTCATCGCCGAGGATGAGCACGGCCACCACGTTACGTTCGGGCCTGTGCCGCCGGCCTATGCCTCGCTGGTAGGCGCACTGGATGGCATCCCCTTTGGCGACCTGCGCGGGCGCGACCGCAGCGATGGCCTGGCCGTCGTGGTCCGCCAGCACAGCGGGCCGGCCGGCAAGCTGACCATCATGGCCCACGGCGAAACCGATACGCTGACCTGGCAGATGGCGTTGGCGGCACACATCATCACCCTGCCGATCTTCCTGCTGCTGGGCCTGGCCACCGTCGTCCTGACACCGATCATCGTAAGACGAGCTCTGGCCGGGGTGGAGCGCATCGCCCAGGAAGCCCGCAACATCTCCGCCAGTCGGCGCGGTGTCCGCCTGACAGAAACCGCGGTGCCGGTGGAGATCGCTCCGTTGGTGACGGCGGTGAATGAAGCACTGGAGCGGCTGGACGAGGGGCACGAGCGGCAACGCCGCTTCATCGCCGCCGCCGCGCATGAGCTGCGCACCCCCATTGCGATTCTGAGGGTGAAGGTCGATGCGGCCGACGACGCCACCTCGCGCAACCTGGCCGTGGAAGTGGCACGGTTGGCGACGCTGGCAGAGCAGTTGCTGGATCTGCACCGCATGGACGAAGACGGGCCGAAGGAAACCATCAACCTGGCGCGGGTGGCCAAACGGGTGGCCGCCGATCTGGCGCCGCTGTTGATCCAGTCGGACAAGACCGTAGCCGTGGCGGTGGAATCGCACTTCCCGGTGTTCGGCGAGACCGGCGCAGTGGAGCGGGTAATCTCCAACCTGGTGCTGAATGCTGCCGAACATGGCGGACGCCAGATCATCGTGCGCGTTCAGGGCAGCTGCCTGGAGGTCGAGGACGACGGCCCCGGCATACCGGTCGACCAGCGCGAACGGGTTTTCGAACCCTTCCAGCGGCTGCGGCCACGGCAGACAGGCGCAGGACTGGGGTTGAACCTGGTGCGCCAGGTGATCGACCGCCACGGCGGCCACGTCACGATTCTGGATGCGCCTGGCGGTGGTGCATTGATCCGAGTCGAGTTTCCACTGCACCCGGGCGTGACCAGCGCGCCACCGCTGGAGCACTGAACACACCGCGTGCACCTGTGTAACTGGCACCTGTCCATGCGATGCCGGTAGCGAGGACAGGCAAGGTTGCGGCAATGTTCGCTGCACAGCATCGGGGTGTGGCACCTGCCGTGCCACCGCGTTCCGATCTGACAGGAAGCCTGCATGTGACCCAGGGAGCTCCGCCACCGTCCTCTTCCACGCGCGCTGTGCCACCGCGGAATTCGCCGGGCCTTACCGCTGCCGCGTGGAATCGGCGCCCGCGTAGTGGCCGCGCGCTCGGCCTGGAACATTGGCCGCATTGGCTGCGGGCAGTTCCCGAAACCGAGCGCGCAGGTGTATTGATGCGGCTGTTCGGCGTCCTGTTCCTACTGCTGCCCGGCATTGCACTGGTGGCTTCAACGTACAGGCACGCGAGCGCAGCGGCGGTCGCTGCTGTGCTCCTGTTCGTTGCCGTGCATGCCGCGCTGCATGGGTTGGCGGCATGGCGCGCGGCAACCTCGCGCCCGATGCCACCACTGCTGCGTGTCCTGGATGGTCATGCCGCTGGGATAATGATTGCCAGCGCGCTGCTGATCAGCATCGGTGCAGGGGTGACGAAGCTGCCTGTTCCAGCATTCTTCTGGTTGTTGGCCGGCGCGGTGAGCCAACTCTTCGCTGCGCGATTGGCAGGTCACCGGCTGCGCAATGCACTGCTGGTTCTCGGTAGCGCCCTGCAGTTCATCGCCGTAGCATTGCTCGCCCTTCCTGCCGCACGCTGACACAGCGATAGCCCCGCAAGGTTCACGCAACCCAGCGCATCGAGACTCGACGGCCAACCACGTCTGCCACGCCAGACGTGTGTATCTACTGCCGCGAGGACCCGCGATGACCTGTCTCTACTGGATGCTGCGACGATGAGCGCCGCACCACGCAAGCGCCGCCGCGCGCTCATGATTGCTACCGCCCTGCTGTGCAGCGCACTGATTCTGTTCGCATGGTTGCGGCCGACACCACCACCGCAACTGCAGGTTGCACCCGTCGTTCGAGGCAACATCGAACAGGTGGTGGAAGCCACTGGCACGCTGAAGCCCTCGCGGCTGGTCAGCGTGGGTGCGCAGGTCTCCGGCCGCATCGACACCCTGCATGTGAAACTGGGCGACAAAGTGAAAGCCGGCGATCCCATCGCCGATATCGATTCGCGTACTCAGCGCAATGCATTGCTGAGCGCGCAGGCCGCACAGCGCACCGCGCGCGCCAACCGCGATGCACTGGCCACCGACCTGCGCCAGTTCGAGTTGACACTGCATCGGCAGCAGCAACTGGCTGCCGTGCAACTGGTGGCCCGCGCCGACTTCGATGCAGCCAAGGCCAAGGTCGACGCCACCCGTGAACAGATCGCCGCGCTGGACGGTGAAGTTGCACGCCGACAGACCGACGTCGATGTCGCGCAGACCAATCTGGAGTACACCCGCATCACCGCCCCCACCGACGGCACCGTACTGGCCGTGGTCGCGCGCCAGGGGCAGACCGTGAATGCGGTGCAGAGCGCACCGACCATCGTGATGCTGGGCAATCAGGACGTGATGACGGTGTACGCCGAGATCTCCGAGGCTGACGTCGTACACACCGCTGTTGGGCAGGAGGCGTTCTTCACCATTCTTGGTGATGCCGGCCGCCGCTACAGCAGCAGGCTTCGGGATATAGCGCCAGCACCGGAATCGATCACCAACGAAGACAGTTCCAGCCTCGCCGCACCGGCGGTGTCGGGTGGCAGCCGCACGGCCATGTACTACAACGGCCAGTTCGACGTGGACAACCCCGATGGCCGCCTGCGCAGCTACATGACCGCGCAGGTTCGCATCGTGCTGGGCCGCGCCAACGACGTACTGACCATTCCCTCGGCCGCATTGGGTGCGCGCGCCGCCGATGGCAGCTACAGCGTGCAGGTCCGTGGTGCCGACGGCCGCGCCAGCGCGCGGCGCATCATCACCGGGCTGGATGACCAGATCCAGGTGGAAGTACGCGACGGGCTGAAGGAAGGCGAACAGGTCGTGCTGGCGCAGGCCAACGACGAAGCCACCAGCGCACCCGCGCAACCCAAATGAGTATGACAATGACCGAGCCACTGCTGCGCGTTCGCAGCGTACGCCGTGAATTTGCCGCAGGCGAGCAGACACTGGTGGTACTCGACGGCATTGACCTGGATATTCACGCAGGTGAACTGGTGGCCATCGTAGGCCAATCCGGTTCGGGCAAGTCCACGCTGATGAACATCCTGGGTTGCCTGGATCGCCCTTCCGCCGGCGTCTATCAGATCGCCGGGCGCGAGACCGCGCAGATGTCGCCTGATGAACTGGCCGAACTACGCCGCGAGCACTTCGGCTTCATCTTCCAGCGCTACCACCTGCTGACCGATCTGACTGCACTGAGCAATGTGGAGGTGCCTGCGATCTACGCCGGCATGCCTGCCGAAGCACGCCATGCACGGGCAGCCACCCTTCTGTCGCGGCTGGGTCTGGGCGAGCGTATGCAGCATCTCCCTGGCGAGCTCTCGGGCGGCCAGCAGCAACGCGTTTCGATTGCGCGTGCGCTGATGAATGGTGGCGCGGTGATCTTCGCCGACGAACCCACAGGTGCGCTGGATACGCATTCCGGCAAAGAGGTGATGAAGATCCTCGGCGAGCTGCACGCGGAGGGTCATACCGTGGTGCTGGTCACGCATGACATGGCCGTGGCCGAGCATGCGCAGCGCATCATCGAAATCCGCGATGGGCGGATCGTGGATGATCGTGCAACCGGTACTCCTCTGGCAGCGGGCGTGGCGACGCCAGCCGTGCCCCAATCCGTGGGTAGCAGCGGCTGGCAGGTCTGGCGGGACCGGTTCGCTGAAGCCTTCCGCATGGCACTGCGCGCGATGAACGCCCACCGCATGCGCACCTTCCTGACCATGCTCGGAATCATCATCGGCATTGCTTCGGTCGTGGCGGTGGTAGCACTGGGCACCGGTGCACGGCAGGCCATCCTGTCCAACATCTCCTCGTTGGGTACCAACACGATCGAGATCCATCCCGGTTCCGGTTTTGGCGACCTGCACTCGGCGCGGGTGGAAACACTCACCCCCGGCGACAGCGTGGCCCTGGCCCGGCAGCCATTCGTGGACAGCGCCACCCCGGGTGTTGCCACCAGCGGCACCGCCCTGCGCGGCAACCGCTCTGCCAGTGTGCAGGTGCAGGGCGTCAGCGAGCAGTACTTCCGCGTGCATGGCCTGAAGCTCGGCGAGGGCGCCTTCTTCGGTCCACCCGGCGTGGCCGGCTACCAGCAGGTGGTGGTGATCGACGCCAATACCCGCGCACGCTTCTTCGCCGCGACCGACAACCCGATCGGGCAGACCCTGCTGCTGGGCAATGTTCCAGTGCGCGTGGTGGGTGTGGTGAAGAAGGACGCCGGTGCGGCCGGTGATGCATCGCTGCTGCGGGTATGGCTGCCCTACACCACCGCAATGGCGCGCGTACTGGGGCAGAGCCACGTCTCCAGCATCACCGTGCGCGTCTCGGATGCGATCAGCATGGAAGCGGCTGAGCAGGCCATCGCGCGACTGCTGACTCGCCGCCACGGCAGCACCGATTTCTACATGAGCAACAACGCGCAGATCCGTAGATCCATTGAACAGACCACCGGCATCCTGACCATGATGATCAGCTCCATCGCTGCCATCGCACTGGTGGTGGGCGGAATCGGGGTCATGAACATCATGCTGGTCTCGGTGACCGAGCGAACCCGCGAGATCGGCGTGCGCATGGCGGTGGGCGCGCGACGCAGCGACATCCTGCAGCAGTTCCTGATCGAATCGGTGCTGGTCTGCCTGCTCGGTGGCGTGCTCGGCATCGGCGTGGCGCTGGCGCTGGGCGCGGTCATGGAGCTGGCCGATGCGGGCTTCAGCCTGGTGTTCTCCGTCAATTCGATTCTGGCTGCATTCGTGTGTTCCAGCCTGATCGGCGTTGGTTTCGGCTTCCTGCCGGCACGCCGTGCCGCACAGCTGGATCCTGTGGAGGCGCTGGTTCGATAGCCGCTGCAATTGCTCGCCCTGACGGCAGGTTCGCGCAATGTCTGCGGGGTGTACTACGGCTACCAACGATGTCCGCACAGGAGCTGGACGATGTTTCTGAAGACAGGAAGAACCGCGCTGATTCTGGCGGTCGCTGCGCAGCTGGTGTTGATGCCGTACGCCGGCGACGCCCATGCGCAGCGTGGCGACCGCTACAACCCGCAGTGGAACCAGGACTACCGCGATCGGGAGCGCGATGCATGGGAACGGCGCGAACGTGAGCGGAATCATGAGCGCGAACGCGAGCGCCGGCACGATGCCAAGACCGCCGGTGTCGTGGTGGGCGTGGTAGGTGCAGCGGTGGTGGCCGGCGTGATTGCCGCTGCCGCCAAACGCGAGCGCGAGACCCGCGAGCGCGCCGACTACTGCATGAACCGCTACGGCAACTACGATCGTCGCAACGACACCTATCGCGGCGCCGACGGCTACACCTATCCCTGCCGCTGATCTGCAATTTTCAAGGAGAATCACCCATGACCAGGATCACTCTGTTGATCGCCCTGTGCACTGCCCCGTTGCTGGCCCAGGCCTCACCGGCCGACCCGAAGCAGGCCTACATCGACGCCACATTCACCGCCATGGATGCCAACAACGACGGACGCGTCGACAAGACAGAGTACGCGAAATTTCAGCAGGAACGTTTCAGCAAGCAGGCCGATTCCATCGACGCCGCGTTTTCCGCGATGGACAGGAACAAAGACGGCAGGATCAGCAAGGAGGAAGCCAACGTGGTGCCGGAGATCGCGAAGTACTTCGCGGGCCTGGACACCGATGGTGATGGCTATCTGTCGCTGAAAGAGATGCAACAAGCCATGGTGGCCGCTCAGACTGCAGACGCGCCAACAAAGTAAATCCAGGGCGGGGTGCTGAAGATGGATACCCATCCGGGCGCGGTGCGGGTTGAATACACCCGTTTCCCACGATAGCCTCCGAGGTGCCCAAGGAGGGCTATCAACGGAGTGAAGCATGAAGATTGGATTCAAGCTGTCTGTTGCTATTGCGGCTGCTGCACTGACCCTGGGAATCGGCAGTGCCTCCGCGCAGTCCCGCTGTACCCCGTGCTACACCGCCTACGATGCTTGTCTGGCGGCGGGCAATGGTGAGAACGTCTGCTACCCGGCGTTTGCACGTTGCCTGAGAAACAGCGGCTGCACCATCCCGTAAGTCACGCGTTGCCGTGATGCGTGCCGGCCCCCATCCGGGGGCTGGCATTGGCGGCCCGGCGCAGTGATTTCACCCCATCCGTATCGCAGGGCTCTCGCGAGCCTGCACGTCAATGTCCTGCTGCCGCTGCACAGCCGCCGGTTGGCGGTCCAGGCTGGCGGCCTCGATCTGCTGCAGCGACTGCGCAACCGGGGTCTGCACCGCCAAGTCAGTGGGCATCGAGACGCGCAGGTGCGCGGGATCGTTCATCCCGCCCTGCACCACGAACACGTTCCGCCCTGCGGGGCTGTCGGCGGTCTGGGCGCTCAGCAGCACATGGTCGGCACGTTCAAGCTGGTTGCGGCGGGCCAACGCCATCACGCTCGCCACAAGACGCTCGCTGCCCTCATCATGGGTACGCCCGGCGCTGGCATCGATCGCGGCCACGCCTTCGCGCACCTGCTGCATCAGTGCGTACTCACGGTGGCCTGGACGGATATCGGCCAGGCGGGTCGGTGCCAGTGAGGGATCAGGCATGTCGTCCATTGCGGCGGTAAGCGGGCTGCGGGTTATGGTCCGATACGGGTCATCCGGGTGGAACCGGGTACGTTTCTCCTGTCGCTCCAGGCGGACGTCGCGAGCGTCGTTGAGTTCGGCGATGCGGGCGGGGTCGGTGATCTCGCGCAGCGACATGTGGCCGCCACCCGCGCTGACACTGGCCCACTTCCTGTCCGCTTCGAAGTACATCGCGTAGTAGCTGTTGCCACCGATGACGTTCGGATCGACCGCTGAGCGGCCTTCCAGTGCCTGGGTGGCTTCCAGCACGCTCAACCGGGTCAGGTACTGGCCACCCTTCGTCCATCCCATCTGGCTGATGGCATCGACGCTGGTGTTGCCTACGCGGGGGCCCCCGGCATAGTCGTTGTTGAGCATGTTGGTCCAGATCTGTTCCAGCTTCGCGGGGCCGCTCTTCTGTTCGGCCGCTTCCAGCAGCACACGCGGGGTCCAGCAATTGGGGTCGAGTTCATGCCGTTCAAACGCACGATCGTGCGCCAGCATCACATCCTTGCCGGGAAGATTCAGTGCCAGGTCTGGGCGGCGCTCGTTCATCCACTGCTGCCGCAATTCAAGATCTCTTTCGAGCAGGGTCTGCCCAAAGGACTCCCACTGCCGCTCGGTCAACTGTGCATTCGAGAAACGCGATCCCTCATCCTGTTGGGTCTTCGCGTAGTTCTGTGCATAGGTGTTCGCTACACGTCCCGGCAGGCTGTCATTGCGTACAACACCCAGTGCCAGCGTCCCGTAGCCATCGGCTCCCGGCAGCTGCGACAGGTAGTTCCAGTAAAGCTCGCGGTTGCCATCTCTGGCATAGCTGCCAAGGATTCTGAGATCGTGTTCAGTCAATCCACTCATGCCTTACCCCTTCTCTTCCCTGAACCACCGATCACTTGGACCGGGTGCGCGCGATGACATCCCTGACGGCCTCTTCCATACGCTTCCAGTCCTTCAGAAACGCTCTCTTGTAGTCCAGGCTGATGGACAGCCTGTTGTCGATGTCCACGAAATAGTGAACGCAGCCCGCTGCCACTTCTCCCGGCTCGCTGATCACCTCGCCCCCCTCCAACCGCACGCCATCGCGTCGGAATTCCTCGCCGTCACATTTGATGAACGAGCTGATCCGGCCATCGCCCTGGCGTGCGATGTACCAGTCTCTCTCATAGGCCGGATTGCGGACAGGCGGCTTCCCGTACCGCGCCTCATGCTTCTTCGCGTACAACACCATCTTCGCTTCATCGATTGCATAGGGCGTCAGACCCAAGGTCTCCGGCTGTGCAACGCGTTGATCGAGACGGTCCCTGGGATCCTCCCTTTCCACAGAATCCTCTTCCGTGACGGCTTCATTTGACGACAGCCTTGAAAGCAGTGTTTCGACGGGAACGCGATCAACGTAGTTGATCCGAATGGGAATCTCCTTCCGGAAATCATTCGTACGCGGATTGGCCCGGGCACCTGGCAGTGTCGGCTTCATGTCCGGCCACTCGATGACCAGCGTCACGCCCTCGCCAGGCCACGGTGCGATCTGGCTGTCCAGGTAGTTGGCCTGAATGCGGAAGGTGTTCGGCCCCAGCTTCACGTCCACGGGGGCATCGGTATAGGTGTGACCGTTGATCGTGCGGCCGGTCTGGGTTGCGCCGGACATGGCGGGATTCCTTTCGTGTTCGGTGGACGGCGGACGTGCACACGCGCTGGCACTCACTGCGACGGCAAGTGCCAGCGGCAGACAACGGCGGGGGGACATCACGTGCATGGGCATTCCATTGCAGGGCTCCTGGGCCACTATAGGCAAGCGGGCGCCAACGGAACAGGAACCGCATCGCGGTCTTTCACGGAACCAGGCAGCATTCCAGCTGCAGCGACAGGGCCTGGCAGGCGTTGAACAGCCCGTCGACCAGCGCTGCGGACGGGTAGCACGCGGGATCGTCGCTCTCCCGCGCCACATGCGCGGCATGCAGCAAGGCGGTAAGCGCAGTGATGCCCGACGCGCTGCGGGTGGCCAGGGCCAGATCGAAGGCTCGGCCTGGGCTGAGCCGGGTTTCGGTCCAGGGCTGGCCGTCGGCGCGCAGATTCCCGCCATGCGCTTGAAGGTGCGCAAAGAACGCTGAGGGCACGACGGACTCCGCAGATTCACAGAGCGCGCCTTCCAGCTTCTCGGCCAGGGCCGCGGGAAGATCGCGCACTGCGGTGCCGAGCAGCTCGCGCAGGCGGGGAACGTCAGGGGTACGGTCAGGCATGGCGACAACCTCACGGTGTGGCCACCTGCAGATGCAAGGTGGCGGACGGTGCGGGTTGGCGTGCCGGATACGTACCACTAAAGCCGGCGGATCAGGAGATCCCCACGCACCGTCCGCCATGAACTGGCAGGCGGTGCATTGTCGCGGCTGCCGCCAAGGCAGCAAGCACGACCGGTAGTGGTACGTAAGTTCGGGACGCCAATCCCGGCCAGGGCGAGTGCCTTGGCGCGGGCATGATTGCCGCACTGAACCTGCACTGAGAAGTAGGAAAATCCCGCGCTGACGCGGTCTTACGCCGGTAGCGTCACGGCATGGCGGGTTATCCATCGACTGATGCACTTCGCCAGCAAACGTGCCCGGCTGGCGTGCGCTATCTGGACACCCTATCCAGCCATACACGACACGTCCATCGAGACACACGCTGCCCACTGGTGACCGCGGCCGTTGGCGAAACCGAAGTGCGCGCGCAGCGAAAGCACGTACGCGGCCCCTTCATCCTTCAGCTGTTGGCGTCCTCGCTCTTATGGCCGCGATAGGTTTCACCCCACTCGCGCATGGCAAGGAGTACCGGCACCAGCGTGCGCCCGAATTCAGACAGTTCGTATTCCACCTTCGGCGGCACCTCCGGGTACACGTGGCGGATCACCACGCCGTCAGCCTCCAGTTCCCGCAGTTGGCTGGTCAGCATGGACTGGGTGGCGTTGGGCACACGCCGCGTCAGCTCCATGAAGCGTCGCTTGCCTGTCATCAGGTGAAACAGAATGATCGGCTTCCACACGCCGCCCATCACCGACAGCGTGACTTCCACCGCGCAACCGCTCTTGCCGTCCCAACGCCTGCTACGCATGCATACTCCGGAAAACCATAGTACCTACGGAAAATCATCGTTCTTGTTGCGATAACGGTGCGAGCCTAGCATGGGCTCATCCACTGAACGTGAGACCGCACCATGAGTTTCAAGGCACTGCTGACCCGCAAGACCAACGACGGCGTTTCCACGGAGCTGGTCGATTTCGATGAAGCCAACCTGATGGATGGCGACGTGCTGGTGCAGGTCGAGTACTCCACGCTGAACTACAAGGACGCGCTGGCCCTCACCGGCACGCGCCCGGTGATCCGGACGTTCCCGTTGATCCCTGGCATCGATCTGGCTGGCGTTGTACTGGAATCGGGCAATGCCGGTTTCCAACCCGGTGACCGCGTGGTGTTGAACGGCTGGGATCTCAGCATGGGCCACCATGGCGGCCTGGCACAGCGTGCCCGTGTTCGCGGCGAATGGCTCAACAGGATTCCCGCCAACCTGAGCACCCGCGACGCCATGGCCATCGGCACAGCAGGCTATACCGCCATGCTGTGCGTGCTGGCCCTGGAACAAGCCGGCGTGACGCCCGACAAGGGCGATGTGCTGGTGACCGGCGCCAACGGCGGCGTCGGCTCGATTGCGGTGGCGATCCTGTCCAAGCTTGGCTATCGCGTAGTGGCTGCCACCGGGCGACCTGAACACGCCGAGTATCTGCACAGCCTGGGCGCCGCCGAGATCATCGACCGCGCGCAGCTTTCAGCCCCGCGCGAGCGGCCGGTGAGTGCCGAGCGCTGGGCCGGCGTGGTCGATGTGGCGGGCGGCCCCACCCTCGTCAACGCCATTGCCGAGACGAAATACCGTGGCGCAGTGGCCGCCTGCGGGCTGGCGCAGAGTGATGATCTGCATGGCTCGGTGCTGCCCTTCATTCTCCGCAACGTGACGCTTGCCGGCGTGGATTCGGTGAATGCGCCGCAGGCCGTCCGCCAGCGCGCCTGGGATCGTCTTGCCACCGATCTGGACCCGCAGAAGCTGGAAAGCACCGTGCAGTTGATCGGGCTTGCCGGCGTGCTGGACGTCTACGACCAGATCATTCCGGGCAAGGTGCGTGGGCGGATTGTTGTGGATGTGAATGCGTGACGGCAGGCAGTCCCGCGGTGGCACGCTGCCGCCGCGGGGCCGATGCCGTGCTGTGCGTCAATGCAGCGCTATTCTGAAACTTCAATCGGCAGCTTGCATTCACTGCGGAACTTCCCCGCTTTCCGGTCCAGTTCAGCACGTAGCTTCGGAATCTTCGCCAGCTTGCTGCGCATCGTCGCGATGGGCAGCACGCCCTTGGCGTGACTTTCCGTCACACCCAGAGCGTTAGGCGCACCGCGGATGTGCCACACCAGTTTTTCCAGGCCCGTACCGTAAGCCAGCAGCGTATCCAAAGACAGAAAAGCCCTTCCGCCGAGGTTTCCGTTTCGGAGGCGATTCCAGTCCATATTGCCTGTCAGGCTGGTGGAGTAGACCGAAAACTGCTTGTTCGGATCTTCCGACCGATACAGGTGTATCCAGGTGTGTCCGGGATCCTTCGGCTCCTGGCCGATTTCCTTGGCGTCAAAACGGAAACCCATGACCACTACGACCTCAGCCTCTGGAACAGCCTTCTGGCGCGTCGCGTCTTGTGGCCAGTAGTAATTCAGGGTCCAGCTGCTGGCCATGCCAATGCCGAATGGCGTGCTGTTTGACGTCCATTCGTAGGTGTCGCGCGATGCCGTGGCACCCGTTGCTGCGTCCACCTCCCGGGACACACTCCATGTTCCGTCCGCTTCCTCAGTCCAGAAGCCACAGAACAGTGATGGGATGGACGATTGCGCCGCCGCAGGCAGTGCTGCCAAAGACAGTACAACAGCCAGAAGGCAGTTGCGGCCAGATGTAGAGAACATTCCTGCAGGCATTGGATTCCTTCCCGGGGCGCCATCCACGGAGTAGTCGGAGCCATCCGCTACGGCATGGCGACAGCCTAACCCACTCCGACCACACGGCAACAGTCACGCGCCTGATCAAGCCCCCTTATCATGGGGCTGTAAGGGCACTTTACGCCCAGTGACGTACGCAAGGCAGTATCTGGATGTCTATGGAATGGCGCCCCTCGGGCTGGGGCCAGCGTGTGACCCGCTCGCCGGACTGGCGGCTGCGGCTGGATGGCGAGCATGTCGAGCTTCTGATTGAAGGCCGGCAGTACCGCCAACACATCGATGATGACCAGCGTGTGCGGATTCTTCCGGGCCTGTTCTGGGCCAGGGTTGCGCTGCAGAGCGAGGACGTTGAAACGCTGTCCGTGGACGGCCTGCCCAACGGCCAAGCTTCCCGCCTCGCGGCTGCTGTCCAGCAGGTGCTCTTCGCGCGCACCACACGCGGGCGCAAGGCGCTTTTCGAGGACATCCTGGAGCAGATCCAATCGTGGCTGGCCGAGGCAGATGCCCTCATCGACCGGGGCAGCACCGGCCGCCGCTGGATCACGCACGAACAACAGCAGGCACTGCTGGCCGGTCGCCCCGCCCTGCCGCTCCCGCCGCGCGAGCTGGAACAACTGTTCCTGGATGAGGATGTGCACGAGGACCTGCATTCGCCCAGCCACCGTGCAGCACTGGACGCCCTGCACGACTGGCAGCTGGACTGGCCCGCGGCGTGGGCCGACGCCAACGCAACCATGACAGCGCGCGAACGGGTACTGGCCAAGGACTTCCTGGACCGGGTCGAGAGCAAGCCGCTGACCGACGAACAGGCCCGCGCGGTCATCTGCTTCGACAACCGCGTGCAGGTCGTGGCCGCGGCCGGCTCTGGCAAAACTTCCACGATGGTCGCCAAGGCCGCTTATGCCATCGATCGCAGCTTTGTCGAACCCGAGCGGATCGTGATGCTCGCCTTCAACAAGGACGCCGCCAAGGAGCTGGAGGAGCGCGCACAGCGATGCTTCGACCGGCTCGGCATGGGCGACACCGTGGTCGAAGCGCGGACCTTCCATGCACTCGGCCTGGCCATCGTCGCCAAGGCCACCGGACGCAAGCCCGACATCCCCGAATGGGCAATTGACGCCACGCTCGGCTTCAACAAGCTGGCCGAACTGGTGGACGACCTGAAGGATCGCTCGACCCACTTCCGCACCCAGTGGGATATGTTCCGCCTGGTGTTCGGGCGCGACCTGCCGCCATTCGGCGCGGAAATGGAGGCCGATGGCTACGACCGCGATGGCACGCCCTACATCCGTACCCTGCAGGGGGAACGGGTGAAGAGCCTGGAAGAGTGCGTGATCGCCGACTGGCTCTTCTACAACGGCGTGACGTACGACTACGAGCGACGCTACGAGTTCGACACCGCGACAGACACCCATCGCCAGTATCGTCCGGACTTCTACTATCCGGACGCCCAGCTGTATCACGAGCACTTTGCGCTGGATGCTGATGGTCAGCCGCCGAAGCACATTGCCAACTACAGCGAAGGGATGCACTGGAAGCGCCAGCAGCATGTGGCACGCGGCACGGCCCTTGTCGAGACGACATCCTTTGGCCTGCGCAGCGGGCATGCCCTGCTGGATCTCGCAGAGAAGCTTGGCGAGTGTGACATCGAGCTCGACCCGAACCCGGACCGCGAGCTGCCCGATCAGGGCGCCAAACCGATGCCCGATGCGGACCTGATCGGCTTGATGCGCACCTTCATTGCCCACGCAAAGAGCAACTGCCTGACGCTGGACGATATGGCCGCACGCCTGCGGCAGATGCCCGAGGATCAGTTCAAGGAGCGACACCGTCGCTTCCTGGAAATCGCAGGGCCGGTTTTCCAGGCCTGGGACAACGCACTGGCTGACGAGCGCGGCATCGACTTCGAGGACATGCTCAACATGGCGGCCGGGCTGCTGGAACAGGGCCGCTACGAATCGCCTTACGAGCTGGTGATGGCCGATGAATTCCAGGACGCTTCGCGCGCCCGCGCACGCCTCTGCCGTGCATTGGTCAGCCAACCGGGCCGCTATCTGTTTGCAGTGGGCGATGACTGGCAGTCGATCAACCGCTTCGCCGGGGCCGACGTTTCGGTGATGACCGGATTCCGCGAGTGGATGGGCCATGGCCAGGTGCTGAAACTGGAACAGACGTTCCGCTGCCCACAGGCGCTCTGCGATGTGTCCAGCCGCTTCATCAGCCGCAACCCCGCGCAGATCGCCAAAGCAGTTCGCTCAGGTGCAACGGCCATGGGCCCGGTGCTGCAGGCGTTCCAGATGAATCGGCGTGAGGAGGTGCAGGATGGCGTTCGCCAGTACCTCGCCAAGCTGCATCAGCAGTTGTTGTCCGGGGCGGTGCCGCAAGGGCGCAACGGACGCGTGACGGTCTTCATCCTGGGGCGCTACCGCGCCGATCGCAGCGCGATGCCTTCGGATTGGAAGACAGCCTTCGGCAGCACGATGGAGGTCGAATTCCTGACCGCACATCGATCGAAGGGGCGCGAAGCGGACTACGTGATCCTGCCGGGCATGATCAACCGCAGCTTCCCGAGCCTGCGCGCGGATGACCCGGTGCTTTCCCTGGCTATGCCGGATGGGGATAACTACCCATTGAGCGAAGAGCGGCGGTTGTTCTATGTCGCGCTGACGCGGGCGCGGCGGTCGGTGGCCATGTTCACCCTGCAGGGGAAGCACTCGCCGTTCCTGGACGAGCTGGTGAAGGACGGGGCAGTGGAAATAACAAGCCTGTCTGGCGTGGCCATCAATGAAGAACGCTGCCCAGTGTGCAAGGTCGGCGTGTTTGTGGACCGCAATGGGCCGCATGGGGCTTTCCGGTCGTGCTCCAGTTACCCGTTGTGCCACAACAAGCCGAAGGGTGGGCGACGCGGGTAAGTGCGTTCAGCTGAACCCATATGCGCCCATACCAAGCCGTGCAAGCTGGCCTGATGGTTCGATGGCTGGACAGCAGCTGCGGAGGCAGAAAAAAAATGCCCCTGCTCCCAGGGGCCATTTCATGATTCTGGCGAAGAGAACGCCGGACATGTAGCCGACGTCGCTGGTACCAGCGACGTCGCCAGCTGCACAGACCGTATGGAGATCAATACACGGCTCAACCAATCAGAGAAGCTTATTGAGGTCGGTCTCTAGTTGGGCTGGAACCCCCAAGCCCTGACGCGACTGAACGGCATTCCGGTGAGCGACTTGCACTCGCCCTGCAGCGGTGTGTCCGAGCGCGCAGACTTGACAATGCCATAACCGGTGTTCTGGAAGAACATTGCAGCACCGCTGTCGCCAACACCACAGGCGAGCGAACTTCCCTCTACCTTGAACCAGACCTCATCGCATTGCATAGACTCGGTGGGCCCACAAATATTTCCAGGACTATGCGCAACCGACGTGACTATTCCACAGCTGTATCCGCTACGCGAACCACGGAATCAGATGGTACCGTCTTTCGCTGGAACATTGTAAACGTTCGAAATAAATCGCGTGGACACTGTTGACGACGCGTACGCCTCCAACAAAGGAATGTGTGGAGATGGAATTCGATGCCATTGCACATCGGTTTGCGCATAGTTCCTCTGATCTTGGAATATCAAAGGGAACGTAACCAAGGTCCCGTTCTGGCTATTTCCATAGTTGCCATAGATGACGTCGTCGGGGCAATGTGCCGCCGTTATGATTCCCTTTAGACCTGTAGCCGTGTGCTTCACCGTAAATCCCGTGGTGCAGTATGAATTGTTTGACTGCAGCACGGCTCCGCCGATTGCATATATGGAATTTCTTTCAGGAACGTCCGACGCCTTGAAACGGAGCTTTACGCCATAGGCACGTTCGAGCTTGGACAGAATTCCCATATACTTCCGGGCGTCCTGTTCATCCCCACGTATTCTGACCTCGGCCTCGTTATCTCCGGCATATCCGCTCAATCCAACGAAACCCGGGATAGCTGACTGTGCTGCCAGCCGAATTTCCTTCAGTTGCCTGGTGAACTCCTCCTCGGTGAAGAGGTGCCCAGAGGAGAACTCGACACGTGCTCTACCAGCCGCCGTCGTCCATTGCCGCCCTGCAACAGAACCATCTCCCTTGAGCTTCACCGAAACATGAAAGTCAGGCGACTGCTCGATGCTGATTTCCGTCAAGCGCCCGGCATACTCTCGACGAATGTCCTGGATGCTGGGCGCCACTGCCGCCTCCAGCTGAATCCGTCTGATTGCCTCATCAACCGATAGAGACTTGACTCTGGAAAGGAGGGAGCTGACTGCAACCGCAGTCTCCTCATCCAGTCCCTTCAGTTTCTCACTTTCAGAAACATCCTTCTGAGCAAGTGCAGTGGTGGACACAACACTCCCCAAGAGGAGCCCGAACACACTCACGTAAATAGCGCCTGTTTTCACCTAGCCTCCTCCAATGAATGCTGTAGGAATCCTGCGCAGCCTGCTGCAGACTGAGCATGAGTGTACGACGTGATTACGATTGCTATTGAGTAGAGTGTTCCATTTCCAACCGTCAGTGTGTTGTCTTGGCAGCATGCGTGCTCTGCGCGACTGCCGCCCCTCCCTGGAACCAAGTAGCTGAATTGATGAACTGACGGGCAGCAAGGCGGGAAAAACAAAAAAGCCCCTGTTTCCAGGGGCTCTTTGAAACAACTGGCGGAGAGAGTGGGATTCGAACCCACGGAAGGTTTAACCCTTCGCCGGTTTTCAAGACCGGTGCCTTAAACCGCTCGGCCATCTCTCCAATCGGGTCCCGGTCGCCCGGGCAGCGGCGTATTCTCGCACGTGAAGAGCATTTGCCCAAGACCACCCTTGCCCCCGCCCTTCGCATCCGGCACGGTGGGGCCTTCACTGCAATCGGAGCCCCCATGGCCCACCTCGATCTGGCCAACCTGCGCACCACCCTGCTGGACGACACCCAGCTGGCCGCAGTGGCCCTGCACCGCACGTTCGCCGGGCACCTGCCGGTCAGCAGTGGGCATGTGGTGGTCTGCGATCCGCTGGTCCAGGCCGAGGCGCCGGCGCTGGCCGACTACACCGCCCCCCTAGGCCGGCATCCGGTCGAAATCATCGTGCACAGCGGCCGCCCGGCGCTGGCCGTGGTCTGGTTCAAGCCCCGCGAAGCCCTCACTGCGTCTGCCCTGCACTGGCAGATGGCACGCTGGACCACGCAGGACCTGACCGGCCTGGATGAGGACAGTTTCATTGGCTATCCGGTCGACGCCGGCATCGGCTGCTTCATGGATACCAACACTCAGCAGGCACTGCTGGCCCTGATCGAACAGACCGATGGCGACGAAGACAGCGAATGGTCGGATGCGCTGATCGACCATGACGGCCTGGATGAAGGCGCCGAATACCGCCCCTGGGGCGAGGACTCTCCACACGGCCTGGTCGTATTCACCAGCGGCTGGGGCGACGGCGTCTATCCCAGCTACTGGGCGCTGGATACCTCCGGCATTCCGGTCGCCCTGGTCACCGACTTCCTGTGCATCCAGAGCGGTGACGGGCGCGACGAGCGCGAGATCTCCGACCAGGCCTATCGCGACAGCCTTCCACCCGAAGAAGCTGAAGCGCTGGCACGGCTGGTTGCCGCCGTGGACCGCGACGACCCGGATGCGCTGCGAGAGCTGTTGAAGGATGCGCCACAACGCGCCAACCAGATCGAACCCGGTTGCGGCGGCACCGCCCTGTTCGAGGCGATCCGCCTGGACCGTCCACAGGCACTGCGGGTGCTGCTGCATGGTGGCGCGTTGCCGGCAATGCCGGAGCGCCTGCACATGAGCAAGGTGACCAGCTACATGGACTACGCGCGCTTCCTGAAGAAGCCACGCAGCGCGGAACTGATGGCGGTGCTGGAAGCGCCAGTCATTGCCGAGCCCAAGCCAGCCGCACCGCCGCGGCGCAGCTTCTGGGACCGACTGTTCGGCCGGAACTGACCTGGGCCGGAAAGCAGCAACGCCGGGCATGGCCCGGCGCTACCGTTTCACAGATCGGCGGTGCAGTTGCGGCCAGGTGCCTCAGCCCGCATCCACTGCCAACGCGCCCAGCGCACTGGCCTTGATCCGCTCCTTGGCCTTTTCACAGGCGCCACCGCAATCCAGGCGAGAGGCCTCCAGCTGCGGCGGCAGGTGCTCGGCCAGGAAGTCGATGAACACGCGCACCGCCGGCAGCAGGCCACGGCGCGAGGCGAACACGGCATGGCACACACCCTGCGGCAGCGACCAGTCCGGCAGCACCACTTCCAGTTCGCCGTTGCGCACCGCATCGGCGCACACGGTTTCCGGCAGCATGGTGATGCCGAAGCCGTCCTTCACCATGCTCTGCAGCAGCGGGAAGTCGAAACCGGCCACGCGCGGCTGCAGGTCGACCCGGCGAACCTCGCCTTCCGGGCCGTGCAGCTCCCAGCGCTGGCGGGCTTCGTCTTCGCTGATGCTGAGGGTGACGTGCTGGGTCAGCTCTTCAGGATCCTTCGGCCGGCCGGCGCGATCCAGGTACTTCGGGCTGGCCACCAGCAGTTCCTGCACCTGTCCGAAGCTGCGCATCACCAGGCTGCCATCGTCGTCCAGGCGCGAGCGCACGCGCAGGGCCACGTCGTAGCCTTCATTGATGATGTCCACGCGGCGGTTGCTGATGTTCAACTGCAGGCGCACCTTCGGGTACTGCTCAAGGAACTTGGGCAGCAGCTTGGGCAGCTGCATCTGCGCCAGCGATACCGGCACGCTGGCGCGCACCACGCCGCGCGGTTCCGCGCTGAGGCGGTCCACCACTTCGCGTGCGGCCTGTGCCTCGGCCAGCATCGTCTGCGCGTGGCGGTGCACGCTGGTGCCGACATCGGTGACGGCGAAACGACGCGTGGAGCGCTGCAGCAGGCGAACGCCCAGGTCGGTTTCCAGCTGGCTGATGCGGCGGCTCAGGCGCGACTTGGGGATACCCAGTGCGCGCTCGGCGGCGGCGAATCCGCCATGGTCGACCACCATCGCGAAGTAGTACAGATCATTCAGGTCATGCATGCCCGAGTTCCATATCTAGAACAATACGTGGCATTCAACCACCTTTATTCCGTCTTTGCAACAACCTATCGTTCTCTCCGTCGGCGGCAAGTCCGCCACCTCTCCCGAACATAGGTACTGCCATGAAGCTTCTGCACATCGACGCCAGCGTGCTTGGCGACAACTCCGTCTCCCGCCACCTGACCGCCGCCGTGGTGGCCCAGTTCACGCAGCAGATCGACGGCCTGCAGGTTGATTATCGCGATCTTGACGCCAATCCGGTACCGCATCTGCGCAGCGGATCGCTTGCCAGGACCGACGCTGCCGAAGCCGCCGATGCTGAACAGGTACTCGAGCAGTTCCTTTCGGCCGATATCGTGGTGATCGGCGCGCCGATGTACAACTTCAGCATTCCGTCCACCCTGAAGGCCTGGATCGACCGCGTGGCCGTGGCCGGGCGCACCTTCAAGTACACCGAGAACGGTCCGGTCGGCCTGGCTGGTGGCAAGCGGGTGATCATCGCCAGCAGCCGTGGCGGCATCTATACCGATTCGCCGGCCGACTTCCAGGAACCCTTCCTGCGCCAGACGTTCGCCTTCTGGGGCATCAACGATGTCGAGTTCGTACGCGCCGAAGGCATCGCCTACTCGCCGCAGCACCGCGAAGACGCCATTGCCGGCGCACTGGCTGCACTGCCGTCGCACGAAGCGGCCGAGGTCGCCGCGGCGTAACGCGTTCCAGCGTTCGGCGCCGCTCTCTCCTCGTCTGGGCGCTGAACGCGGGCCGGGATCCCCTCCCCCATCCCGGCCCACCCTGGCGGCCCCGCTTTGCGGGGCCGTTTTTTTGTGGCGTACGGACTGAGCGCTACGTCATCCACGCATGGCGTGGATCTACTGCACATGCGCGTGGATACGCTGCCATGCGCGACGCTCACCAGAACGTTAGGCTGGGGCCATGAATTACATCGTGACCACTGCACACCGCAGCGAATTTCCGCACCCGATCACCCTGCGCCGTGGCCAGGCGCTGGTGGTGGGCGAACGTTATGAAGGGCCCGAAGGCTGGGAAGACTGGTTCCTGTGCGAGGCAGAGGGCCAGCAGCCGGGATTCGTGCCGGCGCCGGTGATCGGCCGCGACGCGCAGGGTGGCGCATTTGCCACGGAAGACTACTGCGCGCGGGAACTGGATGTGGATCCCGGGCAGCTGCTGCGTGGCGAGCGCACGCTCAATGGCTGGGCGTGGTGCGTGCCGGAGACAGGCGAACCGGGCTGGGTGCCGTTGGAGAAGTTGCGGGCTGCGGAGTGATCGCGCTGGTTCATCCACGCATGGCGTGGATCTACTGGTGCATCGGTGAATTCATGCCGGGCGCGTGCAACACCCTGCAGTAGATCCACGCCATGCGTGGATACGGTGCCATGCAAGCATGGCACCCACCAGAGCCAGAGCAGTGCCATGCAAGCATGGCACCCACCCCATCAGGCTATCAGCCGATGGTTTCCAGGCCACCCATGTACGGGCGCAGCGCCTCCGGCACGGTGATGCTGCCGTCGGCGTTCTGGTAGTTCTCCATCACCGCGATCATCGCGCGGCCAACGGCCACGCCCGAGCCGTTCAGCGTGTGCGCCAGCTCCGGCTTGCCGGTGGCCGGGTTGCGCCAGCGGGCCTGCATGCGGCGGGCCTGGAAGTCACCACAGTTCGAGCACGAGGAGATCTCGCGGTAGGTCTCCTGCGACGGCAGCCAGACTTCCAGGTCGTAGGTCTTCACCGCCGAGAAGCCCATGTCGCCGGTGCACAGCAGCACCTTGCGGTACGGCAGGCCCAGCTTTTCCAGCACCACTTCGGCGCAACGGGTCATGCGCTGGTGTTCGGCGTCGCTGTCTTCCGGACGGCTGATCGAGACCAGCTCGACCTTCTCGAACTGGTGCTGGCGGATCATGCCGCGCACGTCGCGGCCACCGCTGCCGGCCTCGGCACGGAAGCACATCGAGTGGGCGGTCATGCGCAGCGGCAGGCGTTCGGCATCGACGATCTCGTCGCGCACGATGTTGGTCAGCGGTACTTCCGAGGTCGGGATCAGGTAGCGCGTTGAGTCGCCCACGGCGGTCTTGAACAGGTCGTCCTCGAACTTCGGCAGCTGGCTGGTGCCGCGCAGCGAATCGGCGTTGACCAGCAGCGGCACGTTGGTTTCCTCGTAGCCGTGCTCACCGGTGTGCAGGTCGACCATGAACTGGGCCAGCGCACGGTGCAGGCGCGCGATCGGGCCACGCAGCACGGTGAAGCGCGAGCCGGACAGCTTGGCGGCGGTCTCGCCGTCCAGCCAGCCGTTGCGGGCGCCCAGTTCGACGTGATCGAGCACCTTGAAGTCGAACTGGCGCGGGGTGCCCCAGCGCGCCTGCTCGACGTTGTCGTTCTCGTCGGCACCGGCCGGCACGTCATCGGCCGGCAGGTTCGGAATGCCCATCGAGATGGCGTCGATCCTCTCGCGCAGCTCGTCCAGCGCCACTTCCGAGGCCTTCAGCTCGTCGGCGAAGGCAGCGACCTCGGCCATGATGGCCGAGACGTCCTCGCCCTTGGCCTTGGCCTGGCCGATGGCCTTGGAACGGCTGTTACGCAGGCTCTGCAGCTCCTGGGTCCGCACCTGGATGCGCTTGCGATCGGCCTCCAGGGACTCCAGGGCAGACACGTCGAGCTCGAAGCCGCGGCTGGTGCGCAGGCGTTCGGCGAGGTCGGCGGGCTGGTGGCGGAGCAGGGCTGGATCAAGCATGGCAGGTGTCGTGGTGGGTATCAGGGATGGGATTATCGCTTGTTATACGGATTTCTGCCGCCCGGTTCATTCCCGGCGTGGCAGAATCGGGCTATTCCGTACTGGTCCGGTCCATGTCTGCACCCCGCTCGTCGTCCGCCAAGTCGTTCACTGTGCATATCCCGCGCAACGCCCTGAAGATCGCCGGCATCGCCTTCGGCGTGGGCGTGCTGCTGTTCGTGCTGGTCTGGCTGACCGGCCGTGACAAGGAGTTCTTCCGCGCCGACCCGGCCGCACAGACCCCGCAGGAAACCGCCCAGGTCGAGCCCCTGCCGGAACCCTTGGCCGCTGCGGCCGGTTCCAGCGACATGCCTGACGCCAAGCCGGCACCGGTGGAGGAAGAAGCGCCGAAGCTGGTCGAAACCGCTCCGCCGCCACCCGCCCCGATCGCCGAGCCGGCCCCGGCCGCCCCGGGCGCTGCGCCGGCTGCGACCAGCAACAGCCAGCCGATGCCGATTGCCGGCCAGTCGCCGCCGCCGTCGTACCCCGCCGCCGCCCTGCGCGCCGGCGAAACCGGCACCGTGGTGGTACGCGTGGATGTGGATGCCACCGGCTATCCCAACAACGCCACGGTGATCCAGCGCAGTGGTTCACGCGACCTCGACCGTGCCGCCACCGACGCGGTGCGCCGCTGGCGTTTCACCCCGGCGCAGAGCAATGGCCAGGCCGTGCCCGGCAGCATTGAAGTACCGTTCGACTTCAAGGCGCAGTAACTGAACGCTTCCCGGCAGGCAAACTGAACCCTGCCGGTGGCGTTGACGCAGCGCTGACACTTCCCGTCCATGGCTCGGGCAACACTTCCCACGTCGTCAGTTGACGGAAGGAGTTTGCGATGACTGCCACCACCCACGAAGACCTTCATTCGCCGCAGCTGCAGCAGGATTCGAGCGTGCAGCACAAGCCCACGTCGCCCTGGATGTGGATCGCGCTGATCGTGGCGATGTTTGCGGCCGCCCTGCTGTGGCTGCGCCATTCCAATCAGGAGGATGTGGCGCCGGCACCGGTCGGTGAGCGCATGTTGCCCGCCCCTGAGCAAGCTGCGGTGACTGATGCAGCAATACCTGCAACGCGCCAGGCTGCCCCTGCCTCCAGCCAGCACAAGGCCGCACCGGCGGTACGTAATCGCGAAGCGCGCCCGCTGGCCAGCAACCGCATGCCCACCTACCCCGCTGCTGCACTGCGCAGTGGCGTGCAGGGCAGCGTGATCGCCAGCCTCAATGTCGATACCCGTGGCAATGTCGCCAACGCTGCGATCGTTTCGCGCAGCGGCGAGCGCAGCCGCGACCTGGATCGTGCGGTGCTGAACACCGTGCAGAACTGGAAGTTCCAGCCTGCGGTGCAGGAAGGCCGTGCAGTAGCAAGCGTGGTGCGGGTCCCGGTGGATTTCCGTACCGAGCAGCGTTGATCGCGGACGAGGGGTTCGTGATGTTTCGACGGAGGCTTCGGCCTCCGTCCTTTTATGCGGAGAAGCGTGCCGACCAAGGTCGGCACCTACCGGGTGATGTGAGCGTGCCGACCAAGGTTGGCACCCACCGGGTTACGTCATCCGCCGGGCGTGGCCTTTCAGGCCAGATTGAACCCGGCGCTGCGCGCCAGGCCATCGAAGTCCGGGAAGGAGGTGGCGACGTTGGCGATATCGTTGATGCGCACTTCGCCGTCACTGATCTGGCCTGCGATGGCGAAAGCCATGGCGATGCGATGGTCACCGTGGCTTTCGATGGTGCCACTGCCCAGGCGCACACCGCCGTGCAGGGTGGCGCCGTCTTCGGTTTCATCCACCTGCATGCCAAGCGCGCGCAGGCCGGTGGCCATCGCGGCAAGGCGGTCGGATTCCTTCACCCGCAGCTCGGCCGCACCGCTCACCACGGTCTGGCCTTCGGCGGCCGCAGCGGCCACGAACAGCGCCGGGAACTCGTCGATCATGTCCGGCACCAGTGCTTCCGGAATGCGTGCGCCCTTCAGCGGGGCGTAGCGCACCACCAGATCCGCCACCGGTTCACCGCCCTGCTCGGCCGGGTTCTCTTCGGTGATGTCCGCTCCCATCAGGCGCAGCGCGTGCAGCAGGCCGGTGCGGCGCGGATTCAGGCCGACCTGCTTCAGGCGCAGCTCGGAACCAGGAATGATGCTGGCAGCCACCAGATAGAACGCGGCCGAAGAGAAGTCCGCCGGCACCACGATATCCGTGGCGCGCAGGCGCTGGCCGCCACGCAGGCGGGCCTTGCCCGGTGAGAATTCGATGTCCACGCCGAAGGCGGACAGCATGCGCTCGGTGTAGTCACGAGTCGGGTGCGGTTCGGTCACCTGGGTTTCGCCCTGCGCGTACAGGCCGGCCAGCAGCACCGCCGACTTGATCTGCGCGCTGGCCACCGGCGAGGCGAAGTCGATGCCGTGCAGCGTCTGGCCGCCATGCACGTGCAGCGGCGGCGTGCCATCGCTTTCAGTGTCGATCTTCGCGCCCATCTGCGACAGCGGGCCGGTGACACGGCGCATCGGGCGGCCGGACAGCGACTCATCGCCGATCAGCGTGCAGTCGAACGCCTGGCCCGCCAGCAGGCCGGCCAACAGGCGCATGCCGGTACCGGCGTTGCCGCAGTCCAGCGGCGCATCCGGCGCCTTCAGGCCGTCGATGCCGACGCCGTGCACGATGCGCTGCGACGGGCTGGGGGTTTCGATGCGCACGCCCAGCTGCCCGAAGATGCGCGCAGTCGCGCGGGTGTCCTCGCCTTCCAGGAAGCCTTCGATATGCGAGGTGCCATCGGCCAGCGCAGCGAACATCACCGAGCGGTGCGAGACCGACTTGTCGCCGGGAATGGTCAGGCTGCCCTGCAGCGGCTGGCCCTTGCGGGCGATCCAGTGTTGCGCGTTGCTCATCGTTCGATCATTCCGTAAACGCCGGCAGCGCCGGCGATGCATCAGGGAGCGGCGGCCGTGGCCGCCGCGGCAGCACTCAGGGCACGGCCACCGGATAGGAGCCGAGTACCTTGATCTGTGCCGAGTGCGCTTCCAGTTCGGCCAGCGCGGCCTGCATCGGCGCATCGTCGATGTGGCCGGCCAGGTCGATGAAGAAGCCGTATTCCCACTTGCCGTGGTGCGACGGCCGCGACTCGATGCGGTTCATGCTGATGCCGTGGCGGGCGAACGGACTGAG
This sequence comes from Stenotrophomonas sp. INTA L402-1, assembly GCF_059295135.1. NCBI lineage: Bacteria > Pseudomonadati > Pseudomonadota > Gammaproteobacteria > Lysobacterales > Lysobacteraceae > Stenotrophomonas > Stenotrophomonas sp. INTA L402-1. The sequence goes on from NZ_JCAFWP010000014.1 coordinate 84,761, forward strand.
CACGTCGAACAGCGCACCGGGCTTGTCATGGATGAACACCAGCACCGAGGTGCGGTCGTGGCCGGAGGTCGGGAAGATATTCCGGCCCACCACCAGGAAGCGGGTGGTGTTGTCGGCATCGTTCTGGATCGGCTTGGTGACCACCTTCTTCAGGCCGTAAACATGGCCGGCACTCTCGCCACCGATGGCGGCGGCATCGTCGGCATTGCGGGCGCGGCGCGCACCTTCGGCGTTGCTGGATACCGGAATCTTCTCGGCCTTCGGCAGGTTGGCGCGCAGCCACGCCGAGGTCTGCATGAACGACTGCGGATGCGCGTAGATGCGCTCGATGTCCTCGATGCGGCCGCTGCGCGACATCAGGTACTGCTGCACGCGCAGTTCCACCTCGCCACAGATCTTCAGGTTGGAGGTCAGGAACATGTCCAGGGTGATCTGGATGGTGCCCTGCCCCGAATTTTCCACCGGCACCACGCCGAAATCGGCGTTGCCCGCTTCCACTTCCTGGAACACTTCTTCGATGCTGGCCATCGGCAGGCCCAGCGCCGAGCGGCCGAAGTGCTTGAGCACGGCCTGCTGGCTGAAGGTGCCTTCCGGGCCAAGGTAGCCGATTTTCAGCGGCTCCTGCTGGGCCAGGCAGGCCGACATGATCTCGCGGTAGACGTGCACCAGCAGCTCATCGCTGAGCGGGCCTTCGTTACGGTCCACCACCATGCGCAGCACCTGCGCTTCGCGCTCGGGACGGTAGTAGTCGACGGCGGCGGCGAGCTTGCCCTTGGCCTTGCCGACCTGGTGGGCGAAGCGCGCGCGCTCGGCGATCAGGCTCTGGATGTCGCGGTCGATCTGGTCGATCTTCGAGCGCACATCGGCCAGCGCCAGCGGCGCCAGGGTGGGGGCCGGATTCGACGCGGCCTTGGCCTTGCCCTTCGCCTTGGTGGGCGCGCTGTCCTTGGCCGGTTCGGCCTTCTTCGGCGCCTTCTTGCTGGATTTGCTGCTTGCCATCGGAATTCCTTGTTGCGGGGCACGCACCCGACGGTGCGCGCCGTTCATTGCTCAACCGTGACGCTGCTGGAAATCGGCCATGAAGGCGACCAGCGCCTCGGCCCCGGCCAGCGGCATGGCGTTGTACAGCGAGGCGCGGATGCCACCCACTACCTTGTGGCCCTTCAGCGCCAGCAGGCCGGCGGCCTTGGCTTCGGCGACGAAGCGGGCATCAAGCTCGGCATCAGGCAGGAAGAACGGGATGTTCATCCGCGAACGGGCCGCGTGTGCGACCTCGTTGCGGTAGAAGCCGCCAGAGCCGTCGATGGTGCCGTATACCAGCGCCGCCTTGGCGGCATTGCGCTTGGCGAACTCGGCCACGCCGCCCTCGGCCAACATCCACTTGAACACCAAGCCGGCCAGATACCAGTTCCAGGTGGGCGGGGTGTTGAGCATCGAGTCGCGGGCAACGTGCGAGCGGTAATCAAAGATGTCCGCACGCGGCTGGCCGCTGCGCTCGAGCAGATCGCGGCGGATGATCATCACCGCGATGCCGACCGGGCCCAGGTTCTTCTGCGCGCCGGCGTAGATCACGCCATAACGGCGCACATCCAGCGGTTCGCTGGCGATGGACGAGCTGAAGTCGGCGATCAGCGGGACGCCGCCGGTGTCGGGCACATCACGGAACTCGACGCCGTGGATGGTTTCGTTGGCGGTGATGTGCACGTAGGCGGCATCGGGCGACAGCTGCCAGTCGGCGCGCGGCGGCAGCGTGCGGTAACCATCGGCCTCGCTGCTGGCGGCGATGTTGACGTCGACGTAGACACCGGCCTGCTTGACCGCCGTCTTGCCCCAGTGACCACTGACCACGTAATCGGCACGCTGGCCGGGGGTGGCGAAGTTGAGCGGGATCAGCGCCTGCTGGGTGGTGGCACCACCGGACAGGAACAGCACCGCATAGTCTTCGGGGATATCGAGCAGTCGACGCAGGTCGGCCTCGGCCTCGGCGGCCACGGACATGAACTCCGCACCGCGATGGCTCATTTCGACGATGGAGGCACCGCTACCGTGCCAGTCCAGCATTTCCGCCTGCGCCTGGCGCAGGACCGATTCCGGCAAGGTCGCAGGGCCGGCACTGAAGTTGAACGCGCGCGTCATGTCACACCTGTGGGGCAAGGCCCCTAGTATGCCGCAGTGCACCAGCCTTGCGGCCTTGTGCGGCAAGGGAAATTTGGTTTCATTGGAATCCATTGGCGACGCGACCGGGTAGTGCCGGCCGCTGGCCGGCAACCCCAGGGATACGGGGCGGCGGCTGCCGGCCAGCGGCCGGCACTACCGTCACCGTGCGATCGTCAGCGCGCGCCGAACCAGAGCAGCAGGCTGAGCACCGCCGCCAGCAGCAGCGCACTCACCAGCAGCCACGGCCAGCGCCGGACCTTGCGCGGCGCGGCCGGCAGCACCGGCGCCTGCTCGGCGTCCTGGCTGGACTCGTCTTCATCCGGCAGCGGGCGCCGGCGCGGGTCATGCGGCACTTCCAGCACGAACCGGTGCTGGCCATCGAACACCACCTGGTCGCCTGCCTGCAGCCAGCAGTGGCGCACGGCCACGCCGTTGACCCGTGTGCCATCGGCACTGCCCAGGTCACGCAGCAGCACGCGTTCGCCATGCACTTCCACGCGGGCGTGCTGTTCGGCGAAGGCCGGCTCATTGATCTCGATGTCAGCGTCGCCACCGCGGCCGATCAGGCGGGACCGCGACAGCGTGAAGCTGCGGCCATGGTGCAGGCCACCGACACCGCGCAGCAGGCGCTGCTGCTCATTGGTGCCGTCACCGCTGTTCGGTGCGGGGGCCTGCAGCAGGCTCTCCACCTCGCCCTGCAGGACCATTTCCACGCCGTCCACATACACCGCATCGCCCGCACGCAGCAGCGCCATGCGCCGCACCGGGCGACCGTTCACATGAATGCCGCGGATACCGTTGCCGACCTGCAGCCAGAGGCCGCGATCATCCACGCAGAACTGCGCCAGCAGCAGGGCACCGTGGCCGGCGTCGCCGAGCCTCACACTGCCATTGGCCTGGCGCACGATGCGTTGCACCCCGGGCCGCAGCGGCTGGTCGGGCTGTTGTTGTTGGCTGAAGTGAACAAGCAGGTTCTGCACGCGGCGCAGCCTAGCAGGTTGGTCGCCCACGAAGAAGAACCCACGATGAGTGCTTGGCGCGAAGGCCCTCGATGCGCACAATGCTCGCCCTCATTGATCATCCCCGCTTTGCGCCAGGAGCCTGCATGTCCACCATCGATGTCCGCCACGCCCACGCCCTGCCCCATGCGCAGGCGCGCGCCGCGATCGAACAGGTTGCCGCCAAACTGTCCGAGCGCTTCGGCCTGAAGTCGTCCTGGTCCGCCGACGTACTGAACTTTTCCGGCAGCGGTGTGGACGGCGCGATCGAACTGCAGCCGGGCGCCGTGCGCGTGACCGCCAAGCTGGGCTTCCTGCTGTCGGCGATGAAGGGCATGGTCGAAGGCGAGATCCAGCGCGTGCTGAAGGAAAAGCTGGGCTGAACCCCGGCAGCGGCCATCACGGCCGTGCAACGCCAGCGCGCGCTACTCTCGGGGCAGGCCCAACTCCCACGGGAAGTGCGATGAACCACTACGAGAACGACGACCGCCGCAACGACGACGCCTCTTTCGGTGACCAGGCCGAGCGCTTCTCGCGCAAGCTGAGTGACTCGGCGCAGCAGGTCTGGTTGGCCGGCCTGGGCGCCCTGGGCCGTGCACAGGCCGAAGGCAGCCGTTTCTTCGACGGCCTGGTGAAGGAAGGCGAAGCCTGGGAAGCCCGCCGCCGTGAACGCAACAGCGAACAGGGCCCGGGCTGGCGCGACAACGTTGAAACGTCGCTGGACGAGGCCCGCGAGAAGGCTTCCGGCACCTGGAACAAGGTTGAAAAAGCGTTCGACGACCAGGTGCAGGGCGTACTCAAGCGCCTCCACGTGCCCACCGCCGACGAGGTGACTGCGCTGGAGGCGCGCATCGACGCACTGCAGGCACGCCTGGCCAAGCTGGAGAATCGCGACGCCTCGGGCGCTGATGCACCTGCACCGGGCAGCCATCAGTCGCCAGGCAGCGTGCCCTGACCGGCCATTGTTGCAATGCAATAAATTTTGATTGACAATCGCGAGCAACCCGCCAATCGCTTCGGCTGCCGTTTGTTCCCTCCCCTCACGGCTTCAGGATTGGCGGGTTTTTCGTGCCCGCGGTATTCCGAATTGCGTGCTCCATCACGCTTCCTGTCAGGAACCTCCTGACTCAGCGACACGGCGCGACCTTTACACTGTTGCCTTCGCATTCGCCCCTTCCGCGCACCTCCTGCATGCTCCCTTGGATCCTGGCCCTGCTGTCGGCCCTGCTTACCTGTTCCCTGGCTGTTGTCTATCTGTGGTGGATCAAGCGGCGGCAAAAGGAGATGCAACTCGGCCTGCAGGCCCTGGCGGGCATGCACTGGCGCGAGTTCTCGGTGCTGGTCAAGCGCATGCTGCGCGAGCAGCGCGGCCTGCGCGAACTGGATGACCCGGGCGAGGAGTCCCGTGAGCCAAGCAGCGATTTCCTGCTCAGCGACGGCCCCAACAGCTGGCTGGTCTCGTGCAAGCACGGCTTGGCCTATCGCATCGGCACCGCCGCGGTGAACGAACTGGGCGCGGCCGCGCGCCTGGCCGGCGCCAAGGGCGGCGTGCTGCTGACCGAAGGCCGGATGGAACGCGACGGCCGCAGCGCCGCCGAAAAGCAGGCGGTCGAGGTGCTGGACGGCCCGCGCCTGTGGCCGTTGCTGCAGCCCTATCTACCGGCGGAAATCGAAACCCGTGTACGCGCCAGTGCCCGTCATGAAGCCCTGCGCCGGATCGCCATTGCCGCGCTCGGCTCGGTCACGCTGGGCCTGCTGGTGGGATTGAGCCTGCAAGGGCTGCATGTGCAGGACGCCCCGCCCGCTGCCGAGATGGCGGTCGCCCCCGCGCCGGTCGTGCCTGCGGTTGAAGCGGCGCCCGAACCGGCGCCGGCCCCCGCCACCACGCCGCCGACCACGCTGCCTGCGCCGGCCACACCCTCAACCGATGCGCGCAGCAATCCCAACCCGGATGCCGCCACGCTGGAGCGCTTCCAGGCCGATCTGTCCCGTGCCTTGGCCGGCAAGCCCGGCATCGCCAGCGGTGTCTGGCTGACCCGGCAGACGCTGGCGATCAACCGCACCGGCGAGCTGGACGCGGTCTGGCCGCGGGTCTGCGAGGAAGTGCTTCACTATCCTGCCCTGCGCAACGTGCGCATCCAGCTCAACGCCCGCCCCGGCGTGGATGAGCCGGTGCGCTGGCGGCAGTGCGCTACGTATTGATTGGGATGTCCGTAGATGCGTGGGTGCCCTTGTAGAGTCGAGCCACGCTCGACTCATCGCGCATCGCGCCAACAGCAGCCGAGCATGGCTCGGCTCTACATGGCGCCTGCTCAGCCCAATGCTGCGAGATGGGCGATGTAACTGGAGCGCGATTCACCCGCTGCTCTGGCCTGCGCATCCAGCCTCGCCAGGATCCGGCGTGGCAGGCTGATGTTGACCCGCTCGATGGTGTCGTCCAGCAGGGCCGGATCAATGCAGATGTACGCAAGAATCCAACGGATGTCCTTGGATGCCTCGGCGGCGATTTTCTGTGGCGCGGAAGGTGTCGGAATCGAGCGCCCGTCATCCAGGGCCGCATCAATCCAGGCGAGCGCAGCCTCCTCGGCAGCGCTGAGCGCCTCCTCAAGCGTGTCGGCCGCCGAGAAGCACCCCGGCAGATCCGGAACGACCACACCCCACGCGGTGCGCTCATCGCCTGCCTCGATCAAGACTGGATATCGCATGGGCCCTCCTACGTCAGTCCTGCGAGCTTCCGCAACGCCTGCACCAGCCCCTTCCCCAGATCCTTCCTAGGGTGAGGCACGGTGATGATGTGAGGGTGCTGCGGGTGCACGAATACATGATGGGATCCGCGAATCCGGCGACAGGTCCAACCTGCCGCCTCCAGATCCCGGATGAGGTCCCTGCTCTTCATACGGGGACGATACACATCGTACACACGCCCCGGCAGAGTTCAAGGCGACAGTGCCTGCTGAGCGAACCGGCCCCTACCGCGCGCCCGGCGCGAAGCGCGCGACCAGGTCCCAGGCGTCGCCGAGGAACACCTGGCGCACGCGGGTAATGGGCTGCTCACCGCGCCAGGTCAGGCGCTCGATCACCAGACAGGCGGTGCCGGGCTTCACCTCCAGCAGCTTGGCGGTGGCGGTATCCGCGCCCCAGGCACTGATGCGGTGCTGGGCACGGGTCCAGGACACGTTCTGCAGCAGCCAGCTGCCCGGCGCGGTGGTACTGAAGTCGACCTCCAGCACCTCCGGCACGCCCACCGGGCTGATCAGACGATGCTCCAGCGCCAGCGGGCGGCCGTCGGCCAGGTGCAGGCAGCGCATCGCCAGCAGCATTTCGCTGCCGGCCAGCTCGACTTCACCGGCATTGCCGGCATCTGCAAGGCGCAGGTCGCGCTGCAGCAGACGATACGCGTACTGATGGCCACGCGAACCCACTTCCATCGCGATATCGGGAATCTCCAGCGCCACCTGCTCCAGGTGCGGGGGCTGCCGCGCCACGAACGAACCAGCGCGGCGGCGCCGCTCGATCATGCCGCTCTCGGCCAGCGCGGTCAGCACCTTGTTCACCGTCATCCGCGAGCAGCCGTACTGCTCCATCAGCTCGTGTTCGTACGGAATACGGAAGCCCGGCGCCCACTCTCCGCTGAGGATGCGGCTTTCCAGATCGCTGCGGATACGCTGGTTGAGCGTGGCGGACTTGCTGGCCTTCACGTAATGGGGTCTCGGTGGCGGGAGGCGATCAGCCCAGCACGCCGCGCAGGGCGGCAGCGAAGGCGGTGGTGATCGCCTCGCGCTGCAGGTGGCGGCCGTCGGCCACGCACTGGCGGCCATGGCGCCAGACCGATCGCAGCGCGCCATTACGTGCGGCGAACACCCAGCTGTCAAGCCATGCGTCATCCTGCCGCGCCTGTAGCGCGGGGTGTGCGGCATCCAGCTCGACCAGGTCGGCACTGGCGCCAACCTGCAGCCCGGCGGCCACGCCCAACGCCTGTGCACCGCCGTGCAGCGCACCCTCGAACAGGAAGCGGCCGGTGCTGCGGGTGGCATCCGGGGCCAGCACATTGCGCCCGCGCAGGGTCAGGCGCTGACCGTACTCGAGCAGGCGCAGTTCTTCGGCCGCGTCGATCAGCACATTGGAATCGGAGCCGACACCGAAGCGCCCACCCTCGCGCGCGAACGCCTGCATCGGGAACAGGCCGTCGCCAAGGTTGGCTTCGGTGATCGGGCACAGGCCGGCCACCGCCTGGCTGGCCACGATGGCGGCGCGCTCATCGTCGGTGATGTGGGTGGCATGCACCAGGCACCAGCGCGCATCCACCGGCGCATGGTCGTACAGCCACTGCACCGGGCGCTGGCCGCTCCAGGCCAGGCAGGCCTCCACCTCGCGCACCTGTTCGGCGATGTGGATGTGCACCGGGCCGTCGGTAAGCGGCAGCAAAGCACTCAATTCCTCGCCGGTGACTGCACGCAGGCTGTGCGGGGCAATGCCGAGCACCGCATCGGGCAGCGCGGCCAAAGACGGCTTCGCGGCGTCCAGCAGCTGCGCGAAGCCGTCCACGTCGTGGATCAGGCGTCGCTGCGCGGGGTTCGGTGCCGCTCCGCCGAAATCGGCATGCGCATAGAACACCGGCAGCAGGGTCAGCCCGATGCCGGTCTGGTCGGCCGCCGCCGCAATCCGCGCGCTCATCTCGGCACGGTTGGCATACGGCCGGCCGTCAGCATCATGGTGCAGGTAATGGAATTCGCCGACGCGGGTGAAGCCGCTTTCCAGCATTTCCATGTAGGCCTGGGCGGCGATGGCCTGCACCGCGTCCGGGCGCAGATGGGCCAGGAAGCGATACATCAGCTCGCGCCAGCTCCAGAAGCTGTCACCGTCGCCGCCGCCGATCTCGGTCAGCCCGGCCATGCCGCGCTGGAAGGCATGGCTGTGCAGGTTGGGCAGGCCCGGCACCAGGATGCCGACACGGGTATCACCCGCCTGCGCGCCCTGCCCCGTACTGATCGCCGTGAAGCGACCGTCCTGCACCTGCAGGCGGACATCGCGGGCCCAACCCTCGACCAGCAGGGCGTGGGCGGCATGGAAACTGGGCGGGGAACGCGAATCGGACATGGCTGGACAACCCGAAATGGACGCCTATATTGTATAGACATATAAGCACAGCCGCGTTGTGGATGCCATGCACGTCGATACCCTCTGGTCCAACGTTCACCTGATCACCCTCGATGGCGAGGGGCTGGGTGTCATCCGCGATGGCGTACTGGCCTGCGCCGACGGCCGCATCGTCCATGTCGGCGCGGCCGGCAGCGATGCCCACCTGCAGCCGACCACCCGCATCGACGGCGAAGGCCGCTGGATTTCGCCCGGCCTGATCGACTGCCACACCCACCTGGTCTACGCCGGCAACCGCGCCAACGAATTCGAGCAGCGCCTGCAGGGCGTCAGCTATGCCGACATCGCCCGTGCCGGCGGCGGCATCGTCTCCACCGTGCGCGCCACCCGTGCTGCCACCCCGGAACAGCTGGCCCGCGAAAGCCGGCCGCGCCTGCTGGCAATGCGCGCCGAGGGCGTGACCACCCTCGAGATCAAGTCCGGCTACGGCCTGACCCTGCCCGACGAACGCAAGCAGCTGCAGGTGGCGCGCGCGCTGGGCGAGGAATGCCGGGTCAACGTGGTGACCACCTTCCTCGGTGCGCACGCGATTCCGCCGGGCCGTGAAGCACAGGAGTACACCGACGAAGTGTGCAATGTGATGATTCCGGCCATCGCTGCCGAAGGCCTGGCCGAAGCGGTGGATGTGTTCTGCGAGAACATCGCGTTCTCACCCGCGCAGGCACGGCAGGTTTTCGAAGCCGCGCGCGCGCACGGACTGGCGATCAAGATCCACGCCGAGCAGCTGAGCAACCAGCATGGCGCCGAACTGGCCGCCAGCTTCGGTGCACTCTCGGCCGACCATATCGAACATCTGGACGACGCCGGCATCGCCGCGATGGCCGCGGCCGGCACTGTCGCCGTGCTGCTGCCGGGCGCCTTCTATTTCACCCGCGATACCACCCTGCCGCCGATTACCGCGCTGCGCGCGGCCGGCGTGCCACTGGCGCTGGCCACCGACAGCAACCCCGGCACATCACCACTGACCAGCCCGCTGCTGGCCATGAACATGGGCGCCACCCTGTTCCGCCTGACCGTGGACGAGTGCATCGCCGGCTTCACCCGTGAAGCAGCGCGCGCACTGGGCCGTGGCGATCGCATCGGTCGCCTCGCCATCGGCATGGACTGCGACCTGGCGATCTGGGACATCGACGCCCCCGCCGACCTGGTCTATCGCATTGGATTCAACCCGCTGCACGCGCGCGTGGTGCGCGGACAGCCCGACCTGCCTGCCTCCTGGAGCAACACATGAGCAACACCCTGGTTCTTCGCCCCGGCCATGTCACCCTCGCCCAGTGGCGGCAGGCCTATCGCGGTGCACCGCTTGCACTGGACCCGGCCGCGCTGCCGGCCGTGCGTGCCAGTGCCGCGACCGTGGCTGCCATCGTCGCCAAGGGCGCACCGGTGTATGGCATCAACACCGGCTTCGGCAAGCTGGCCAGCGTGCGCATCGAGCGCGAAGACCTGGCCACCCTGCAGCGGAACATCGTGCTCTCGCACGCTGCCGGTGTTGGCGAGCCGATGCCCGCCAGCGTGGTGCGCCTGATGATGGCGCTGAAGCTGGTCAGCCTGGCGCAGGGTGCTTCGGGCATCCGCGAGGAGACCCTGCTGTTGCTGGAAGCGATGCTGGTCAAGGACGTGCTGCCGGTGGTGCCCGCACAGGGCTCGGTCGGTGCCTCCGGCGATCTGGCGCCGCTCTCGCACCTGGCCAGCGTGATGCTGGGCGTGGGCGAAGCCTTCATCGGTGACGAACGCCTGCCGGCGATCGATGCACTGTCACGTGCTGGCCTGCAGCCCATCGAGCTGGGTGCGAAGGAAGGCCTGGCGCTGCTCAACGGCACCCAGTTCTCCACCGCCTATGCGCTGGCCGGTCTGTTCGAGATCGAGACCGTGTTCCAGGCCGCACTGGTCACCGGTGCGCTGTCGGTGGAAGCCGCGAAGGGCTCGGATACGCCGTTCGATCCGCGCATCCATGCCCTGCGTGGGCAGCGCGGTCAGATCGCAACCGCTGCCACCCTGCGCAGCTTGATGCAGGACTCGGGCATCCGCGAATCGCACCGCGACAACGACGTGCGCGTGCAGGATCCGTACTGCCTGCGCTGCCAGCCACAGGTGATGGGTGCGGCACTGGACATCCTGCGCCAGGCGGCGACCACGCTGGAAATCGAAGCCAACGGCGTCTCCGACAATCCGCTGGTGTTCACCGATACCGGCGAAGCACTGTCCGGCGGCAACTTCCATGCCGAACCGGTGGCCTTCGCCGCCGACATGCTGGCGATGGCGGTGTGCGAGATCGGTTCGATCAGCGAGCGCCGCCTGGCGATGCTGGTGGACCCGGCGCTGTCCGGCCTGCCGGCGTTCCTGACCCCGCGCCCGGGCCTGAATTCCGGCTTCATGATCCCGCAGGTGACGGCGGCCGCGCTGGTGTCGGAAAACAAGCAGCGCGCCTACCCGGCCAGCGTTGATTCGATCCCGACCTCGGCCAACCAGGAAGACCATGTGTCGATGGCCGCGCACGGTGCACGCCGCCTGATGCAGATGGCCGAGAACGCCGCCAACGTGATCGGCATCGAGCTGCTGGCCGCCGCGCAGGGCTGCGACTTCCACGCGCCGCTGCGCTCCAGTGCCGCGCTGGAATCCGTGCGCGCCACCCTGCGTGCGCAGGTGCCGACGCTGGAAGAAGACCGCTACTTCCACCCGGACATGGTGACCGCCACGAACCTGGTGCGCAGCGGCGCGCTGGCACAGGGCTTGGCGGAGCTGCTGCCGACCGTGGAACCGCAGGCATGAGTGCCCATCCCGAATGGCTGACGGTACACGAAGGCGATGCCCCGTTGATCGTCAGCTTCCCGCATACCGGCAGCGAACTGCCGCACGACCTGATTGGCGACTACCACTCGCCGTGGCTGGCCCGCCGCGATGCCGACTGGTGGGTACACGAGCTGTACGACTTCGCGCGCGGCATGGGCGCGACCACGGTGCGTTCGGCGATCTCGCGTTCGGTGATCGACCTCAACCGCGATCCCAGCGGTGTGTCGCTGTACCCAGGCCAGAACACCACCGGCCTGTGCCCGCTGACCACCTTCGACAACCAGCCGCTGTACCACGCCGGGCGCGAACCGGATGACGCGGAAATCGCCCGTCGCCGCGACACGTATTTCCTGCCCTACCACGATGCGCTGGCTTCGCAGATCACACGCCTGCGTGCACGCCACGGCACCGTGGTGGTGTACGACGCGCACTCGATCCGCTCGCATATCCCGCACCTGTTCGACGGCGAGCTGCCGCAGTTCAATCTCGGCACCGCCGGTCCCTCCGGTGCTCCGGACACCTCCTGCGACAACGCGCTGAGCGATGTGGTGGAGAACCTGCTGAAGATCAGTGGCATGAGCCAGGTGCGCAACGGCCGCTTCAAGGGCGGCTGGATCACCCGCCACTACAGCAACGTCGCTGGCGGCGTGCACAGCCTGCAGATGGAACTTGCCTGCCGCGGCTACATGCACGAACCCCTGCCGGACCAGGTGGACGAACACAGCTGGCCCACCCCGCTCGACCCCGACCACGCCGCACCGCTGCGCCATACCCTGGCGCAGGTGCTCAACGCCTGCCTTGAATTCGCTACGAACCGGAGCGCCGCATGACCCGCAACGACCCGACCCGCACCATTGCCGCGCCGACCGGCACCACGCTCAACGCCAAGAGCTGGCTGACCGAAGCGCCGCTGCGCATGCTGATGAACAACCTGCACCCGGACGTGGCCGAGCGCCCGCAGGAACTGGTGGTGTACGGCGGCATCGGCCGCGCCGCGCGCGACTGGGAGAGCTTCGATGCCATCGTCGAGACGCTCAAGCGCCTGGACGACGACCAGACCCTGCTGGTGCAGTCGGGCAAGCCGGTGGGCGTGTTCCGCACCCATGCCGATGCGCCGCGCGTGCTGATCGCCAATTCCAACCTGGTGCCGCGCTGGGCCAACTGGGACCACTTCAACGAGCTGGATAAAAAGGGCCTGGCCATGTACGGCCAGATGACTGCCGGCAGCTGGATCTACATCGGCGCGCAAGGCATCGTGCAGGGCACCTACGAGACCTTCGTGGAGATGGGCCGCCAGCATTTCGGTGGCGACCTGACCGGCAAGTGGCTGTTCACCGGCGGCCTCGGCGGCATGGGCGGCGCACAGCCGCTGGCTGCCGTGATGGCTGGCGCCTCGTGCCTGGCCGTCGAATGCCGCAAGAGCAGCATCGACATGCGCCTGCGCACCGGCTACCTCGACACCTGGACCGACAACCTGGATGAAGCGCTGCGCCTGATCGACGAATCGTGCAAGGCCGGTACGCCGAAGTCGGTGGGCCTGCTCGGCAACGTCGCCGACGTACTGGCTGAACTGCTCAAGCGCGGCGTGAAGCCGGACCTACTGACCGATCAGACCTCCGCGCACGACCCGGTGAACGGCTACCTGCCGCAGGGCTGGACCGTCGAACAGTGGGATGAGAAGCGTGTGAGTGCACCGAAGGAAGTGGAGAAGGCCGCGCGCGCGTCGATGGCCAACCACATCCGCGCCATGCTCGGCTTCCACGCACTGGGCGTGCCGACCGTGGACTACGGCAACAACCTGCGGCAGATGGCGCTGGAAGAAGGCGTGGAGAACGCGTTCGACTTCCCGGGTTTCGTGCCGGCCTACATCCGCCCGCTGTTCTGCCGTGGCATCGGCCCGTTCCGTTGGGCCGCACTGAGCGGCGACCCGGAAGACATCGCCAAGACCGACGCCAAGGTGAAGGAACTGATTCCGGACAACCCGCACCTGCACCGCTGGCTGGACATGGCTGCCGAGAAGATCAAGTTCCAGGGCCTGCCGGCGCGCATCTGCTGGGTCGGCCTGGGTGACCGTGATCGCCTCGGCCTGGCCTTCAACGAAATGGTCGCCAACGGTGAACTGAAGGCGCCGGTGGTGATTGGTCGCGACCATCTGGATTCAGGCAGCGTGGCATCGCCGAACCGCGAAACCGAAGCGATGGCTGATGGCTCCGATGCGGTCTCCGACTGGCCGCTGCTGAACGCCCTGCTCAACACCGCCAGCGGCGCGACCTGGGTGTCGCTGCACCACGGTGGCGGCGTCGGCATGGGCTTCTCGCAGCACGCCGGCATGGTGATCGTCTGCGACGGTACCGAAGCGGCGGCCAAACGGATTGGCCGCGTGCTGTGGAACGACCCGGCCACAGGCGTGATGCGCCATGCCGATGCCGGCTATGAGATCGCGATCGACTGCGCGAAGGAAAAGGGGCTGGATCTGCCGGGCATCTTCGGCTGATCGCAGGCTGTCTCTTATACACATCT
>NZ_JCAFWP010000015.1:0-96554 GCF_059295135.1 Stenotrophomonas sp. INTA L402-1
ACCTCCACCCATATGGGTCGCGCGCGATTTGTGGAGGGTTTCTGGCTGATGTTCACCTGGCAATGCGCCGTCCGCCTGCTGCGCTGGGGGGGGGGGGGCCCGGGGGTTGGGCCGGCCGGGGGCGGGAATCCCCATCGGTGTACAGAGATGGCTAATCTGCCGGCCAGCGGCCGGCACTACCGGGAAACAGAACAGAGCTTCACGCGCTCTCGTGCGCGGCCACCGCGTCCATCACCCGTGCCGAGTACACCAGCGCGGCGCCTGCATTGAGCGACACTGCCACGCCCAGCGCCTCGGCGATTTCCTCGCGGCTGGCGCCGTGCTTCAGCGCTGCATCCACATGCACGGTGATGCAGCCGTCGCAGCGGGTGGTCACTGCCACGGCCAGCGCGATCAGCTCGCGGGTCTTGGCATCCAGGTGGTTGGTCTGCGCGCCGGCATTGGCCAGTGTGGCATAGCCCTTGACCGTATCCGGCGAGAGCTTGCCGATCTCGCCGATGCGGCCCTTCAGTTCCTTGCGGTAGGTATTCCAGTCGAGCATGGTCGTGACTCCTGTGAAAGGAGCTCCACGCTACCACCGGGAATGTTGCGCCGATGCCTGCACCGGCGCGCCACATCGTTGCATTGCCGGCCAGCGGCCGGCACTACCGGGTTCAGCGGTTGCGCAGCGCGTGTACCGCCGGCGCCACCTGGGCCTGGCGACCCAGCTCCAGACCCACCTGGTCCAGTGCATCGGCCAGTGCATCAGCAGCATCATCGCGCAGCGTGGCATGACCGACCTTGCGGCCCTCACGCGGCTCCTTGCCGTAGTCGTGCCAGTGGCCGCTGGCCTGGGCCAGCACCGGCGCCGGGTCCGGCATCGCGCCCAGCCAGTTCAGCATGCAGGCATGGCCGAGCATGCGGGTGCTGCCCAGCGGCAGGCCCAGCACGGCGCGCAGGTGATTCTCGAACTGCGAGGTCTCGCTGCCTTCGATGGTCCAGTGGCCGGAGTTGTGCACGCGCGGCGCCATCTCGTTGGCCAACAGCTCGCCATCGCGGCAGAACAGCTCCAGCGCGAACACGCCGACATACTGCAGGTGCTCGGCGACGCGACGGGCATAGCCGATCGCGGCCTCGTGCTCGGCGGCCGACAACACGGCCGGCGCCACGCTGGCCGACAGCACGCCGTCGACGTGCCAGTTGCCGGTGACCGGCCAGGCCTCGAAGCTGCCATCGCGGCCACGCACGGCAACCACGCTGACCTCCCGCTGGAAGGCCACGAAGCCTTCCAGGATCAGACCAGTACGCTCGACCTGCGCACCCAGCGCATCCCATGCGGCATCGATGTCGGCCTCGCTGCGCAGGCGGAACTGACCCTTGCCGTCGTAACCGAGGCGGCGGGTCTTGAGGATGCACGGCAGACCGAACTCGGCAGCCTTCGCGGCCAACTCGTCACGGCTGCGGATATCAGCGAAGGCCGGCAGCGGAATGCCCAACTGCTGGAACAGGGTCTTCTCGCTCAACCGGTCCTGGGCCACGGCCAGTGCGGCCGGCGGCGGGTAGACCGGCACGCGGTCGGCCAGGAACTGCGCGCTGTCGGCCGGCACGTTCTCGAAATCGAACGTGACCACGTCGACCTTGGCCGCGAAATCCGCCAACGCCTGGCGGTCATCAAAGGCACCGACGGTGAGCGGTGCCAGCGGGCCGCTGCAGGCGTCGGCTGCGGGGTCGTACAGTTCGAAGCGCAATCCCAGCGGCGCACCGGCCAGTACCATCATGCGGGCGAGCTGGCCGCCACCCAGGATGCCTACGGTCAGGCTCATTGGCGCGGATCGTCGTGGGCCATCACGTCTTCGGTCTGGCGTGCGCGGAACGCGTCGAGCGCCTGGCCGATCGCCGGCTGGTCACTGGCCAGCATCGCGGCGGCGAACAGCGCGGCGTTGGAGGCGCCGGCATTGCCGATGGCGAAGGTGGCGACCGGGATGCCGGCTGGCATCTGCACGATCGACAGCAGCGAATCCATGCCGTTGAGGGCCTTGGACTGCACCGGCACGCCCAGCACCGGCACGGCGGTCTTGGCGGCGATCATGCCCGGCAGGTGCGCGGCCCCGCCGGCACCGGCGATGATCGCGCGCAGGCCACGCGGGCCCGCCTGCTCGGCGTAACTGAACAACACATCCGGCGTCCGATGCGCGGACACTACCTTCACTTCGAACGGAACACCCAGGGCTTCAAGCTTCTGGGCGGCGTGCTGCATGGTTTCCCAGTCGGAACGGGAACCCATGACGATGCCGACAAGCGGCGCGATCGGGTTGGGGGTCATTGGCCGTCACCTGCCTTAAAGACGTATTCTAGCCATCTTCCACGCAAGACGAAGAACCATGGATCGCAAGCTGCTCGACCTGCTGGTGTCACCGGACACCCGCCAGCCCCTGTCCCTGCTGGATGGCAAGGGCCTGGAAGCCCTCAACAAGGCCATTTCCACCGGCGCGGTGAACAAGGCCGATGGCAACCCGCTGGCGCAGCCGCTGCGCGAAGCGCTGGTCACCCGCGACCGCAAGCAGGTGTTCCGCGTTGACGACGGCATCCCGGTGCTGCTGGCCGAGGAAGCCATCCCGACCGCCCAGATCGCCGACTTCCCGGCCGCATGAGCGCGCTGCCGACGCCGGATGCGGCCGTTGTCGCCGCCGATGTCGCGCGTGCGCTGGCCGAGGACCTGGGTAGCGGCGACGTCACCGCCGCCCTGCTGCCCGACCAGGCCGACAGCGCCTACCTGCTGTGCAAGCAGGACGGGGTGATCGCCGGCCGCCCCTGGTTCGACGCCACCCACCGCGCACTCGATCCGGACGTGCGCATCGAATGGCATGTCTCCGAGGGCGACACGGTCACCGCCGGCACCGTACTGGCGCTGCTGCACGGGCGCAGCCGCAGCCTGGTGAGCGCCGAGCGCACTTCGCTGAACTTCCTGCAGACGCTGTCCGGCACCGCCACGACCACCGCGCGCTACGTGGCGGCCGTGGCCGGCACCGGCACGCGCATCCTCGACACCCGCAAGACCCTGCCCGGCCTGCGCCTGGCGCAGAAGTACGCGGTGCGCTGCGGCGGTGGAGAGAACCATCGTTTCGGCCTGTACGACACGGTGATGCTGAAGGAAAACCACATCCGCGCTGCCGGTTCGCTCGCCGCAGCCGTGGCTGCCGCGCGCCGGCAATGGCCCGCGCTGCCGCTGGTGGTCGAGGTGGAAGACCTGGCA
Source organism: Stenotrophomonas sp. INTA L402-1 (assembly GCF_059295135.1). Lineage (NCBI taxonomy): Bacteria > Pseudomonadati > Pseudomonadota > Gammaproteobacteria > Lysobacterales > Lysobacteraceae > Stenotrophomonas > Stenotrophomonas sp. INTA L402-1. The sequence goes on from NZ_JCAFWP010000015.1 coordinate 3,233, forward strand.
CAGCTGCGCCAGGCGCTGGAAGCCGGTTGCGAACGCATCCTGCTGGATGACTTCGGCCCCGACCTGCGCCGCGAGGCGGTGCGCATCACGGCGGGCCGCATTCCGCTGGAAGTGTCTGGCAGCGTGGGCCTGGGTGGCCTGCGTTCGATCGCCGAGGACGGCGTGGACTGCATCTCCATTGGCGGCCTGACCAAGCACGTGCAGGCGATTGATCTGTCGCTGAAGCTGGGCCCGCCGCCGGGCTGAGGCCTGACCCGGTTCTCACACCCGGCGTTCACGACAGCGCTGCGACGCTGCGGTCATCCCCCACAGGAGCCGCGCATGCGCCGGATGCTCTTGCCTGCCTGCCTGCTGCTGGCCGCAGCCCCCTTGTCCGCAGCGGCCGCCGAAGCCTGCGATGTGCCGCCCCGCTTCGGCCTGAGCCCGTTGGCGGTGGCCATCCGCGATACCGCCTGCAACGAGCACCGGCTGTGGTTCCGGCCCTTCATTGATCGCGATGGCCGCGCCGCCAGCCTCAGTGTCACCGAGGCCGAAAGCGATCACCTGGCCGACAACGGCCTGATCGCCTGGCAGCGCGTGGCCGGCTACTGGCGCAACAGCGGCACGCTCAACGCAATGGGCAGCATCGCCGGCGCCAGCAGCTGCCTGGCACCGCTGGGTACGCGCTACACCGACAGCGACTGCCGCGCCTTCCTGGTCGACAACCCGTGGTCAGCCGCGTTCATTTCCTGGGTGATGGTGCAGTCCGGCGTTCCTGGCTTCAACACCTCGCCACGCCACATCGACTACATCCGTGCCGCGTACCAGGGCGGCCCCTCGGGCGTGCCGTACCGGTTGGTCGATCCCGCGACCGCAAAGCCCGCACCGGGCGACCTGCTGTGCTTCCTGCGCGACCGCAGCACCACGCTCAGCTACAGCGGGCTGGTGCAGGCACTGGGCAATGGCTCGGTGGGCCACTGGAAATCACATTGCGAAGTGGTGGTAGCGGCCAATCTTGGCGGCGACCAGACCCTGTACCTGGTCGGTGGCAACGTGATGAACACCGTGGCGATGCGGCTGCTGCAGCTGGACCGCACCGGGCTGATCAAGCTGCCGCCCGCGCGCGAACGCAACAGCACCGGCATCGACCCCAGCTGCACGCCGGGCCGCGAGGACGAATGCAGCTTCAACCGGCAGGACTGGGCAGCGCTGCTGCAGTTGACCGCCACATCACCGCTGGTGATGCCCTCTCCCACTGCGACGCCGATGCAGCCCGCCCCGACACCGCAACCGGTCATCGTGCCCGCGCAACCGGTATCCAGCGAACCGCAGCCGCGGCGGTGAATCCAGCGCTTGATCCAGCGCACGTTCGCCGCCATCTTTGCGGAATCGACCTCTGACGGCTGACGCCATGCCCACCCTGCTGCTGTTGCTGATTGCCGGCGGAATCATCTACTTCTTCTGGAACGCTGCGCGTTCGGCCGCCGAGCGCGCGGTCGAGCTGGGTCGCAATGCCTGCCGCGCAGCCGACGTGCAATGGCTGGACCAGGCGGTGCATGCCACCGGCCTGCGCCTGTCGCGCGGCGAGGATGGCCGGCTCGGTTTCGAGCGCACGTTCAAGTTCGAGTATTCCTACGATGGCATCGATCGCCACGTGGGCCGCATGGTGCTGCGCGGCGACCAGTTGATCTCGTTCACTGGCCCGGGCGCGGCGCGGATCAGCCAGATCCGGCCGGATGCGGAGGATGCCGAGGATGTCTAAGGGCTTTGAGTGCCGACCAACGGTCGGCACCCACCGGTAAATCCTGTAAAGGAAAACGCCGCCCATCGGGGCGGCGTCAGAGGGATTACTTGACCACGCGCAGGTTCGGGCGACCCTTGGGCGGCGGACTGGCCGGCGGGGTATCGTCCGGCGGCGTGCCTTCCTCGTGCAGCAGTTCGTCGCTGGTCGGCGCAGTTTCGCTGCCCGGAATGTCATCCGGCAGTGCCATGCCCTGCCCGGTCTCGCGGGCGTAGACGGCCAGCACGGCGCTGATCGGCACCTGCACCGGGTAGCTGGTGCCGGAGAAGCGCGCCGAGAAGCTCACCATCTCGTTGTCGATCATCAGCCGCACGACAGCGCGTTCGGCGATGTTGAGCACAACCCGGCCATCCTTGACCGCCGAAGGCGGGACCTGCACGCCGGGGACGCCGGCGTCGACCAGGATGTGCGGGGTCAGCTGGTTGTCGTTGATCCATTCCACCAGCGCCCGCAGCAGGTACGGGCGGTGGCTGGTCATGTGGAAGAAGTCTTCGGTCATGCGTGAAGTGTACGCGCCCGGCGCCCCGCCGGGGCGGATCGCCTGCACGCCGGTCGGCGTGCAGACGGGTAAAGCAAGACGGGATCAGCCCGGCAGATCGCGCAGCTTCTTTTCCTGGTCGGTCAGGCTGCGGACAAAACCCGGATGGCGGAAGATGCGGTTGCCGTAGTCTTCAATCGCCTTGCCGTCCTTCGGCAGCGGCACATCCAGCGACTGCAGGCGCCAGATGATCGGCGCCATCGCGCAGTCGGCCAGGCTCATTTCCGGGTTGAGGAAGAACTTGCTGGCCTTGAACAGCGGCAGCGAGGCCGTCAGCAGTTCTTTCAGGCGCTTGCGACCGGCCTCGGCCTGGGTCTTGTTGCCCAGCTGGATGGCCTGCACCTGCGGCACCCAGTCGTGCTCGATGCGCAGCATGGCCAACCGGATGCGGGCACGCGACAGCGGATCGACCGGCATCAGCGGCGGATGCGGATAGCGCTCATCGAGGTATTCGCTGACCACCGACGCGGCGTAAAGCACCAGTTCGCGTTCGACCAGGGTCGGCACCGAGTGGTACGGATTGAGGTCGATCAGGTCTTCAGGCGGGTTCTGTGGATCGACCGGAACGAAGTCGAAGGTCACACCCTTGGCCGCCAGGACCAGGCGTACACGGTGGCACAGTACGTCGTCGTTCGAGGAAAACAGCGTCAGTGTATTGCGCATGCGTACGCTCGCCGCCATCAAAGGCTCTCCCACGACAGGAGACCGCCTGCCGCATCGGCGCCGCCGGCACCGTGCCAGCGATCGACTCCTCCCCGAGTGTGCAACCGACCATCACAAAAGCCAATAGGCCCGTGCGATGGTCGGCGGCAGATTCAGTGAACGTCCTTCCAGTATTCCTTCTTCAGCAGGTACAGCAGGAAGGTCAGCAGGGCCAGGAACAGGATCACCCACACGCCCAGCTGCTGGCGCTTGAGCGCGGCCGGTTCACCGGCGTATTCGAGGAAGTTGGTGATGTCGCGCACGGCCTGGTCGTACTGTCCGGCATCGACGTTGCCTGGCGTTTCCAGGCGCAGGCCGGTCACCGGCGGGTCCATGCCCGGCGCCTCCGGTTTGCCATGCACGGCATGCTGCAGGCCCTGCATTTCCCACAGCGGGTTGGGCATGGACGCGTTGGCGAACAGCGCGTTGTTCCAGCCCAGCGGCCGGCTGCTGTCCAGGTAGAACGACTTGAGGTAGGTGTAGACCCAGTCACTGCCGCGCACGCGCGCGATCAGGCTGAGATCCGGCGGCATCTTGCCGAACCACTTCTCGGCGTTCTCCTTGGGCATCGCCACCGGGATCGGGTCGCCGATCGCCGAGCCGGTGAAGTTGAGGTTGTTCATCACCTCTTCCTCGGTCAGGCCCAGGTCCTGCGCCATCCGCGAATAGCGCAGGTACTTCAGCGCATGGCAGCCGGAGCAGTAGTTCATGTACAGCTGCGCGCCGCGCTGCAGCGAGGCGCGGTCACCGAGATCGTTGCCGGCCTGCAGCAGCTTGGTGCCGCCTTCGGCGGCGGAGGCCAGGAAACTGCCCAGCATCAGGGCGGCCGTCAGGGCCAGCCGGACCATCCAGCGTTCAGTCATGGGTGGTCACCCTCTCCGGTACCGGCTTGGTCCTGTCCAACCTTGTCCATAGCGGCATGGTGATGAAGAACGCGAAGTACAGGAAGGTCAGCACCCGCCCGATGTAGGTCTCGTGCACGTCGGTGCCTGGGCCGGAACCGATCACGCCCAGCCAGACGAAGCACACCGCCAGTACGCCCAGCATCACCTTCGAGATCCAGCCGCGGTAGCGCACCGATTTCACCTTCGCCTTGTCCAGCCACGGCACCAGGAACAGGATCGCGATGGCCGAGAACATCACGAGCACGCCGCCCAGCTTGTTCGGCACCACGCGCAACATCGCGTAGTACGGCGTGTAGTACCAGACCGGCTTGATGTGCTCCGGGGTCACCAGGCGGTTGGCCTCGGTGAAGTTGTCGTGCTCCAGGAACAGGCCGCCGAAACCGGGCGCGAAGAAGATGATGAAGGCGGCGATGATCAGCAGGAAGCCGGCGCCGACACCGTCCTTGAGCGTGTAGTACGGGTGGAACGGGATGCCGTCGGCCGGCGCGTTCGGCGACCAGCGGTTGCCCTTCGGCCCCTTCTTGATCTCCACGCCGTCTGGGTTGTTCGACCCCACTTCGTGCAGCGCGCCCAGATGCAGCACCACCAGCAGCAACAGCACCAGCGGCAATGCGATGACATGCAGCGCGAAGAAGCGGTTGAGCGTGGCGTCACTGGGCAGGTAGTCGCCCATGATCCATTCGGTCAGGCCGTTGCCGATCACCGGTATCGCGCCGAACAGCGAGATGATCACCTTGGCGCCCCAGAACGACATCTGGCCCCACGGCAGCACGTAGCCCATGAACGCTTCGGCCATCAGCACCAGGTAGATCAGCATGCCCAGGATCCACACCAGCTCGCGCGGCTTCTGGTAACTGCCGTACAGCAGGCCGCGGAACATGTGCAGGTAGACCACGATGAAGAACAGCGAGGCCCCGGTGGAGTGCATGTAGCGGATCAGCCAGCCCCACTCCACATCACGCATGATGTATTCGATGGAACCGAACGCCTCGGCGGCGTTGGTCTTGTAGTGCATCGTCAGGAAGATGCCGGTGACGATCTGGTTGACCAGCACCAGCAGCGCCAGCGAACCGAAGTAGTACCAGATGTTGAAGTTCTTCGGCGCGTAGTACTCGCTGACGTGCTTGCGGTACACCGGCATCAGGCCCGGTGCGCGGGCATTGACCCAGTCGGCCACGCCGCTGGCGGTACGGCTGAGGATATTGGCCATCAGGCAGCCCCCTGCGGATCGACACCGATGATGATGGTGTTGTCGTCCTGGTAGTGGTGCGCGGGCACCTTCAGGTTGATCGGCGCCGGCACGTCCTTGAAGACGCGGCCGGACATGTCGAAGCGCGACTTGTGGCAGGGGCAGAAGTAACCGCCCTTCCACTGCGGGTCGTAGGGTTCAGGCCGGATCTCGGCGACCATTTCCGGCGAGCAGCCCAGGTGCGTGCACAGGCCGACCAGCACGGAGATGTCCGGCTTGATCGAGCGCAGCTCGGGGTTCTGCTTCAGCACGTACTCCGGCTGCTGGTCCTTCTCGCCGGACTCGGGGTCCTTGAGACGGCCATCCAGCCCGTGCAGCGCATCGAGGATCGCCTTGGACCGTTTGACGATCCAGATCGGCTGGCCACGCCATTCCACGATCAGGCGTTGGCCTTCCTGCAGGGCGCTGATGTCGGCCACCACCGGTGCGCCGGCAAGCTTGGCGCGGGCACTGGGGTTCCAGGATTTGATGAAAGGAACTGCGGTGAATCCGACGCCGACGGCGCCCACCACGGCTGTGGTGGCAGAAAGAAAACGCCGACGTCCGGTGTTGACTGGATCGTGTACCCCATCGTTGGCCATCCGGCACTCCGATATTGATTAGGTAGCTTTAAGGCTGCCAGCGGATCCGGTGGGGGCCAGAGCCGCATTGAATCACGGTCGAGTGTAGCGGAACCGTCGCGCGCCACACAACGCATTGCAACAACATTGATTGCGGGGTTGCCGGCCAGCGGCCGGTCGGTACCGGCCATTGCCCAGGGGTTGCCGGCCAGCGGCCGGCACTACTGGTGCGTCAATGCGGTGCGGTAACGCTCGGCCAGCTGCCCGACCCGGCGCACGTAGTACTGGGTTTCGCTGTAGGGCGGCACGCCACCGTGGCGGTCGACCGCGCCTTCGCCGGCGTTGTAGCCGGCGGCAGCCAGGGTCAGATCGCCGTTGAAGCGCTTCAGTAACCACGCAAGATACTGCACGCCACCGCGGATGTTCTGCCCGGCATCGTAGGAATCACCGACCCCGAAGCGGGCGGCGGTGGGGGGCATCAGCTGCATCAGGCCCTGGGCGCCGGCGCGGCTGAGCGCGGTCGGGTTGTAGGCCGACTCGGCATGGATGATCGCGCGCACCACCGCCTCATCGACGCCGAACTCGCGTGCGGCCGAGGTGATCTCGCTCTGGAACGCGGTGGTGTTCAGGCGCACGGTGCCGAAGTCAACGCGTGGATTGACCCCGCACGCGTAGCAGCGCTCCATGAAGCTGTAGCGGATGGTCCGCACCGGGCCGAGGTTGGCGACCTGGGTCGGGCGCGCACTGGTGTAGTGGCGCACGCCGTCCTTCATGAAGGAATAGACCTGGCCGCTGACCATGCGTCCGGCGCGCGAGGCGACCGGCTGTGCCGGAGCAGCTGCGGGCGCGGATGCAGGCGCAGGCGCAACCGTTGCCGGCGTGGCGGCGCTGGCGGCAACGGCAACCGGGTTGCGTTCGATGCTGGCCACCGTGGTCGGCGCCGGCCTGGGCACGTCCACCACCGGGCGCGGTGCCGGACGGGTGTCGCGGCTGTAGCTGATGGTGCTGCAGCGCGCACCCGCCACCCGCTTGCTCACATAACTGGTGACGCCGTCAGGGCCCTGGCACTTGTACAGGGTTCCGGCGCTGGCCGGCGCAGCGGTCAGCGCAGCGATGATGATCGCCGTTGTCCCCAGTATCCCCTTCATGGCGGCGAGTGTCCCAGCTTCGCCGGGGCTTGCCAAGCGATGTGGCTCAGCCTGTGACCGGCGGCACAGCCAGCACCCGGCCGAGCCCGGCCAGGCGCTGGGCCAGTTCGTCGCGCAGGCCTGGCGGCGTGGTCCACAGCGCCACCGGCACGCGGTCCAGGCTCAGGATCTGCGCCAGCATCATGCCCCGGCTCTCAGCACCCATGCGCAGCAGGCAGTGCTCGGCGCCGTCCGCCTCCAGCACCCCGCACCAGGGCGGAATGCGGCCTTCCAGCTCGGCGCGACTGCCGGCCAGGCGGACGATGGCCTGCAGCGCGAACGGGGCCTGGCTGACCGCCTGCCGCACCATCACATCCGGCGGCGCCGGGGTGCGCCGGTGCATGCCCGGCTCGGAGCACTCACGCACCGCGCCCATCCGGTCCACGCGCAGGGTGCGCCAGTCCTGCCGGCCCAGATCCCAGGCCAGCAGGTACCAGCGCCGCCCGTAGTTGACCAGGTGCTGGGCCTCGACCTCGCGCTGGGTGACGGCGTCCTGTGCGCTGCGGTATTCGAAGGCCAGCCGTGACGCCTGCCGGCAGTACTGGGCCAGCCGCCCGAGCACGCGCGCATCGGTGGACGGAAGATCGGACAGGGTGGCCGTCGCTGCATGCACCTCGCCGGCCTGCTGGCGGCGACGGGTCGGCACCAGCGGATCGAGCTTGGACAGCAGGCCACGCGCGGTGTCGTCAATGCCGGCGACGGTGGCCGAGGCCGCGCGCAGGGCGATGGCCAGGGTGGTCGCCTCTTCCTCATCCAACAGCATGGGAAGTACGGGTGCCCCTGCCCCCAGCTGGTAGCCGCCGCCGACCCCGGATGAGGCCTGCACCGGATAGCCCAGTTCGCGCAGGCGCTCGATGTCACGGCGGATGCTGCGCCGGTCCACGCCCATGCGCTCGGCCAACTCGGCCCCGGACCACTGGCGACGGGCCTGCAGCAGGGCGATCAGGCGCAACAGTCGATGGGCGGTATGGCGCATGAAGGATCGAGGACAGAAGTCGTCCGCAATAGTGCCCCAGGATGAGCTCCAGTTCACCACCCACCGCAAGGAGCAATGCCATGACATCCCGCCAGATCACCCTGTACCACGCCGCCCGTTCACGCTCGAGCGGCGCCGTGGCCCTGCTCGAAGCGCTGGGTGCCGACTACCGCATGCAGGTGCTGGACCTGAAGGCCGGCGCCAACCTGGCCCCGGCCTACCTGGCCATCAACCCGATGGGCAAGGTACCGGCCATCGTCCACAACGGCGCACTGGTGACCGAGCAGGTGGCGATTTACCTGTACCTGGCCGACCTGTACCCGGAAGCCGGGCTGGCCCCGCCGATCGGCGACGCCCTGCGCGGCCCCTACCTGCGCTGGATGGCCTTCTACGGCGCCTGTTTCGAGCCGGCGATGATCGACAAGGCAATGCACCGCGAGCCGCCGCCGCGCCTGATGTCGCCCTACAACGACGCGGAGACCGTGCTGCAGGTGGTCGAGGCCCAGCTGGCGCAGGGGCCGTACCTGCTCGGCGAGACGATGAGCGCCGCCGACGTGCTGTGGGGCAATGCGCTGGCCTGGACCACCGCCTTCGGCCTGGTGCAGCCGGCGCCGGCCACGGCTGATTACATTGCACGGATGAGTGCGATGACCGCTTTCGACCGTTCGCGGCAGATCGATGCGGAGCTGGCAGCGGCCTGAGGCGTGTCGACGGGCGCGGCCGGGCGCTACCGGGGGGGCGGACCCGGAATTCCAGTAGATCCACGCCATGCGTGGATGACCCGCCCGCCGTGCCTGCGGGACGGAAAGCAGCCAGGCATGGCCTGGCTCTACTGGGCCGGCGCACGCGCTGGGATGCGGGTAGAATTGCCCGCTTTCCCGCCACCCGAATGGATTAAGCGCCATGACCGGGACGCCAGACGTCTTTCCGCCCGCCACGCCGGGCGGTACCCCGCTCGTTGCCCTGCCCGCCGGTCCGCGCAAGCCCGACCAGGTGAAAGGCAAGCTGTACATCAAGACCCACGGTTGCCAGATGAACGAGTACGACTCGGCCAAGATGGCTGACGTGCTTGCCGCCAGCGATGGGCTGGAACTGACCGACAGCCCGGACGACGCCGACGTCATCCTGGTCAATACCTGCTCCATCCGCGAGAAAGCGCAGGAGAAGGTATTCAGCCAGCTGGGCGTATGGAAGGGCCTGAAGAACAAGGGCCGCGAGGTCATCATCGGCGTGGGCGGCTGCGTTGCCTCGCAGGAAGGCGAAGCGATCATCAAGCGCGCCCCGTTCGTGGACCTGGTGTTCGGCCCGCAGACCCTGCATCGCCTGCCGGAACTGATCCGCGCACGCCGCGAGCAGAAGCGCCCGCAGGTGGACATCAGCTTCCCCGAGATCGAGAAGTTCGACCGCCTGCCCGAGCCACGCGCCGAAGGTGCTTCGGCCTTCGTCTCGATCATGGAAGGTTGTTCCAAGTACTGCTCGTTCTGCGTGGTGCCCTACACCCGTGGCACCGAAGTCAGCCGTCCGTTCGAGGACGTGGTGGTGGAAGTGGCGCAGCTGGCCGCGCAGGGCGTGCGCGAGATCAACCTGCTCGGCCAGAACGTCAACGCCTATCGCGGGCCGTATGGTGAGGGCGAATTTGCCGACCTCGGCCTGCTGATCCGCACCATCGCCGAGATCGATGGTGTCGGCCGCATCCGCTTCACCACCTCGCACCCGCTGGAGTTCAGCGATTCGCTGATCGATGCGTTCCGCGACGTGCCGCAGCTGGCCAACTTCCTGCACCTGCCGGTACAGGCAGGCAGCGACCGCGTGCTGTCGGCGATGAAGCGTGGCTACACCGCACTGGAATTCAAGTCGAAGATCCGCAGGCTGCGCGCGGTGCGCCCGGACATCTCGATCAGCTCGGACTTCATCGTCGGCTTCCCCGGCGAGACCGATGCCGATTTCGAGAAGACCATGAAGCTGATCGAGGACATCGGCTTCGACCACAGCTTCTCCTTCATCTATTCGCGTCGCCCGGGCACGCCGGCCGCGGATCTGGAGGACACGATCAGCGATGCCGAGAAGCACGCTCGCCTGTCGCGCCTGCAGGAACGCATCAATGCGCACGCTGCCGGCATTTCCGAAAAGATGGTCGGTACCGTGCAGACGGTGCTGGTGGAAGGTCCTTCGCGGAAGAACCCGAACGAACTGACCGGCAAGACCGAAAACATGCGTTCGGTGAATTTCCCGGCGCCGGCACGATTGATCGGCCAGTTCGTGGACGTGGTGATCACCGAAGCGCTGACCAATTCGCTGCGCGCGCGCGTGGTGGCGGAATAAGGTTAGGGTGTGCCGACCAACGGTCGGCACCCACCGCGGTAGTTGTGGATGCCGACCGTTGGTCGGCATTCCCTAATCCAATCGCTTGCGGAAACGCAGGATCGCCAGCGTCATCATCACCACGATGAAGGCCAGCAGCGCCAGCGCATCGTGCCACAGCTCCCACAGCGAGGCGCCACGCAACATGATGCCGCGCACCAGGCGCAGGAAGTGGGTCAGCGGCAGCACTTCGGCCAGCCACTGCACCGGCCGTGGCATGCCGGCGAACGGGAACATGAAGCCCGACAACAGGATCGACGGCAGGAACAGGAACAGCGTCATCTGCATCGCCTGGAACTGCGAGCGCGCGCGCGTGGAGATCAGCAGGCCCAGCGCCAGGTTGGCCAGCACCAGCAGCACCGCGGCCAGATAGATGTCCAGCAGGCTGCCGCGGATCGGCACCTGGAACAGCCAGGTGCCCAGCACCAATACCAGCGTGGTCTGCAGCAGACCGATAGCCGCATAGGGCAGCACCTTGCCGACCATCAGTTCGCTGCGCGACACCGGTGTGGCGATCAGCAGTTCCATGTTGCCGCGCTCGCGTTCGCGCACCACCGCTACGGCCGTGAACATCACCAGGGTCATGGTCAGGATCACCCCGATCAGGCCCGGCACGATGTTCACCGCCGAACGCCGCTGCGGGTTGTAGAAGCTGGTCACGCTGATCGGACCACCAGCGATGCTGCCTTCGCGCAGCGGCCGCGTGTTGCTGGTCGGACGCGTATCCAGCGGCACCTGTGCCAGCTGGATCGCTGCGCTCTGCACCACGGTGTCGCTGCCGTCGACCAGCACCTGTACCGCTTCGCGTCCATCGAAGCGACGACGCTCAAAGTCGGCCGGCACCACGATGCCGACACTGATTTCGCCACGGCGCAGCGCCTGCATCAGTTGATCGGGCGTGTACGCCTCGCTGCGCGGCGTGATCACGCCGGTGGCGACCATGTCCTGCACCAGCGCGCGTGACGCCGCGCTGTTGGCCTGGTCGGCGACACCGGCGTTGAGATGACGCAGGTTGAGATTGATCGCGTAGCCGAACAGCAGCAGCTGCATCACCGGAATGCCGACGATCATCGCCAGCGTGATGCGGTCGCGGCGCAGCTGCCGCAGCTCCTTGAGCATGATCGCCCACAGGCGGCGCAGGTTCATGCCGCCGGCTCCCGGCCACGGCCGCGGGTGGCGGCCACGAACACGTCTTCCAGGTTCGGTGCCACCGCCTCGATGCGGGCCTGCGGATCGGCGCTGGCCAGCGCGCGCCGCAATGCGGCGGCGTCCGCGACATCCTCGCTGCACAATACCCGCAGCTGGGTGCCGATCTGCGCCACGCTCAGCACGCCGGGCAGCTCAGACAGTGCGCGGCTGGCCTGGCGCGGCTGCGTCGAGGTGACCTGCAGCGTGCGGCCGTCCAGCCGTGCACACAGTTCGGCCGGCGTGCCGTCGGCGACCAGCGCGCCTCGATCGAGGATCGCCAGCCGGTGGCAACGCTCGGCCTCGTCCATGTAGTGGGTCGACACCAGCACCGTCGTACCGGCATCGGCCAGCTCGAACAGGGCTTCCCAGAAATCGCGGCGCGATTCGGGATCGACCGCACTGGTCGGCTCGTCCAGGAACAGCAGTTCGGGCGAATGGACCACTGCACCGGCCAGGGCCAGGCGCTGCTTCTGGCCACCACTGAGCGTGCCAGCCAGTTGTGGCTGGCGGTCCTGCAGCCGGTATTGCTGCAGCAGCGTGTCGACCCGCTGCCGGGCCTGTGCACGCGGCAGGTCCTGGATGGCGGCGAGGAATTCCAGGTTCTCGCGCACCGACAGATCTTCGTACAACGAGAAGCGCTGGGTCATGTAGCCGATGCGTCGGCGCAGCGCTTCGGCCTGCTCGGGAACCGCCAACCCCAGCACCTCGATCTGCCCTGCGCTGGGTTCCAGCAGGCCGCACAGCATGCGGATGGTGGTCGACTTGCCAGACCCGTTCGGGCCCAGAAAACCGTATACCTGTCCGCGCGGTACGGTCAGGTCGACGTTGTCCACGGCCAGCAGCTCGCCGAAGCGGCGGGTCAGGCCCTGCGCATGCACCGCGATGTCCGCACCGGTGTTCAGAAGCGCACCTGTACCGGAAGACCCGCTGGCAGTTTCTGCATGTCGCTGTTCCCGTCCACTTCAATCTCGGCCAGATAGCTCAGCCGTTCGACGTCATCGCCGGTCAGTGCGTAGTACGGCGTGAACGATGGTTCGCTACGGATTGCACGTACATGCCCCTTCAGCACGGTGTTGCCGCCTTCCAGCTGTATCTGTGCGGCCTGCCCGACCTTCACCTGCAGACGCAGCGGTTGCGGCAGGTAGACGCGCGCATAGGGGCGCTCGCCGACCAGCATCACTGCCAGCGGCGCACCGATCGGTGCCTGGTCCCCCTGCCGGTAGGGCAATGCATCGACTACCCCGTCGCGCGGTGCACGCAACTGCAGCTTCTGCAGGTTCACGCTCTGTACCACCTGCTGTGCCCGTGCGGCATCGGCGGCCGCCTGGCCCTGGGCGATATCCTGCACACGGCTGCCGTGCACCTGCTCCAGCCAGGCCTGCTCGGCAGCACGCACGCTGGCTTCGGCATTGCCGGCGGCGGCGCGTGCTCGATCCAGTTCAGCGGCGGCAATCAAGCGCTGCTGGGCCAACGGCTGGACCCGTCGGTAATAGGCACTTGCTTCGGCAGCCTGTGCGCGCAACGCGGCCAGTTGTGCCTTGGCCTGAGCGATCTGCTCCTGGCGTGGGCCGATCTGCAGTTCTTCCAGCTGCGCCTGCGCACGCGCCGTATCAGCCTGCGCTGCGGCGAACTGCGCGTCTCCCCGCACCGGGTCCAGCTGCATCAGCACGGTCCCGGCCTTGACCTGCTGGCCCTCGCGCACCTCCACCGTGGCGATCACTTCGGCCGCCGGTGCCGGCAACGTGATCCGGTCCCACTCCAGCGTGCCCAGGGCAGTCGGCGTTGACTGCCCACACCCCACCAGCAGGCCGATGCCCGCCAGTCCGATTCCACGCATCCCGTTGCCGATGCCCATGCCATCCCCTCCTGCGACGGCGACACGGTGCCATGTGCCCCGTGCACCCTCAATGATTCCAATCAGCCCTGACGGTTTTTTCACCACGCGTGGGCAAGCCTTTTGCTGCAAGGCTCCGCACCAGCTATCCACAGGTTGATTCGGCATCATTCCACAACCGTTGTGGAAATCCGGCACGACCTCGCGCTGTTGCTCGCCGGGCAACGAAACCTGCACTGCCATCACGATGAATGCCCCCCGCGCAGGCCACCCGTGGCAGTGCTGCCGTAGCGACCGGCGACCATGACGTTTTTTTCACCAGGACCTCATGGGCCTTGTGGCACAAGCATTGCGAAGGTCTATCCACAGGTTTCCGCGTGCCCCGTCCACACCGGGTGTGGAAAACGCTGTATCGACCGTCTGCTGGCCGTGTGCCCCGCACGCGCGCTACCCTTGTCCTCCCTGAATACACTGCGGTGGAAGGCGTCAGCCCCACCCCAAGCAATGAAAAGCATCGATCATCGAGACTTCACCCTGTCGCCGGAAGACAACGAGCGACTGGCCAACCTGTGCGGCCCCTTCGACGGGCACCTGCGCCAGATCGAGCTGAAGCTCGGTGTGGAGATCGCAAATCGTGGCTTCGTGTTCCGCATCAGCGGGCCCAACGAGGCCATCGTCGAGGCGCAGAAGCTGGTTGAAGCGCTGTACGCCGAAGCCGGCGAAACCACCTTCGACAACCACGCCATCCATCTGCGCCTGGCGCAGGCCAATGTCGAGCAGATCGCCGAGCGCTCCTATGAAGCACAGGACGTGGCGATCAAGGTCAAGCGCGGCACGGTACGCGGCCGCGGTGCCAACCAGGGCCGCTACCTGCACCAGATCGCCACCCACGACATCAACTTCGGCATAGGCCCGGCCGGTACCGGCAAGACCTTCCTGGCCGTAGCCAGCGCGGTCGAAGCCCTGAACGAATCGCGGGTGCAGCGCCTGATCCTGGTGCGCCCGGCGGTGGAGGCCGGCGAGAAGCTGGGCTTCCTGCCCGGCGACCTGAGCCAGAAGGTCGACCCCTACCTGCGACCGCTGTACGACGCCCTGTACGAGATGATGGGCGTGGAGAAGGTGGTCAAGCTGCTGGAGAAGAACGTCATCGAGATCGCGCCGCTGGCTTACATGCGCGGCCGCACGCTCAACGATGCGTTCGTGATCCTGGACGAGGCGCAGAACACCACCATCGAGCAGATGAAGATGTTCCTGACCCGCCTGGGTTACGGCTCCACTGCGGTGGTCACCGGTGACCTGACCCAGACCGACCTGCCCAAGCATGTGAAGTCCGGCCTGCGCGACGCCATCGACGTGCTGCGCGAGGTCGAGGGCGTCAGCTTCACCTTCTTCGAATCCCGTGACGTGGTCCGCCACCCGCTGGTCGCGCGCATCGTCAGCGCCTACGACCGCCGCGACCTGCATCAGATCCAACCAGGAGCAACTCCATGACCCGTGGCCCCGTGCGATTGGACGTCGCCGTCAGTTATGCCCTGCCGCGTGCCGGCCTGCCGGCGGCGGTGAGCTTCCGCAAGTGGGTGGCCGCCGCGTTGAAGGGCCGCATCCGCGAGGCCGATCTGGCCATCCGCGTGGTCGATGCCAAGGAAGGGCAGTCGCTGAACCGCCATTACCGCGGCAAGGACTACGCGACCAACGTGCTCAGCTTCCCGGCCGAAGTGCCCGAAGGCCTGCCCAAGGGCGTCAAGTTCCCACTGCTCGGTGACCTGGTGATCTGCGCACCGGTGGTGGCCCGCGAAGCCGACGAACAGGGCAAGGCGCTCAACGCCCACTACGCGCACCTGACCGTGCACGGCGTGCTGCACCTGCTTGGCTGGGACCACGAGGACGACAAGGAAGCCGAGGCGATGGAGCAGCTGGAGCGCGACATCCTGGCCGAGCTGGGCATCGCCGACCCGTACGCGGGCGAGCGCTGACACCGGGCTCTGTTCCGGGCCCACGCACTCACGGAAGAGGAGCGCAGCATGACCCTGCCCGCACTTGTGCTTGCCGCGCTACTGCAGTCCGGGGCAGGCCTGATGCCCGATCCTGACCGTCCTTCACCGTTCCCTACCAGCGACAGCGAGGCCGACATCGCCGCAAAGGTCGCCGAACTACGGGCGTTCTTCGGCAGCAGCGAGCGCGACACCCGCAACACCGTCGCCACCGCCCAGCAGCGGGCGCTGATCGAGCGCCTGGAAGCGCGGCACGCGGCACGTCTGGCCGGCATCTGGGTGGACAATGCGAGGGGCTGGAACGTTGTGGTGCGACTGACAGGCGCCGCACCCGAGGCCGATGAGACACACCCAGGGGCGGATGGCCCGCAACGTGTGCACTACATCACCGGTGCCGCGATGACCGAAGCGGAGATGACGCGCCGCCTGCATGCACAGCGGGACTGGCTGCGGGCCCAGCTGCCCGACCTGTTCGGCTATAGCCTGGATGTCAAGACCGGGGAGCTGGAGGTTGAGCTGCGGGATACCCCAGCCAACCGCGCGACCGCAGCGGCCCTGCGCGACCACCTGCAGGTGCAGCTGGGCTACCCGGTCAGGCTGCGCTGGTACCCGGCGACCACGCGCCGGAATCCGCCCTGACTGCGCCCGGGCTGAGTGCCAGCCCATGCGCTGCGCTATTGTTCAACACCGGCCAGGACGCGGAAGGAAAAAGGATGAACCCAGGGAACGGCTTCATGACGATCATGATGGCTGCCGGCCTTCTCGCCATTCTGCTGGTGCTGGGCGCGCATGCCGTTCGCCGTGTAAGTGCACGCGACCCCAGCGGGCAGCACTGGCTGCTGCGCACGCTGGCACTGCTGTCACCGGCGTGCGTCATTGCCAGCCTGGTCGTCGGCGGGATCGGGCCTCACCTGCTGCAACAGCGGCACGGGATGAGCACCACGACGGGCCTGGTGACGGGGGCCCTGCTGCTGATGCTGATTGGCGCGTTCACCGCGCCGGTGGCCTGGCGCGTGGTAGTCCAGCAGCGCCTGCGACGCTCGGCGGCGACGTTGCCGTTCTTCCATGCCTCAACCGCCTCACTCTGGCTGTTGTACGCGCTCTGCGCAATGTACGTGCCACTGGCAAAGGCCGCCGAACCGGCACTGATGCCCTGGTTCGAACAAACGGGCCTGCTGCAGTTCGCGGCCCGCGGGCTGGTCACGGTCCTCCACGTTTCGATGCAGGCGGTGCTGCTCACGCTGCCGGTGATGGGTCTACGTGCCCTGCTGACCCGCGGCCGCCGCCGCAACAAGGCTGAGAACCCGCGCCCGTCACCGTTATGATGTCCGGCCCGACTGCGGAACCTGCCCGTGTCCCTGCGTTGCTGCCTGCCCCTGCTGTGTGCCTTTGCGGTGCCTTCGGCCCTCGCCTCCAGTCTTGACCTGCCGGCCCTGATCGAATGCCGCCAGGGCGTGGCCGAGCAGGCCGCGCTGGCGCCGCTGCTGGCCGATCCGCTGAAGGCCGTGGCCCAGGGCCTGCAGCCGCTGCCGCAGGGCAACCAGTTCATGAGCGAGTACCGGCTGGCCAGCCCGATCACCGTCTTCGGCCAACAGACCGAGCGGGTGGCGGTGGCCGGCGCCAGCATCATGGCCGTCCTCGACCAGGCCGACCCACGCCCGCTGGCCAAGCGCCTGGCGCTGGAGACCGGCTACGACCAGAACGGCAAGTTCATGGCCGGCCGCGAGGTGGTCAGCCGCGACGTGACCGACCCGAAGACCGGCGAGGCCCAGATCGAGTCGATCATCCTCAGCGTCTCCACCGTGGCCTCCCACCCCGGCAAGACCCTGGCCGGCTGCACCTACAGCCTGGACCTGCCCGAGGACGAGCCGGCCCCGGCCGCCCCTGCCCCGGCCACCGGCAGTCACTGACAGGCCGTCACATCCTGCTAGACTTGGGCCAACGCCCGGCCTGCCGGGTGCCTTTTTTCCAGAGATGTCAGAAGACGACAGTAGTAGCTCCCCTGCGGAGCACAGTGAAAAGAAGCGCGGCTGGCTTGAACGCCTGACCTCCGCCTTCTCCGGCGAACCCCATACCCGCGACGAGCTGGTCGCTGTCCTGCACACCGCGCAGGAAGAGGGTCTGATCGCCGCCGATACCCTGAAGATGATGGAAGGCGCCATTTCGGTCGCCGAGCTGACCGTGGGCGACGTGATGATCTCGCGCTCGCAGATGGTCTCGCTGCCGGTAGAAGCGCCCTTCCTGGAACTGATGAAGCAGGTGGTCGAATCCGGCCATTCACGCTTCCCGGTGCACGGCGAGAACAAGGACGACATCCTTGGCATCCTGCTGGCCAAGGACCTGCTGCGCGGCGTGGTTGCCGACAACGGCCCGGCCAACGTGCGCGAGCTGCTGCGCCCGGCGGTGCTGATCCCGGAGGCGAAGAAGCTCAATGTGCTGCTGAAGGAATTCCGTCTGTCGCGCAACCACATGGCCATCGTGGTGGACGAGTACGGCGGTGTCGCCGGCCTGGTCACCATCGAGGACGTGCTGGAACAGATCGTCGGCGAGATCGACGACGAGCATGACGAGGCTGAAGATCCCTCGGCGCAGATCGCCATCCAGTCCGACGGCCAGTACGTGGTCGACGCGCTGACCCCGATTGGTGACTTCAACGAGCGCTTCGGTGCCACCTTCTCCGACGAGGACTACGACACCATCGGCGGCCTGGTCACCGAGGCCGTGGGTCACCTGCCGGAAGTCGGTGACGAGCTGGCGCTGGACCGTTTCATGTTCCGCGTGGCCCGCGCCGATGCGCGCCGGGTACAGGCCTTCCACGTGACCGTGCTGCCGCCGGACGCGCAGGACGACGCTTGAAGCGCCGCGGCCTGATCCTCACGGTGTGGCTGGCACTGTGCGTGCTGGCCATGGCCCTGCCACTGGCCGCGTTCGCGCAGCCGGCGGCAGCCACACCTGCCGTACCCGCGACCAATGCTGAAGCCCCTGCCCCGCGCATCGGCGTGGTGACCATGCAGCCGGGCACCGTGTTCTTCGAACGCTTCGGCCACGACGCCATCGTGGTGCTCGATCCGGTCAGCGGCGAGGCGACCTCGTACAACTTCGGCTACTTCGATCCGTCCGAGGACGATTTCATCAGCCGCTTCGCACGCGGCGACATGATGTATTACCTGGTGGCGCTGCCGTTGCAGCAGGACCTGTCGTACTACGACGAGACCGGCCGCGGTGCCAGCGTGCAGTGGCTGGACCTGCGCCCCGACCAGGCGCGTGCGCTGGCGGCCGACCTGGCCGAGCGGGCCAAGCCGGAGAACGCGCGCTACCACTACGATTACTACACCGCCAACTGCGCCACGATGGTGCGCGACACGGTGGACAAGGCATTGGGTGGCGGCCTGCAGTCGCAGCTGTCGGGGCGCTCGCGCGGCAATACCTACCGCAGTGAATCGGTTCGCCTGGCATCGCCGGCACCGTGGATGTGGCTGGGCTTCGATGTAGGCCTCGGGCCGTTCGCCGACCAGCCGCTGTCGCGCTGGCAGGAAGCGTTTGTGCCGATGCGTCTGGCCGATGCGCTGCGCCAGGCACGCAACAGCGATGGGCGTCCGCTGGTGCAGTCCGAACAGGAACTGCTGCCGCACCGCATCGACCCGGAGCCGAAGGAGTTCGCACGCCGTTGGTGGCCGTGGCTGCTGTGCGGCCTGGTAGTCGCCGCTGGCGTGATGGCGCTGCGCAACCGCCCGCGCCTGCTGGCGGGGCTGGCCCTGCCGTTCTGGCTGCTGTGCGCCCTGTTCGGTGGCGTGCTGGTGTTCCTGTGGAGCTTCAGCATTCACTACGCCGCCTGGGCCAACCGCAACCTGCTGTTGCTCTCGCCGCTGGCGGTGCTGCTGCTGCCGGGTGCGATCGCCCTGCTGCGCCGGCGCGTGCCGGGCCGCATGTTCAGGATCGTGCTGTGGCTGCTGGCGGTACAGGCAGTGGCCGCGCTGGTGCTGCACTGGCTGAGCCTGCAGGCACAGTACAACGTGCAGTGGATCGTGCTGCTGCTGCCGGTGCACGTGGCGCTGGCCTGGGTGCTGGGGCGGCGTCCTCACTTGTCGGAAACACGGCACTGACGCACGATGGCGGGCATGTCACTGCCCGCCTCCGCTTCCGCCCCTGCTTCGGCCAACCCTGCCTGCGTCATCAACTGCGTCCACTACGATGACGAGGGCAAACGCCACGACATCAGCCTGGATGCCATCAGCGATGTCATCGCCAGCGGCAACGGCTTCGTCTGGGTCGGCCTGTATGACCCCAACGACGATGTACTGCTGAAACTGCAGGAGGAATTCTGCCTGCACGACCTGGCCATCGAGGATGCGCGCAACGCGCACCAGCGTCCCAAGGTCGAGACCTACGGCAATTCGCTGTTCGTGGTGGTAACCACCGCACAGATGGTCGACGAACGCATCCAGTACGGCGAAACCCACGCCTTCCTCGGCCCGCGCTTCCTGGTCACGGTGCGCCACGGTGCCTCGCTGTCCTACGCGCCGGTGCGTGCGCGGGTGGAACGCGAGCCGCAGCTGCTGAAAATGGGCCCGTCGTACTGTCTGTACGCGGTGACCGACTTCGTGGTCGACAACTACCTGCCGATCGTGCACCGCTTCCGCGACACCCTGGACCTGTTGGAAAAGGACATCTTTGCGGACAACTACAAGCGCAGCACGGTGGTGCGGCTGTACGAGCTCAAGCGCGAGCTGAACAAGATGCGGATGGCGGTGGCACCGCTGCAGGACGTACTGGCGCAGCTGCGCCGCTACCAGGGCGAGCTGATCCCCGACGAAGTGAAGCTGTACATCCGCGACGTCCACGACCACGCAGTACGCATCAGCGATGTGATCGACACCCTGCGTGAGATGCTCGGCACCGCGCTGAGCGTGAACCTGTCGCTGGTGACGCTGGCGCAGGGCGAGACGGTCAAGCGGCTGGGTGCATGGGCCGCGCTGCTGGCGGCGCCGACACTGATCACCAGCTGGTACGGCATGAACTTCAGCCACATGCCTGAGCTGAGCGAGCCGTGGTCGTACCCGCTGATGATCGTGGGCGTGGGCGGTGTGTGCGTGGGGCTGTACCGGTTGTTCAAGCGCGCGAAGTGGTTGTGAGGGGTATCGACCAACGGTCGATACCCACCAGGCACGGGGGGCGTCGATACCCACCGAGCACGTGGGCATCGATACCCACCAAACCGGTAGGCCACGACCGTGGGTCGTGGCGAATGACCCGCTTCTGGTAGTGCCGGCCGCTGGCCGGCAACCAGGCAATGCCTGCCAGCGGCCGGCACTACCGTTCGGAATCAAGCCACGTAGACGGTCTTGATGTTCATGAACTCATGGATGCCGTGGTCGGCCAGCTCCCGGCCGAAACCGGACTGTTTGCTGCCGCCGAACGGCAACCGCGCGTCGCTCTTGACGATGGCGTTGACGAACGCTGCACCACACTCCATGCGCTGCGCGAAACGTTCGCCGCGCACTGGATCGCGCGTCCACACGCTGCCGCCCAGGCCGAAGCGGGTGTCGTTGGCCACGCGCAGTGCCTCGGCCTCATCCTTGACCCGGATCACCGCAGCGACAGGTCCGAACAGCTCCTCGTCGTAGGCCGGCATGCCCGGGCCGACCTGATCGAGCACGGTGGCCGGATAGCCGGCATGTGTACCCGCAATCGGCTCACCACCCAGCAGTACCCGCGCGCCCTTGGCCACGCTGGCCCGCACCTGCTTGTGCAGTTCGTCGCGCAGGTCCGCGCGCGCCATCGGCGCCAGCGTGGTACCGCGCTCGTCCGGATCACCGTACTGGCGCTCGCCCGCGGCTTCCACGAAGCGCCGGGTGAACTCATCGGCCACCGCCTCGACCACGATGAAGCGCTTAGCTGCGATGCAGGTCTGCCCGCTGTTGTCGAAGCGCGACTTCACCGCCGCCGCCACGGTCTTGTCGAGGTCGGCATCGTCGAGCACCACGAAGGCATCGCTGCCACCCAGCTCCATCACCGACTTCTTCAGCTGGCTGCCCGCGTTGGACGCGATCGAGCGCCCTGCCCGCTCGCTGCCGGTCAGCGTCACCGCCTTCACCCGTGCGTCGCGCAGCACCTCGGCCGCCTGGTCGTTGTCGATGTGCAGTACATCGAACACGCCGTCAGGCAGGCCACCGTCACGGCATACCGCCAGGATCAGGTCGGCGCACTGCGGCACGTTGCTGGCGTGTTTGAGCAGGGCCACGTTGCCTGCCATGAACGCCGGGGCGAGGAAACGGAACACCTGCCAGATCGGGAAATTCCACGGCATCACCGCGAACACGCAGCCGATCGGCTCGTAGCGCACATAGCTGCGCTGGGCTTCGGTGTCGATCAGCTGCGGCTTGAGATAATCAGCTGCGTGGTCGGCGTAGAACTCGCAGGCCGCCGCGCACTTGTCGACCTCGGCCAACGCCTCTGCCTTGAGCTTGCCCATCTCGTGGGTCATCGCCTGCTGCAGACCATCGCGGCGCGCACGCAGTTGGCCAGCGATCTGCTTGAGGATCGCCCCCCGCTCCTGCAGCGAGCGCTCGGCCCAGCCGGGGAAGGCATCGGCAGCAGCCTGCAGGCGCTGCTCGACGTCGGCAGCACCCATCAGTTCATGGCGGTAGGTCACCTGGCCGGTGGCCGGGTCGACAATCTCGACGGTCATGGGGGATCTCCATCTGGAAGACCCCCATTGTGCGCCGCCGCCCGTGAGCCGGATGTTGCCGGCACTGTCGACAGACCGTGTGCTCAGCCGTTTTCCTGCCGCGCCAGCTGCAGGTCGCGCTGGCGCCGTTTCTCGGCGCGGGCGTTGATGTACCAGCCGATCACCGCGGCGATCGATACCGCCGACACCAGCAGCGTGGCCAGTGCGTTGATCTTCGGGCTGATACCCATGCGCACCGAGGCGAACACCTTCATCGGCAGCGTGGTCGAGCCCGGCGTGGCGACGAAGCTGGCCACCACCACGTCATCCAGCGACAGGGTGAACGCCAGCAGCCAACCGGCCACCAGCGCCGGCGCGATGATCGGCAGCGTGATGCGGCCGAACACGGTCAGCCGGCTGGCGCCAAGGTCCATCGCGGCTTCTTCCAGCGACAGGTCCATTTCCTGCAGGCGCGAGGACACCACCACGGTGACGAAGCACAGGGTGAAGGTGACGTGGGCGATCCAGATGGTGGTCAGGCCGCGCGCCGGAAAGCCGGGAATCGCGCCCATCGAGGCCAGCAGCGCCATCAGCGAGAAGCCCAGGATCACATCCGGCATCACCAGCGGCGCGGTCACCAGCGCGCCGAACAGCGGCTTGCCACGGAAGCGCTTGAAGCGCGTAATCACCATTGCCGCCAGCGTGCCCAGCACGGTGGCGGTACAGGCGGTCCAGAACGCGACCACCAGGCTGGTCCACATCGCATCCATCAGCGCGCGGTCGGCGAACAGGTCGCTGTAGGCGCGGGTAGAGAACCCGGCCCAGACCATCGCCAGCCGCGAGCTGTTGAACGAATAGAACATCAACAACAGGATCGGCAGGTACAGGAAGGCGAAGCCGAGCAGCAGCACACCCAGCCCGAGGCCCTTTGCGCTACGCGGGCTCATGCCTGCTTCCCTTCCAGCAGGCGCTGCTGGGAACGGTTGAACAGCAAGATCGGCACCAGCAGCAACAGGATCATCGCCACCGCCATCGCCGAGGCACCCGGCCAGTTGCGGTTGTTGAAGAATTCATTCCACAGCTGGCGGCCGACCATCAGCGTCTCCGAGCCACCCAGCATTTCCGGAATCACGAATTCGCCGATCGCAGGGATCATCACCAGCATGCAACCGGCGATGATGCCGGCCTTGGACAGCGGCAGGGTGATGCGCAGGAACGCCTGCCACGGCTTGGCACCGAGGTCGTAGGCCGCTTCCAGCAGGCGGTGGTCGTGCTTGACCAGATTGGCGTACAGCGGCAGCACCATGAACGGCAGGTAGCAGTAGACGATGCCGATGTAGGCGGCGGTCGGGGTGTCGATCAGCTGCAGTTTCGGCAGGCCCATCGACGTCATCAGCGTCTGCAGGCCGGTGAACTGCAGGAACTGGTCGAGCAGGCCATTGCGGTCCAGGATCGCCTTCCACGCATACACGCGGATCAGGAACGAGGTCCACGACGGCAGCACCACCAGCATCATCGCCACGTTGCGCGCGGCCGGCGACAGGCGGGCGATGGCATAGGCCATCGGGTAGCCGATCAGCAGGGTCAGGAAGGTCGAGATCGCCGCGATCTTGATCGAGCTCAGGAACGCCTGCGCATAGATCGAGTCGCGGAACAGCGCCAGGTAATTTTCCAGGTTCAGCTTCAGCGAGAAGCCGCCATCGGCGTACTGCAGCAGCCAGGTGTACGGCGGCGAGCCGACCCGGCTGAGCGAGAAGCTGATCATCAGCACGATCAGGAACGGCACTGCGAAGAACAGCAGCAGCCACAGATACGGAATGCCGATCACCGTGGCACGCAGCCCCGGCAACCAGCGCTTCAGGCCGGCGACGCTCATGAGGTCAGCACCACGCCGTCGTTGTCGCGCCAGTGCACCCACACCTCGTCGCCCCAGGTGAGGCCATCACTGGCCCAGCGCTGCGAGTTGGCGAAGTTGGCCAGTACCTTGGCACCGCTGGGCAGGCGCACGTGGTACACCGAGTGGCTGCCGAAGTAGGCAATGTCCTCGATCACGCCCTGCGCCTTGTTGGTGTGCCCTTCCGGCTCGTCCTTGCCGATCATCACCTTTTCCGGGCGCAGCGCGAACGCGACCGGCTGCCCTTCATAGCCGGTGATGCCATGGGCGATGTAGATCGGCGCAGGGAACAGCGGCGAGCGCACGGTCACGTACTCGGGAAGGTCCTCGTCGATCACCCCGTCGAACAGGTTGACCGAACCGATGAACTCGGCGACGAAGCGGTTGGCCGGCTGCTCGTAGACCTCGTCCGGCTTGCCGACCTGCTGGATCCAGCCGGCATCCATCACCGCGATGCGGGTGGCCATGGTCATCGCTTCTTCCTGATCGTGGGTGACCATCACGCAGGTCACACCCGACGATTCGATGATGCTGACCAGTTCCAGCTGCATCTGCGAGCGCAGTTTCTTGTCCAGCGCGCCCATCGGCTCGTCCAGCAACAGCAGCTTCGGCCCTTTGGCCAGCGACCGCGCCAGCGCCACGCGCTGCTGCTGGCCGCCGGACAGCTGATGCGGCTTGCGCTTGCCCAGGTGGCCCATCTGCACCAGGTCGAGCATCTCGCCGACGCGCTTGCTGATCGCGTCCTTACCCAGGCCATCCTGCTTCAGGCCGAAGGCAATGTTCTGCTCGACCGTCATGTGCGGGAACAGGGCATAGGACTGGAACATCATGTTGACCGGCCGCTGATACGGCGGCAGCGCGTCCAGGCGCTGGCCGTCGAGGGTGATGCTGCCCTTGGTGGGCGTCTCGAAGCCACCCAGGCAGCGCAGCAGGGTCGATTTGCCACTGCCGGAGCCACCGAGCAGGGCAAAGATCTCGCCCTTGCGCACGTCCAGATTGACGTCGTCAACGGCGACGAAACCGTCGAATTCCTTGCGCAGGTCACGAATGGAGAGATAGCCGGGCGCACCGGTCGTGTCGACGACGGTGGCTACCGGCTGGGCTTCAACGGGCATGGGGGCTCCGGGAGCGGGCGGTGGACAGCGGCCGCCATTCTAACGGCCGGGGGGCCCAGGGGATATGACGGCGGCAGGCGGAAGCGGCCGCTGGCCAGCCCCGGGGGCCCTGGGAGTGTCGGTTTTCCCCCGCCATGGTGGCCTGTCCGCGCAAAGGCCCGGGCTCCCCTGGACGCCCCTGCGGTCGTCCCGGCCAGACACCACAGGCGACGCCTCGATCTGCAACGTTTTTCAGAACCGGATCTGTTGATGGCCCGGGGCATTCCCCGCGCAATGGCCCGGATCAAGCCCTTGCATGGACCCACCCTGGTGACTTCCCCGGACCGCCCCTCCCCTTTCCC
This sequence comes from Stenotrophomonas sp. INTA L402-1, assembly GCF_059295135.1. Lineage (NCBI taxonomy): Bacteria > Pseudomonadati > Pseudomonadota > Gammaproteobacteria > Lysobacterales > Lysobacteraceae > Stenotrophomonas > Stenotrophomonas sp. INTA L402-1. The sequence goes on from NZ_JCAFWP010000015.1 coordinate 28,521, forward strand.
GCCCCGCCTGCCGGGCTCCCTGCCTGCAACGCTGCCGCTGGTCATCATCGGCGCCGGCCAGGCCGGGCTGTCCCTCAGCGCGCTCCTGCAGGAAGCCGGCGTCGAGCATCGCGTGCTGGAGGCCGAAACCGTGGGCGCCAGCTGGCAGCGCCGCTGGGATTCGTTCCAGACCAACACCGCCAACGCGACGATGGCCCTGCACGGCCATGCCTATGCGGGTGACGACCCGGAAGGTTTCATGGGGGCCCCGGAGGTGATCCGGCGGCTGCGCGACTATGCCGACGAACGTTCGTTGCCGATCAGCGAAGGTTGTGCGGTTCAGCGGGTCACGCCCGAATCGGGCGGCTATGCCATCGAAACCAGCCACGGATTGATCCGGGCTGGGGCGGTTGTGGTCGCTACCGGCGAATACCGGCGCGCGCGGATGCCCCGGGTCCCCTTCGCGCCCGCACCGGGTCTGACGCTGCTGCACTCCGGCGACTACCGCAGCCCCCGCCCGCTGCCCGACGGCGGCGTGCTGGTCATCGGTGGCGGCCAGTCCGGCGCGCAGATCGCCCAGGACCTGCGCGACAGCGGTCGCAGCGTGCACTGGTCACTGGCCCAGCGGCATTCGCATACCCGCCGGCTGCGCGGCAAGGACTCGATGACCTGGTGGGACATGGCCGGGCGTATCCACCAGCATGTGAGTGAAGCGGCCGCCGTCCTGGCCGGAGAACCGGATGCGCTGCGCAAGGCCCGTACCGCCGAATTCCCGCTGATTTCCGGCAAGGGGCGTGCCGGCCTGGGCAGCTCGATCAGCCTGCTGGCGATGCACCGCGCAGGCATCAGGCTGCTGGGTCGGTTGCAGGGCTTCGATGGAAACGTCGCCCGCTTCGCCGATGTGCGCCCGCAGCTGCGCACCGCGATCGAGGCGACACGGACCGAATATGCCTATCTCGATTCGCTGGCCAGCGCGTACTACGCCACGCGGCCCGAACCGCGCACCGACGATGCCCGCTACATTCCCGACGAGGTCTATCTGCATTGGGAGCCGGACGCCGCCCCGCGTGAACTGGATCTGCGGACGGAAGGCATCCGTTCGGTGGTGCTGGCCACCGGCTTCGTCGCCGAATGGCCGTGGCTCGACGTGCAGGGCGTGCTGGACGCACATGGCTATCCGCTCGGCGAGTTCGGCGTTTCACCGCATCCGGGGCTGTTCTTCATCGGCATGCACAACCTGCAGCGGATGAGTTCGTCGTTCTTGTGCAACGGCGGTCGCGATGCACGTGACCTGTTGCCGGCGATCCTGCGGCACCTTGACCAGGGCGGCAGTACCGCGCCCGGCCAAGGATGAAGCAATCCGCCGGGCATGGCCCGGCGGCGCCAGACCGGCTTAACGGCCGGTCTTCACCTCGGTCCACAGCCGGGTGTAGAGCTTGTCGGTTTCCGGCGTATTGATCGAATAGGTGAACATCTTGTCGGCCACGTCGGCCGGCGGGTAGATGGTCGGGTCGGTACGGATCGCCTCATCCACCAGCGGGGTCGCGGTCGGCACCGGGTTGGCGTAGTGGATGAAGTTGGTGTTGGCCGCGGCAACCTTCGGCTGCAGCAGGTAGTTGATGAACGCGTACGCGGCTTCCGGATGCTTGGCATCCTTCGGGATCGCCAGCATGTCGAACCACTGCGGGGCGCCTTCCTTCGGGATCGAGTAGGCCACGTGCACGCCATTGCTGGCTTCCTCGGCGCGGTCGCGGGCCTGGATGATGTCACCCGACCAGCCCACCACCAGGCAGGTGCCGCCATTGGCCAGCGAACCCACGTACTGCGAGGAGTGGAAGTTCTGCACGTACGGACGGATCGACTTCAGCAGGTCGGCCGCCTTCTGCAGCTCGGCCGGGTCGCCGCTGTGCGGGTCCAGGCCCAGGTAATGCAGCGCGATCGGGATCATGTCCGCCGGCGTGTCCAGGATGGTCACGCCGCAGTCCTTCATCTTGCTGATGTTCTCCGGCTTGAACACCAGGTCCCAGCTGTTGGCGATGTCGGTGCTGCCGCCGAAGCGCTGCTTCAGCATCTCCACGTTGTAGCCGATGCCAGTGGTGCCGATCATGTACGGCACGCCGTACTGGTTGCCCGGGTCCTGGGTGGCGATGCGCTTCATCACCGCCGGATCGAGGTTGGCCAGGTTCGGGATCTTGCTCTTGTCCAGCGGCAGGAACACGCCGGCCTGGATCTGGCGACCGAAGAAGTTCAGGGTCGGCACCACCACGTCGTAGCCGCTGTTGCCGGCCAGCAGCTTGGTCTCGACCATCTCATCACTGTCGAACACATCGTAGGTCACCTTGATGCCGCTCTCCTTCTCGAAGGTCGGGATGGTGTCCTCGGCGATGTAATCGCTGTAGTTGTAGACGTTCAGGACCTGGCTGTCCTGCGCGCCGCCGTTGCCACCGCTGCAGGCGGCGAGCATGGCGGAGGCCAGGCCGAGCGTGAGGATACGCAGCTTCATCGGGTGCTCCAGAATGCGGGAAGGGGGGCCGGCGGGGCCGGCAACGGGTGCCAGCCTACCCCCCGGCGGCGGATTTTTCTATTCCAGATGCTCAGACGTTCAGCAGCAGGAACTCGCGCTCCCACGAACTGATGACACGGAAAAAGGTCTCGTATTCCTTGCGCTTGACCGAGATGTAGGCACGGCAGAAGCGCTCGCCCAGCAGGGCCTGCAGCTCGCTGCACTGCTCCAGCCCGTCCAGCGCTTCGCCCAGCGAGCGCGGCAGGTTGTAGCCCAGTTCCTTGGCGCTGCCGGTCACCGGCGCATCCGGTGCCAGCCGCTCGCGGATGCCCAGCAGGCCGCAGGCCAGGGTCGCCGCCATCGCCAGGTACGGGTTGGCATCGGAACCGGCGAAGCGGCTTTCCACGCGCATGTTCTCCGGCGTGTCCAGCGGCACGCGCAGCCCGCAGGTGCGGTTGTCATAGCCCCAGTGCACGTTGCTCGGCGAGACCTCGCCGAACACCAGCCGGCGATAGGAATTCACGTTCGGCGCAAAGAAGGCCATCGCCTGCGGCACGTACTTCTGCAGGCCGCCCAGGTAGTGGCCGAACACCGGGCTGAACTCGCCCTCGGCATGGGTCTCACCGGCGAACACATTGCTGCCATCGCTCACCCGCACCAGGCTCTGGTGGATGTGCATGGCGCTGCCCGGCTCGTTTTCCATCGGCTTGGCCAGGAACGTGGCATACACCCCGTGGCGCATCGCCGCTTCGCGCATGGTGCGCTTGAACAGGAATACCTGGTCGGCCAGGTCCATCGCATCGGCATGGGTGAAGTTGACCTCCAGCTGTGCCGCGCCGGATTCGTGGATCAGCGTGTCCACGTCCAGCTTCATCGCATCAGCGTAGTCGTACATCAGGTCGAGGATCGGGTCGAATTCGTTGACCGCATCGATCGAGTACGACTGCCGCGCGGTTTCCGGACGCCCGGAGCGGCCGGCCGGTGGCAGCAGCGGGAAGTCCGGGTCGGTGTTCTTCTGCACCAGGAAGAACTCCAGCTCCGGCGCCACCACCGGGCGCAGGCCCAGCTCGGCGTAGGCCGCCAGCACGCGGCGCAGCACGTTGCGCGGTGCCAGCTCGTGCGGCTCACCGCTCTTGGTGTAGCAATCGTGGATGACCTGCGCGGTGGCATCGGCCGCCCACGGCACCATCCGCACCGTGTCCGGATCGGGGCGCAGCATCATGTCCGAGTCCGACGGCGAGGTCAGGTCGTAGTAATCGTCAGGGAACTCGCCGGTGACGGTGGTGGCGAAGATGCCTTCGGGCAGTCGCGTGCCGTAGTCGTGCGAGAACTTGTCAGCCGGAATGATCTTGCCGCGCGCGTTGCCGGTGATGTCCGGCACCAGGCACTCGACCTCGGTGATGCGCCGCTCCTTCAGCCAACGCAGCAGACTGCTTTCCTGCGGTGCGGGGGGCGTAGCCGTCTTGCGCGGGCGCGTTCGGGAACTCATCGGGAATCCAGTCGGTTCTGTTGGTGCTGCCGGCAAGCTTGGCCGAACGCACGGAAAATAGCGTGATAGAACGGCGAATCCATGACACGCCACTCCGGGTGCCACTGTACGCCGAGCACGAAATCATGGTGCAGGCTGCGTGCCGCCTCGACCAGGCCATCATCGGCCACGGCTTCGACCTGGAGCCCCTGCGCCAGACGAGCGATACCCTGCCCGTGTACCGAATTGACCTGCGTCCGGTCACTGCCGCTCCACCGCGCCAACCAGCCATCAGCGGCCAGGGTGACCGTGTGGGCCGGCCCGTACTGCACCTCCACCGGCGCCTGCGGGTCTTCGCGATGGTCGGCCAGACCAGGCACCGCGTGCACCTGCGGATGCAGGTTGCCACCCAGCGCGACGTTCAGCTCCTGGAAGCCGCGGCAGATCGCTAGCACCGGCAGGTCCAACGCCAGCGCTTCGCGCAGCAGCCCGAAGGCATTGGCATCGCGGGCCGGGTCGTGCGGATTGCCTGGCCAGCTGCGGCCGCCCTCGTAGTGCTGCGGTTCGATGTTGCTGACCGCCCCGGTCAACAGCAGGCCATCGAGCCCCTGCAGCCATTCGCCAGCCGGCAAAGGAGGCTGCAGGCTCGGCAACACAACCGGGGTCACCTCGGCCGCCTCGGCCAGCGCGCGCACGTACTTCTCGCCGGCCACCGCGAAGCGGTGATGGCCGAGCACGGTGCTGTCGGTGGGCAGGCCCACCCAGGGCAGGCGGCGCATGGGAAAACTCCTTGGCGTGCCGACACGTTACCCGTCGCCCGGCGAACGCGGCAAGTCGTCGCCGTCACACCATGGCCGTCACGCATCGGCGAAACTAAGCGCGTGAACGCTGATCGCCCTCCCCCGCTCCGCCCGTCCGTACTGCGCCCGCAAGGCCTGCGATGAGCGCCGCCTTCCCGCCCAGCTGGTACGCCGCCAGCTTGCCCGAGCCGCCCGCACTTCCCTCGCTGCAGGGGAATGTGCAGGCCGATGTCGCAGTGCTTGGCGCGGGCTACACCGGCCTGACCGCAGCACTGGAACTGGCTACGCGTGGCCAGCGCGTGGTGGTGCTGGACGCGCAGCGGATCGGTTGGGGCGCGTCCGGTCGCAACGGTGGCCAGGCGCTGGTGGGCTATGGCTGCGAGGTGGACGAGCTGGAGCGCCAGCTCGGCCGCGACGATGCACGCCACCTGTTCGACTGGTCGCGTGACGCGGTGCAGGCGATGCGCACCCGCATCGATCGCCACGGCATCGACTGCCATTGGGTGGAAGGCCATGCCAGCGTCGCCATCCGCGAACGGCATGAGCGTGAACTACTGGCCAACTGCGAGCACCTGCAGCGCCACTACGACTACCCGATGCAATGGTGGAACCGTGATGCCCTGCGCGCGCAGCTGGACAGCCCACGCTACCGCGCCGCGATGTTCGACCCGCTCAGCGCGCACCTGCAACCGCTGGCGTATGCACGCGGGTTGGCCGACGCGGCGCGCGCCGCCGGCGTGGTGATCCACGAGAACTCCGCGGTGACCCGCGTGCAGCGGGGACCACAGCCTTCCCTGCATACCGCTCAGGGCAGCGTGCGCGCTGCGCATCTGGTGGTGGCCGGCAACGCCTGGCTGCAGGGCCTGCTGCCCGTGCTGGAGCGGCGGATCATGCCGGTCGGCACCTATATCGGCGCCAGCGAACCGCTGGGTGCTGAACGCGCCCGGGCGCTGATCGGCAACAACATGGCCGTGGCCGACACCGCATGGGCTCTGGACTACTTCCGCCTCAGCCACGACCACCGGCTGCTGTTCGGCGGCCGCGCCAGCTACTCGGCCCTGCCCCCACCCGGCCTGCGCGGGGTGATGCAGCGGCGCATGCACCAGGTGTTCCCGCAGCTGGCCGACGTGGCACTGGACCAGGTCTGGGGTGGTTATGTGGACATTACCCGCAACCGCGCCCCGCATTGGGGTCGGCTGGACGGCAACCTGTACTTCGCGCAGGGGTTCTCCGGCCATGGGGTGGCCGCCGCCGGGCTGGCCGGCGAGGTGATCGCCGCCGCCATTGCCGGCCAGAGCGAGCGTCTGGACGTGTTCCAGCGCCTGCGGCACGCGCCCTTCCCTGGTGGGCGGCTGCTGCGGATGCCGCTGCTGGTGGCAGCGATGTCGTGGTACAAGCTGCGGGATGCGTTGTGGTGAAGCAGTGAGCTGACACGGAGAGATTCCGAAGAACCGGCAATTCCTGGTCCTCCACGGCATGTGAAGAGCACTCATCCAGGAGGGCGTGACGGAATTCTCATTTGATCGGCAGATCGCATCGGCAATTGCATTATCTATTTCATGCCGATACCGTCCCTCAGAACCGGGTCCCGCGGCGAATGGATACTGACAGGGAACGTACTAGAGGGAGATGTGCGATTGAACTGGTGGAATGAAGGCCTGCAGTTGAAGTTGCGTATCCGCCCGGCGGGGCTGGTCCTTGCGCTGTTGTACGCCATCGCATGCTGGGCGTCTCGTCAGTTGTCGCTCGACCAGTTCTACCTGCCCGCCGGCGTCCGCGTGGCTGCGGTGCTGTTGTTTCCCCCCCGATGGTGGCCGTATCTGCTGCTGGGCGAATACGCCTACTTTGCACAGATGCGCGTGCCAATGATCGAGAAGTATGGACTGGCCTGGATAGTGCTTGGTTCGGCACTGCTGATGCCTGCAGTGATGCTGATCGTGCATCTGCACCGGAAAATGATGGTGACCACGAAGAATGCGTGGCTGATTTCAGTCGCGGCGGCTTCGGCCATGGTCGTCACAGCGCTCAATCTGATGTTGGCGCACCTTCTGTGGCCGACACCGCCGGAGATGCCGGTGCTTGCCAGCATCGCGCGCTTGGTCGTTGGCGACTTCATCGGCATACTAACCCTTGCACCGCTTGCGTTGCTGTGGACACGCCGGACCGGCAACGCCCGTTGGACATCAGGTTTCGCCCCGCCTGCACTCGCTGCCCTGACGCTGATGGCGATGATTGGCCTGTATGCCGCACAGCTCCCCCTGGACGAAGCCAACGCCAAGACATCGATGCAGCTGCTGATGGCTCTGCCTGTCGTCGTGCTCACCTGTCTGTATGGCTGGCGAGGTGCGGCGATCGGAGTACCGTCGCTCAACCTGATCATTGGCCTGACCACCCCAAGCCCCTACACGGGTGCATTCGATCCAGCTGCGTTCGCGACCCAGCAGATCATGGCGGTCACCGGCGCTGCACTGCTGGTGTTAGGGTCGCGCATCACCCACTATTACCACCGTTCGCGATTGGGCGAAGTGGGTGAAAGAGATGCGCTCAAGCACGCGCGGAATTCACTGGTCGCAAGCGAGCTTGATCTCCGTGAGCGCGCGCGGCACCTGAGGAAGCTGGGGGACGGCATCGACACCTCGCTCGGCGAGGTAGTGAATTGGCTCAATGCGCATGGCCATCCCACGATAGCGAACAGTCTCCTGCATATGGCTTCGGTCCATTCGCGACAATTCCGCGAACAAACCAGCATGGTCTACCCCGCAGCATTGGAACATCTTGGGCTCTACGTCGCCCTACAGGCCGGCGGCGTACGCGAAACCTGGGACCTGAGCCATCGCGTGATGCGCCCTCGATTGCTCGGCGATCCCTGTCAGCTCAGTGTCGGCCTGCAGCTGGCCGCCTATCGCGCCCTCACCGATGCCGTTTCGCTGTTGATCAACAGTGAATCCGGCCAGATCAGCATCCGCGTGCGTTGCGGCAGGAGAGGAGGACGCCGCGGCATCCTGATGACGGTCGCACTGCTGGATTCATACCGCAGCCTGTCGCCGTCCACTGTCACCGCCACTGTCGAGCGCTTGGCTGGCCGAACGATTGCCTATGGCGGAACAGTGCAGTGCCATCGGAATCGGATACGAATGGCGATGGTGGAAACGGGGGACTCCGCCGCCATCGGCATTGCGTCGTTCAACGCTATGGATCACGTGACGACCTCCGGACAAGGAAACTCGCAGACCCAGATCTGATGGCCGGTGTCCGCCAAAAGGCCGGCCTTACCATAATCGCCCTCTGCCCGCGTTCATCGCGGCAAGCGCAGCGGCGCAGAAGATCCCGACGCCGCTGCGCACTTCTGCGCCTTTACGGTGTTTCAACCGACCAGATGACTTCGCCGCCACTACGATAACGCACCAGCGAAAAATCGCTGCCGCTGTAGATCTGCGAGCGGCTGGCGCCTGCCGGTATCTGGATCTTCTGCTGGGGCAGCGAAACCCTGGCCACATTGTTGCCTGCCGGCAGCACCCAGTAGGCCCCACCTGCGTTGCCGATGATCAACTGCACGTTTCCGAGGAGGTCGTTCACCTGCAAATAGGTGATGCCGTCACGCTGGAATCCATACAGCTGCCAGCTGGGATCCTGGCTGAGATTGACTGCAGCCGGACTGGCCTGCCCCAACCCAGCCGTAGCCAATGGCTTTCCATGAAAATCCGAGGGACCGCCCGCGATTGCCGGGGCAGCGGCAAGCATCAGAAATCCAGTGGCCGCACCAAAACATGAAAATCGCACAGTGACCTCCAGGTCGAAGTTGAAGTCGAGAACCTCCAGCTGATACTAACCGCTTCCCATCTGAGCAATAGGCCAAACGACGAGCACGGACGTTTTCGTCCTAAAGTTACACCCGAAACCGCCGCTATCCGTGCCGAGCCCTCCTTCGTGAGCCACCGCATCATGCCCGTCCTGCCGCAGGCCGCCGTCGATGGCGACCTGACCGATCCGCTGCCACAGCGGATCCTGCTGGTCGAAAACTCCCGTGCGTTCACCGGCATGCTGCGCGAGGCCATCGAGCAGCGCCTGGAACTGCCGGTGGTGATCGCCTCCACCCTGGCCGAGGCCGATCGCCTGCTGAGCGAGGGTGGCGGCTGGTTCCTGGTGCTGACCGGGTTGGTGCTGGCCGACGGCGACCGCGATGCGGTGGTCGAGTTCTTCCTCAAGCGCGACCTGCCGACCGTGGTGGTCAGCGGCGTGTACGACGAGGACCTGCGCAAGCGCGTGCTGCAGCAGCAGATCATCGACTACGTACTGAAGAACACCCCCGGCAGCATCGACTACCTGGTGTGGCTGGTACAGCGGCTGGAACGCAACCGTCGCATCGCGGCGCTGGTGGTGGACGATTCGCCGTCCGCGCGCGGCTATGCCGCCGCCCTGCTGCGTATGTACGGCCATGAGGTGCACGAAGCGGCCGATGGCAACGAGGGCCTGGCCGCGATCGAGGCGCATCCGGCGATCCGCCTGGCGGTGGTCGACCAGGAAATGCCCGGCATGCAGGGCGTGGAATTCACCCGCCGCCTGCGCACCCTGCGCTCGCGCGACAAGGTGGCGGTGATCGGTATCTCCGGCAACACCGACGCCTCGCTGATCCCGCGCTTCCTGAAGAACGGTGCCAACGACTTCCTGCGCAAGCCATTCTCGCGCGAGGAATTCTTCTGCCGGGTCTCGCAGAACGTGGACCAGCTGGAACTGATCGGCACCCTGCAGGACCTGGCCACCCGCGACTTCCTCACCGGCCTGCCCAACCGCCGCTGCTTCCTGGAACAGAGCCAGCGCCAGTTGCCGCAGCTGCAGCTGCATGGCCAGTGCGTGGCGGTGGCGATGATCGACATCGATCACTTCAAGCACATCAACGACACTCACGGCCACGAGGCCGGCGATGATGCGCTGCGCGCGGTGGCCGGTGCGGTGGCCGCGCATGCACGCAGCCAGGACCTGATCGCACGCTTCGGTGGCGAGGAGTTCTGCCTGCTGGTGCCGGACATGGAACAGGACGAGGCACTGCAGTACTTCGAGGAGCTGCGCCAGCGCATCGCCGCGCTGGAAGTGGACATCGGCACCGCGACGCTTCGCATGACCGTCAGCATCGGCCTGTGCTGCCTGCGCCCGCAGCGCGATGCGCTGCACCGGCTGATCTCCGAGGCCGACCGCCAGCTGTACCTGGCCAAGGCCGGTGGCCGCAACCGGGTCAGCTGCACCACGGTGGCCAGTCAGCTGCGCCCCCGCGAGCCCGCCCTGCCCTGACCGGCCTGCTTTGATCCAGATCAACGCCGCCCAGTCGCGGCGGCCCTACAGTCGGCCCCGACATACGCATGAAGGGGAGCCGGGGATGGCACTACTGGTCTGGCAGGACGATCTGAACATCGGCATCGATGTGATCGACCAACAACACCGCCGCATCATCGAAATGCTCAACCACCTGCACGTGGCACAGACCAGCATGCAGCGTGCGGCAGTGGGTGAAGTCATCGACGAGGTGGTGGACTACACCATGTCGCACTTCGCGTTCGAGGAAGAGCTGATGGAGGAAGCGGGCTATCCGTTCTGTGCCGCGCACAAGCGCGTGCATGAGGTCTTCATCAAGCGCGTGGCCGAGTACCGGCTGCGCTTCCAGGCTGGCGAAGACATCAGCGACGAGCTGCGCACCATGCTCTCGCGCTGGCTGTTCAACCACATCCGCGGCGATGACCAGGCCTACGCCGATCAGGTCAAGGCACACCTGAACCAGTTCGCCCGCGAACACCAGAGCGGCGGCTGGCTGGGGCGCACGCTCAAGCGCTTCTTTGGTTGAGCCGCAGTGCGCGCCGATGCAGCGCGATCAGCGCGCACAGGGTCGCCACCGCGGTCAGGCACAGGTAGTAGCCCACCGCGACCAGGCCGAAGCGTTCAGCCAGCCAGGTGGCCAGGTAGGGCGCCGGTGCCGCACCCAGGATGCCGGCCAGGTTGAACGACAACGAGGCACCGGTATAGCGCACTTCCACCGGGTAGATCTCGGCCAGGAAGGTGCCACAAGGGCCGTAGGTCAGGCCCATCAGGAACAGGCCCAGGCACAGGAAGCCGGTGACCAGCCACGGGCTGTCCGGCTGGAACAGCGGTGCGAACAGCACACCGAAGCCGACGATCAGTACGCTGGCGACGATCATCGTGCGCCGCGTGCCCCAACGGTCGCCATAGCGCGCCGACAGCGGGATACCCAGCGCGAAGAACAGCATGCCGGCCATCTGCATCAGCAGGAACTGCTCGCGGCTGTAGCCCAGCACCGCGGTGCCATGGCCGAGACTGAACACCGTCATCAGGTAGAACAGCACGAAGGTGGCGAACGCACCCAGCGTGCCCAGCAGCATCGGCACCGGATGGTCACGCAGTACCGTCCACATCGGCAGCCGCACCGGCGCCTTGCGCTCCAGCGCTTTCTTGAAATCGGGCGTCTCGTGGATGTTCAGGCGCACCCACAGGCCAAGGCCGACCAGCAGAGCGCTGGCCACGAACGGGATACGCCAGCCCCACTGCAGGAAGTCGTCCTGGCTCAGGCAACGGCCGAGCACCAGGAAGATGCCGGCTGACAGCAGGAAGCCCAGCGGTGCGCCCAGCTGCGGGAACATGCCGTACCAGGCGCGCTTGCCCGGCGGCGCGTTCTCGGTGGCCAGCAGCACCGCCCCACCCCATTCGCCACCCAACCCCAGGCCCTGGCCGAAACGGCACAGCGCCAGCAACGCCGGGGCCCACAGGCCAATCTGCGCGTGGGTTGGCAGCAAACCGATCAGCACCGTGGACAGGCCCATGGTCAGCAGCGCGGCCACCAGCGTGGCCTTGCGGCCGATACGGTCACCGAAGTGGCCGAATACTGCCGAGCCCACCGGACGCGCGATGAACGCGACCGCGAACGTTGCCAGTGACTGCAGCAGCGCCGCCTGTTCGCTGCTGTCCGGGAAGAACAGGTGCGGGAACACCAGCACCGCGGCCGTGGCGTAGATGTAGAAATCGAAGAACTCGATGGTGGTGCCGATCAGGCTGGCCAGCAGGACTCGACTGGGGGAATTCACGGAAGGCGCGGCAGCGGTGATCGTCGACATCGGCAACACGGGTAACGGCGGATCGCCCGATTCTGCCACGGGCCGGTGGCCGCACGGGGCGATGGTTTCAACCGACACCGATGCCAACAAGGATGGCAGGCGCCATTCTTCTGCAGCGTCGAGCAGCCGCGTCGTTACAGCTGGATCCAGGTGGCCTTGATCTCGCTGTACTTGTCGAACGCATGCAGTGACTTGTCCCGGCCGTTGCCGGACTGCTTGTAACCACCAAACGGTGCGGTCATGTCGCCGCCATCCCAGCCGTTCACCCAGACGCTGCCGGCGCGCAGCTGGCGCGCAACCCGATGCGCGCGGCCCAGATCGCGTGTCCAGAGACCGGCGGCCAGTCCGTAGCGGCTGTCGTTGGCCACGCGCACGGCTTCGGCCTCGTCGTCGAAACCGAGCACCGCCAGCACCGGCCCGAACACTTCCTCGCGTGCCAAGGCCTGCTCCGGGCGCACCTGGTCGAACACCGTGGGCTGCACATAGCTGCCACCCGCCTCCACCTCGGCACGATGCCCGCCCAGCAGCAGGCGGGCACCTTCAGCTTCGGCGCGTGCGATATCCCGCATCACCTTGTCCAGATGCGCGGCGTCCACCAGCGCGCCCATCGGCGCGTCGGCGTCCAGCGGATGCTGCGGCTGCATGTGCTGGCCATAAGCAACCACCTGGTGCACGAAATCCTCACGGATCGAGCGCTGCACCAGCAAGCGCGACCCGGCGGTACAGACTTCGCCCTGGTTGAAGAAGATGCCCTGCGCCACGGCCTTGGCCGCCGCGTCCAGATCGGGAGCGTCGGCGAACACCACGTGCGGGCTCTTGCCGCCGCATTCCAGCCAGACCCGCTTGAGGTTGGATCGCCCGGAATGCTCCAGCAGCTTCGCGCCGGTGGCAGTGGAACCGGTGAACGCCAGCACATCCACGTCCATGTGCAGGGCCAGCGGTTCGCCAACGCGCGCGCCATGGCCCGGCAGCACGTTCAGCACGCCCTCCGGCAGGCCCGCCTCGGCGGCCAGCGCCGCCAGCCGCAGCGCACTCAGCGGCGACCGCTCCGAAGGCTTGAGCACCACCGAGTTGCCCATCGCCAGCGCCGGCGCGATCTTCCAACAGGCCATCAGCAACGGGAAATTCCACGGCACGATGGCCGCCACCACGCCCGCGGCTTCGCGGGTGACCAGTCCGAGTTCGTGCGGGCCAGTCGGCGCGATCTCGCCGTACAGCTTGTCCACCGCTTCGGCGGTCCAGCTCAGGCACCGCACCACGCCGGGCAGGTCGATACGGCGTGCGTCACGCACCGGCTTGCCCATGTCCAGGGTTTCCAGCAGGGCCAGTTCATCGGCGTGCGCTTCCACCAATGCTGCCAGCGCCAGCAGCACGCGCTTGCGATGGGCCGGGCTCGCCTGCGACCAGTGGCCCGCCTCGAAGCTGCGCCGCGCGGCCAGTACCGCGCGTTCGACATCCTGCGCGTCGCAGTCGGCAACCGCACCCAGCACGCGACCATCGATCGGGCTGATGCAGTCGAAGCGGGCGCCGCTGGCGGCATCGACATATCGGCCATCGATGAAGGCCTGGCCCGGCATCGAGAGCTGAAGGGACAGCGCCTGCCAGTGGCTGCGGTCGGGGAAATCGGCCATGGGAAACTCCAGCGGTCAACGAGCTTTGGTTATACCGGGACCGCCGCGACTCCACCGTGACGCGGCTGCGCTACATTCGTCGCATCGGACCCGATGGAGCTGGCATGAAGCGTCCCGAAAGCGACCTGCACGACCTGGCCACCCAGCGCCCCGAGTCACTGGACGCGTACTGGATGCCGTTCACCGCCAACCGCCAGTACAAGGCCGCGCCGCGCATGCTGGTACGCGCCGAAGGCATGCACTACGAGGACGTTGACGGCCGCCAGATCCTCGACGGCACCGCAGGCCTGTGGTGCTGCAACGCCGGCCACGCCCGCCCGCGCATCGTCGAGGCCATCGTCGAGCAGGCACGCACCCTCGACTATTCGCCGGCCTTCCAGATGGGCTCGCCGCCGGCCTTCGCGCTGGCGCAGCGGCTGGCCGCGCTGGCGCCTGCCCTGCTCAACCATGTGTTCTTCACCAGCTCCGGTTCCGAGGCGGTGGATACCGCGATGAAGATCGTGCTGGCCTACCATCGCCAGCGTGGCGAGGGCCAGCGCACCCGCTTCATCAGCCGCGAGAAGGCCTATCACGGGGTCGGCTTCGGCGGCATGGCGCTGGGCGGGCTGCCCAACAACCGCAGGCCGTTCGGCCTGCAGCTGGGTGGCGTGGACTACCTGCGGCACACCCTGGACCTGCAACGCAATGCGTTCAGCAAGGGCCTGCCACGCCAGGGTGCGGAGCTGGCCGACGACCTGGAGCGGCTGATCGCGCTGCACGATGCCTCGACCATCGCGGCGGTGTTCGTCGAGCCCATTGCCGGTTCGGCCGGGGTGATTCTGCCCGCGCCCGGCTACCTGCAGCGCCTGCGCGAGCTGTGCGACCACCACGGCATCCTGCTGGTGTTCGACGAGGTCATCACCGGTTTCGGCCGGGTCGGCATGCCCTTCGCCGCGCAGCGCTTCGGGGTCACCCCGGACCTGCTGACCTTCGCCAAGGCGGTCAGCAACGGCGCGGTACCGCTGGGTGGCGTGCTGGCCAGCGACGCCGTGCATGCAACCCTGATGCAGGCACCGCCGCAGGCCATCGAGCTGTTCCATGGCTATACCCATTCCGGCCATCCGCTGGCCTGCGCCGCAGCGCTGGCCACGCTGGAGGTCTATGCCGAGGAGCGTCTGTTCGAGCGTGCCATCGAGCTGGGCGAATACTGGCAGGAACGGCTGCATGCGCTGCAGGGCCTGCCCAACGTGATCGACATCCGCAACTTCGGGCTGGTCGGCGCGGTCGAGCTGGCGCCGCGCCGCGATGCCCCCGGCAGCCGTGGCTACGAGGTGTTCCGGCGCTGCTTCCAGGACGGCCGGCTGCTGGTGCGCTGTACCGGCGACATCATCGCGCTGTCGCCACCACTGATCGTGGACAAGGCGCAGATCGACCAGATCACCAGCACCCTGGGCGAGATGATCCGGGCCACCGCCTGAGCCCGGGCCGGCGGTGGCGAGCGGGTACAATGCGCGGTTCCGCTCCTGCTCGCTGCCGTGCCCATGGATATCGTCGTCAAAGAAGAACTCAAGGCCTACATCGACCCGCTGACCGCGGACGAACATGACGCGCTGGAGCGCAGCATCCTGGCCGAAGGCTGCCGCGATGCGCTGGTGCTGTGGGGTGATGTGCTGGTCGATGGTCACAACCGTTTCGGCATCTGCCAGAAGCATGGCCTGCCCTTCAATACCGTGCAGAACACCCGCTTCCAGAGCATGGAAGACGTGCACCTGTGGATGATCGAGCAGCACCTGGGCCGCCGCAGCGTGTCCGACTTCCAGCGCGGCGTGCTGGCGCTGCGCAAGCGCGACATCCTGGCCGCCCGCAAGCAGATCGAGCAGGCGCAGCTGCAACGCGAGAGCGACGGCACCGCCGAAGCCATCGAGGACGCGGGTGAGGACAGCCCGCCGTGGGAACCGGCACCGAAGATCAGCCGCGCCGAGCTGGCCCGCGAGGCCAAGCTGAGCACCAGCCAGGTCGGCATGATCGAACGCATCCACGCCCAGGCCGCGGCCGAGGTGGTGGAAGCGGTGAAGGCCGGCGTGATCTCGATCAGCGCTGCTGCTGCCGTGGCCGACCTGCCGGAAGACGAGCAGCGCGCCGCTGCCGCCGGTGGCAAGGATGAGCTGAAGCAGGCCGCCAAGCGCGTGCGCGAGTCCAAGCGCAAGCCGCGCGCACCGAAGCCGGAAGCAGCCGAGATGGACTTCGAGGAAGCGGACGAAGAGCAGATCGCCAGCCGCGACGCCGAGGTGCTGTCGGCACTGGAGCAGCTGGGCGAGGATGCCCCGGCGCTGCGCCGCCGCGTGGTCGCCCTGACCCGCGAGAACGACACCCTGCGCGCGCAGCTGGCTGCGTTGCGCAAGCAGCTCGAAGCGCTCTGAACCAACGGGTAGTGCCGGCCGCTGGCCGGCAACCCCATGAACGTTCCGGGTGCGTTGCGGATGCCGGCCAGCGGCCGGCACTACCAGATGCTCATGCCGTGCCGGTTAGACTTCCGGCATGACGTCTGCCAACGATCCGCGCCGCGCACAGCTGCGGCGCCTGAAAGCCCTCGCGCTGGGACTGCTGCTGTTGATGCTGGCCGGTTTCGCGGTCAGCCACTGGCAGGGCGAGCGCGGCATCTGGGCCTGGGTCTCGGCCTTCTGCGAAGCAGCGGCCGTCGGCGCACTGGCCGACTGGTTCGCGGTCGTCGCGCTGTTCCGGCGGCCGATGGGCCTGCCGATCCCGCATACGGCAATCATCCCACGCAGCAAGGAACGCATCGGCGACAGCCTGGCGCTGTTCGTGCGCGACCAGTTCCTGGAGCCGGGTGTGCTGCTGGCCAAGCTGCAGGTGTTCGATCCGGCCAGCCGCCTCGGCAGTTGGCTGGCCGATCCGGCGCGCTCACGGATGCTGGCCGACATGGCCCGCGGCTGGGCCTTGCAGGCACTGGACTTCTTCGACGAAACCGCGGTGCGCCGGCAGCTGCACGCCTTCGTGGTGCAGCAGCTGCGGCAGTGGAATGCCGCCGCCACCGCCGGTGAGCTGCTGGCCCTGCTGACCGCCGATGGGCGCCACCAGCGCGTGCTGGACGAGGGCCTGCAGCGCTTGGGACGCTGGCTGGAGCAGCCGGAAGTGAAGGAGCGCGCCTCGCAGCTGATCGTGCGTTACATCCAGCGCGAGTGGCCGACGCTGTCGAGCACGGTGAACTGGGTCAAGCCGATCGATGAGATCGGCGACAGCCTGGCCGAGCGACTGGCGCGGGCGGTGCTGGAAGAACTGCAGCAGGTGCTGGCCGAGCCGCAGCATCCGCTGCGCCAGGACTACGAGAGCTGGCTGCAGAACTACGTGCAGCGCCTGCGCGAGGACCCGGTCCTGGCCGAGCGCATCGAACAGCTCAAACAGGAAATGATCGACCACCCTGCCCTGCAGGAGTACGTGCAGGGGCTGTGGGCGCGCATCCATGCCAGCCTGCGTGCCGACCTGCAGCGTGAGGATTCGGCGCTGGTCGGCCACCTGCAGCGCAGCCTCGCGTCACTGGGCAGCAGCCTGCAGGCCGACCCGGCCCTGCGCGACGCGCTGAACCAGCATCTTCTGGAGGGCGCCCAGCGCCTCACCGGCCGCCTGCGCGAAGGCGTGACCACGCATATCGCGCAGACCGTGAAGAGCTGGGACGAACGGCATCTGGTCGAACAGCTGGAACTGAGCGTGGGCCGCGACCTGCAGTTCATCCGCTTCAACGGCACCCTGGTGGGCGGCCTGATCGGCCTGCTGCTGCACGCCGCGACGGTGGTGTTCAGGTTCTAGGACCCCATCCGGCAGTCGATCCACGCCCTGCGTGGAGACGGAATTCGTCACGCTTGATTAACGAAATGCGAATGCCTATCATTTGCCGATCGGTTGTACGCTTAGCCAAGCGGGGCACGGAAGCACGCACCCACCCGCCCCTTCGCCCGTGTACATCCCCCGACTACCGGGTCGCCCGCACCAAGCGGGTGGCGCACCGTCGATGGGACTCGCTGGGCGACGTGCGCGGAGCGCACGGCTGCTGTGTCTGCGCATTCCATCGCTTGTTTCGTCCTGCATGGAATCGCACCGATGGCAATGCCGCTGAACCACCCTCGTCCCACTCTGCTGGCCCTGGCCGTGACCGCACTGATGATCGCCCCGCTGGCCCACGCCGACGGCACTGCCGATCCTTCCGCGCGCACGCTGGATACGGTCCAGGTCACCGCTGACGGCGATATCGTCGACAGCTATACGGTCAAGCGTGCCAGCACGGCCACCAAGCTCGGCCTGTCGCTGCGCCAGACGCCGCAGTCGATGACCGTGGTCACCCGCCAGCGCCTGGACGACATGGGCCTGTTCTCGCTGTCCGATGTGATGGGCCAGGTCACCGGCGTGGCGGTATCGGTTACCGACAGTGAGCGCATCAACTACGTCTCGCGCGGCTACAACATCACCAATTTCCAGGTCGATGGGATGCTCAACACCTTCGGTGGGTACATCAAGACCAACACCGACAGCGTGATCTATGACCGCATCGAAGTGGTGCGCGGCGCAACCGGCCTGACCACCGGTGCCGGCGATCCCTCGGGCACCATCAACTTCGTGCGCAAGCGTCCTACCGACAGCTTCCAGATAAGCGCCAACCTGACCCTCGGGCGTTGGGGCAACCAGCGCCTGGAGGCCGACCTCGGTGGCCCGGTTGCGCTCGACGGCCGCATCCGCGCGCGCGTGGTGGCGGCCAAACAACAGAGTGACTCGTTCCGCGATGTCTACAAACTGGACAAGGACGTGTTCTACGGCATCGTCCAGGCCGACATCACCGACACGACCCTGCTCGAGGCCGGCTACGAATACCAGTCGCCGCGCACCACGGGCGTGACCTGGGGCGTGGTGCCGTACTGGGGGTCCGATGGCCAGCCCGCCAACCTGCCGCGCTCGACCAACCTGTCCGCCCGCTGGAGCAGTTGGCCGATCATCGAAAAGAGCGCATTCGCACGCCTTGAGCAGCAGTTGGGCAACGGCTGGACCGCGAAGGCCGCCTATACCCGCTCCAAGCGCGAAACCGACGGTGCGGTGTGGTACGGGGCCTCCGGCTACCCGAATGCCGATGGCAGCGGCATCAGCGCCTTCGTCGGCAGCTTCGGCGAGAACGGCGATATGCAGGTGTTCGACTTCAACGTTGGCGGTCCGTTCCGGCTGTTCGGCCGGGAACACGAGCTGGTGCTCGGTTTCGGCCAATCGGTGCGCAAGGGTGACGTGCCTGCCACCGACACTGCTGCCTACCCGGACAGCTACACCCGTGTACCGGATTGGCATCGCTGGAACGGCGACGTCGCGCCGCTGCAGGTCACCCGCCTGGGCTATCTGGCTTCTGAAGACGAACTGCGCCAGCGCGCGGCCTATCTGGCGACGCGCCTGCAGCTGGCCGATCCGTTGACCGCGGTGCTCGGCGCGCGCTACGGCAGCTGGGAAACGCGCACCTGGAACTACACCCATGACGCCGCCGGTCGCCTGACCGATACGCGTCGCGGCGGCTACAAGCCGGACGACTCGCTCACTCCGTATGCCGGCTTCATCTACGACTTCAACCGCTACTTCAGCGGCTACGTCAGCTACACCGACATCTTCCAGCCGCAGAACTACCGTGACCGGGACAACAACTACCTCGAACCGGTGGTCGGTGACATGTGGGAGGCCGGCGTCAAGGCCGAGTTCTTCGACGGTCTGCTGAATGCTTCCGCGGCCGTGTTCAAGGGCCAGAAGGACAACGTTGCCGAGCTCGACGACTCGGTGCCGGAAAACTCGCTGCCGGGTGGGGTCAGTGCCTACCGCTCCACCGGCAAGGGCAACAAGGTCAAGGGCTGGGAGATCGAAGCACAAGGCAGCCTTGGTGAGAACTGGAACCTCGCGGCCGGCTTCACCCACACCGTCAGCCGCAATGCGCAGGGCGTGCGCCAGAACACCGTCGTCCCGGTCGATCTGTTCCGCCTCAACGCCAGCTGGCGACCGGGCGGTGCTGAAGGCCGCTTCTGGCTGGGCGGTGGCGCCACCTGGCAGAGCGGTATCTGGAGCCTGAGCAACAAGCCGCGTGCGGATTTCCTGACCAGCGGCAAGCGCGACCGCGTGGCAATCGAACAGGGCGACATCTACCTGCTCAACCTGTCGGCGGGCTATCGCTTCAACGAGAACTTCACCGCGCAGATAAACGTGAACAACCTGCTCGACAAGAAGTATTACAACCGCGTCGGTTTCTATGACGGCGTGTTCTGGGGCGAACCGCGCAATGTGACGATGACACTGCGCTGGAAGCTCTGACCCTCGATGGATGGCACCGGTTCTGCGACCGGTGCCCGGCCACGGATGGCCAACCCCGGCGCGCTGCGGTGCGCCGGTTCCTTTTCACTGAAACCTGCAGGAACGCCGTGGACCGCTCGCCCGCAACCGCCAGCCCCCGCACCTTCTTCTCCAACCCGCGCTGGGGCGTGCTGTCACGCTCGCTGGCGGCGATCTTCGGCGGCTACGCGCTGGCTTCCGTGACCAGCGTATTCTGCGCGGTGGCGCTGCCCGGCGCACGTGGCCAGACCGTGCTGACCGGCATGCTGCTGGCCATTCTGGTGGCCGCCTGCGCGGCGCTGTGGGCGTTCGCCACCCGCAGTGCGCTGCGTGCGTGGGTCGGCATCCTCGCCCCCACCCTGCTGATGGCAGTCATCGCGCGCATGCTGGGGGCTTGGGCATGAAGAACGGATTCCGCCAGTCGATGGCCTGGCTGCACACCTGGACCGGCCTGCTGGTCGGCTGGTTGCTGCTGCTGATCTTCATGGCCGGCACGGCCAGTTACTACCGCGAGGAAATCAGCCGCTGGATGCGTCCTGAGCTGCCCTCCAGCAACGTCAGCATCGACGTCGCCGCGCAGCGTGCCGTGGATTACCTGCAGGCCAATGCCGCGCAGGCCGAGAACTGGTTCGTAACGTTGCCGCAGCCGCGCAATCCCGCCATGCAGATGTTCTGGCGGCTGCCGCCGGAGCTGGCCGACCCCAGCCGTGGCCGTCGAGGGGGCTTCGGCGACGCAACACTGGACCCGAACACCGGGCAGGCGCTGAAGGCCCGCGAGACCCGAGGCGGTGATTTCTTCTACCGCCTGCATTTCGACCTGCACTACATCCCGGTGCTGTGGGCGCGCTATCTGGTCGGCTTCTGCGCGATGTTCATGCTGGTGGCAATCATCACCGGCGTCATCACCCACAAGAAAATCTTCAAGGACTTCTTCACCTTCCGCAAGGACAAGGGCCTGCGTTCCTGGCTCGATTTCCACAACGTCAGCGCGGTGATGGCCCTGCCCTACCACGCGATGATCACCTACACCGGCATCGTCACCCTGATGATCATGTACCTGCCGTGGGGCGTGAAGGTGGCCTACCCGCAGGACGAGGATGCCTTCTACAGCGAGGCCTTCGGTGGCATGCCGGAGGTGACTGCACCTGCCGAAGGCCGCGCCACCCCGCTGCCGATCGCGCAGCTGCTGGACAGCGCGCGTGCACACTGGCACGGCGTGGAAGTGGCCGGCTTCACCGTGTCCAACCCCGGCGCGGCCAATGCAGTGATCGACATCCGCCAGCGTGACGGCAAGCGCCTGTCCACCGACACCCCGGCCGTGCGCTACGACATGGTCAACGGCACGCTGCTGGAAGAAACACCGCCTTCCGGTGGCGCCACCGCCACCCGCGGCGTGCTGTACGGCCTGCACCTGGCGCGCTTCGCCGACTGGGGCCTGCGTGCACTGTTCTTCCTGTCCGGACTGGTCGGCTGCCTGATGGTGGCCAGCGGCGTGGTGCTGTGGGCGGTGAAGGAACGGCCCAAGCACGCCAAGAGTGGCCGCACAGGCTTCGGCCTGCGCCTGGTCGATGCGTTGAACATCGGTACCGTGGCCGGCCTGCCGATCGCCTTTGCAGCGTACTTCTGGGGCAACCGCCTGCTGCCGCTGGACATCGCCGAGCGCTCCAGCGCCGAGGCCAACGTGTTCTTCTACGCCTGGGGCGCGGCACTGCTGGCCGCCTTCATCTGGCCGAAGCGGATGATGTGGGCCTGGCAGCTGTACCTGGGCGCAGCCGCGTTCGCGCTGGTGCCGGTGGTCAATGCGCTGACCACGCATGCGCACCTGGGCAACACCATGCGCAACGGGGACTGGGTGCTGGCTGGCTTTGATCTGTCGATGATCGCGTTCGGCGCGATGCTGGCGCTGTGCGGCTGGCGCATGCAGCGCTGGACACCACCGCTGAGCGCGGCCGAGAAGAAGAAGCGTGCAGCGGCGGCGGTGGCGCCCAAGGCCCCGGTGGACGCTGCAGAAACCGCCGAAGCGGAGGCCAGCGCATGATGCTGCTGGCGTTGACCCTGTCGTTCTCTGCGTTCACCGCGCTGTCGCTGGCGATGGAGAAGCACCAGCACGACCTGCACGGCAAGGCTGCAGCCACCTCGGCACGGCGCACGCAGTGGCGGGTGCTGGGTTGGGTGCTGCTGACGGTAGCGTTTGCACTGTGCGTGGTCGACCACGGCTGGGCGATGGGCCCGGTGCTGTGGCTGGGCGTGATGACCGTGGGCGGCGTGGTGCTGTCGTTCGGGTTGTACCCGTACCGGCCGAAATGGATCGCGCCGCTGGCGATCGCGCTGCCCGTGGCCGGGCTGCTGGTGGCGTTGCTGTAACCGCCATCCACGCATGGCGTGGATCTACTGAACAGCCCTCCACGCATGGCGTGGATGTACCGGCCAAATATGGGGAGTGCCGGCCGCTGGCCGGCATCCCATGAACCCTCTGCGGATCTGACACCGTTGCCGGCCAGCGGCCGGCATTACCGGACTTACCCCAACCGCTTCAGTTCCCACGCGCGGTGGATGCGCGCGTTGCGCTCGAAATCCGGGCCGATGGTGCGTGCGGTGATCTCGCGGCACTGGGCAAATTCGGCGATGGCGTTCTCTTCCAGCTTGAAGCGGCGGAAGTTGTTGGAGAAGTACAGCACGCCACCCGGTGCCAGCCGCGCCACCGCCGCGCGCAGCAGCTTCAACTGCTCGCGCTGCACGTCGAAGTCATCGGCGCGTGCGGAGTTGGAGAAGGTCGGCGGATCGCAGAAAATCACGTCGTACTGGCCACGGTCGCCTTCCAGCCAGGCCATGGCATCGGCCTGCACCAGCAGGTGCTGGTTGCCGCCCTGCCCGTTCAGCGCCAGGTTGTCGTAGCACCACTGCAGGTAGGTCGCCGACAAGTCGACGCTGGTGGTGCTGGCCGCACCGGCCACGGCGGCCTGCACGCTGGCCACGCCGGTGTAGCAGAACAGGTTGAGGAAACGCTTGCCACGCGCCTGCTCGGCCATCATCCGGCGCAGCGGGCGGTGGTCGAGGAACAGGCCGGTGTCCAGGTAGTCGAACAGATTCACCTGCAGCAGCGCGTTGTTCTCGCGCACCACGATGAATTCGTCACGCTGCTCGAAGCGGCCGTACTTGCTGCCGCCCTTGCCGCGCTCGCGCGACTTCATCGAGACCTGCTCCGGCGGCACGCCGAATACTTCCCGTGCAGCGGCCAGCAGTTCGTTGCGGCGACGGCGCACGTCGTTCTCCGGAATCGCCGCCGGTGCCGCGTACTCCTGCACATGCAGGAAGGTACGGCGCTTGCCACCGTCTTCCTCGTAGACATCGATGGCCGCCGCGTACTCCGGCAGATCGGCATCGTAGGCGCGGAAGCAGGTGATATCCTCGCGGGCACGCCAGCTCTTGAACTTCTTCAGGTTCTTGCGCAGGCGGTTGGCCACCATCTGCGCACCTTCGCTGAGTTCGCGCGGCTGCGCCGGGTCGCGGCCCGGCACGGCGATCGGGTCGCAGACGATCAGCGCGCATTCCAGCGCACCGTTGAACATCTGGTACTTCTTGCCCGCACGCAGGCCGGTGGCAAAGGCCAGTTCGTCGTTGCCGCACAGCAGGCTGGCGCGCCACTGCGGCACCGCCCTCTGCAGGGCATTGCCCAGTGCGCGGTACAGCGCCGGGTCGGCGGCCAGGCGTTCGTCATACGGCGGGTTGCAGACCACCGCACCGATCTCCTGCTCCGGTGCGGCCAGGTCGGCCACATCGGCGCGGGTGAAGCGGATCGCGTGGGCGACACCGGCCACCTCGGCATTCTCGCGTGCCGCCTGGATCGCGGTCGGGTCGATGTCGCTGCCGTGGATGACCGGCTTCAGCGCAGCCAGGCCAGCCGCTTCGCGGTCACGCGCCTCGCTCTGGATGCTCTTCCAGGCGGCCTTGTCGAAGCCCAGCCAGCGGCTCGGCGGCAGGCTGCCGTGGCGCATCAGGCCGGGAGCAACGTCGGCGGCCATCAGCGCGCCTTCGATCAGCAGCGTGCCGCTGCCGCACATCGGGTCCAGCAGGCCGCCACCGGCGGCGTGCAGCCGCGGCCACTGCGCGCGCAGCAGCAGCGCGGCGGCCAGATTTTCCTTCAGCGGTGCCTCGTGAGCGGCGCCGCGCCAGCCACGGCGATGCAACGGGCCGCCGCCGAGGTCGATCGACAGCGAGGCACGGCCTTTGCGCAGTGACAGGTTGACCCGCACATCCGGCAGGTCGGTGTTGACCGACGGGCGCTCCAGGCCTTCATCACGCATGCGGTCGACGATGGCGTCCTTGATCCGCTGCGCGGCAAAGCGGGCATGGGTGATCTTGTCGCCGGACACGTGCGCGTCCACCGCCAGGGTCATCTCCGGCTTGATGTGCTCGTGCCACGGCAGCGCACGCACGCCGTCATACAGGGCCTGCTCGTCCGGGCAGTCGAACTCGTCGATCGGCCACAGCACGCGGCTGGCCAGGCGCGACCACATCACGATCCGCAGCGCCTGCTCCAGTTCGCCCTCGGCGTTGACGCCGGCAATGGTGGCAGTGGCCTTGCCAAGGCCCAGGGCCGACAGTTCATCGGCAAGCAGGTATTCCAGGCCCTTGGCGCAGGAGACGAAGAATTTCACAGGATCGGTTCGCAGGTGGTCGGGCGCGGCACAGGGGCCGGGCCAGTCGGAAAGGAGGGCCGTAGGCACGGCCGGCAGGCCCGCGCCGGGGGCGGCGGGGCTGCCATTGTAGTCAATGCGGGCGGGCGCGCCGTGCGCCCGGGCTTCACAGTTGCCGCAGCAGGCGCTCGAAGGCCTGCGCGGAGGCCTCCACGTGGTGCTCCAGGCGGTGGCCGTCGTCGACCAGCAGCAGCTGCGCCGAACGCGCCTGCGCCCAGGCAATCACCCCGGCGGCCGGAACCACGTCGTCATGCCAGGCCTGGACCACGGTGGTCGGCACGGCGGCGGCGTCCAGCGCCGGCATCGGGCCCATGGTGGTCGGCGGCACCATCAGGAACAGGCCGGCCACCGACACCTGCAGCGAGGCGACGGCAGAGATGTAGGCACCCAGGCTGGAGCCGGCCAGCACCACCGGACCCTGCTGGGCAGCGATGGCGGTGCGTTCGACCAGGCGCTGCAGGCGGGTGCGCACGTCTCCCACCCGGCTGACCTCGCTCATCGCATCGAGGTCGGTGTAGTCCGGACGCTCATGGGTCCAGCCCAGGCGCTGCGCCACGTCGGCCAGCGCGGTGACCTTGGTCGCCTCCGGGCCGCTCTCGAAACCGTGGGACAGGATGCAGTGGCCGCGGCTCATGCGCGCGCTCCATGGGAGCGGACCGACGAGGAAAGGGAAGGAAGGTTCATGCCGCAATGCTAGCATCGCCGGATGCCCAACCCGCTCCTGCCCGGCCTGCAGCTGCAGCCCCTGCCCTACGAAGACCGTCTGCCACTGCGCGACCCGACCACGCTGGAGATGGTGGTGATCCACTGCACCGAGCTGCCCGATCTGGCGATGGCCCGTGAGTACGGCGAGCGCGTGCTGTATGACAGCGGCGCCGGCAACAGCGGCCACTTCTACATCGACCGCGATGGCAGCGTGGTGCAGTACGTGGCGCCGGAACGCGTGGCGCATCACGTGCGCGGCATGAACGCGCATACGCTGGGCATCGAGCTGATCAACACCGGGCGCTACCCGCACTGGTTCGACAGCCGCCAGCAGGCGATGGACGAGCCCTACACCGAGGCACAGCTGCAGGCGCTGGAAGGCCTGCTGCAGGCGCTGGTGGCGCACTATCCGTCGCTGCGGCGGATTGCCGGGCATGACCAGCTGGACCTGGAGCAGGTGCCGGCCAGCGATGACCCTGCGCTGATGGTGGCGCGCAAGCGTGATCCGGGGCCGTTGTTCCCGTGGGCGCGGGTGCTGGCGAAGGTGCCGTTGCAGCCGGTTGGGTGAGGGTTTGCAGGGCTGCGCCCTGCACCTGCAGAAGCCTAAGCCAGAGCAACAGCAGAAGCTGACTTCCTGAGGGGAGGCGGGGTGGGTCCGGTTGCGGGGGGCGCTGCAAGTACGTCCATGGGGGCTTGGCCGCGGCTTGCTCGTGTGCGCTGTCCTGCGCACACGGCAAGACCGGGGTTGGGCGTCCTGCCCAACCCGCCCGAGGCATGCCTCGGGCCCATGCGGCTCACGCCCCCGCAACCGGACCCACCCCGCCTTCGACAGATTCCGGCTGCTGTTGGTGGGTGCCGACCGTTGGTCGGCACGGGATCGAATCGATCGGAGGGTGCTTTGTAGAGTCGAGCCACGCTCGACTGCTCTTTGCATGCGAATCGGGCACGAGGGGGGTCAGAGCCGTTTTCCGTTGGAAAACGGATCCGACCCCGCGCGCCTCAGGCGCCGCTGGCCACGGGGCGGCTGCTGTCGCTCACCCAACCGCTCCACGAATCGGCGTAGATGCGCGCGCCGGAGAGGCCCGCCGTTTCCATCGCCAGCAGCAGGTGGCAGGCAGTGACGCCGGAGCCGCACATCAGCACCACCTGCTGCGGATCACGGTTGCCGATAACGCCCTGCAGTTCGGCGCGCAGTTCCTGTGCATCACGCAGGCGGCCGTCGGCGACGTTCAACGCAAACGGACGGTTGACCGCGCCGGGCACGTGGCCGGCGACCGGGTCCAGCGGCTCCACTTCGCCGCGGAAGCGCTCACCCGCGCGTGCATCGACCAGCCAACCGGGTGCATGCTTCAAGCGTGCAGTGATTTCATCGGCATTGGCGATCTGGGTGGTGTCGAAACGGCCCGGGTAAACCGGCAGCGCGGTCACCTCATCCTGCCCCGTCGCCAAGGGATGCCCTGCGCCCTGCCATGCGGCGATGCCACCATCAAGCACGGCCACCTTGCTGTGCCCGATCAGGCGCAGCAGCCACCACAGGCGCGCGGCGGCCATGCTGCCATCGCTGCCGTCGTAGACCACCACCTGGGTGTCGGGACCGATGCCCCACTGGCCCAGTTTCGCGGCGAAGGCATCGCTGTCCGGCAGCGGGTGACGGCCGTGGCCGCTGCGGGTCAGATCCGACAGGTCCCGATTGAGGTCGGCATACACCGCGCCCGGAACATGCCCCGCCAGATACTGGCCGTTACCCGCCTGCGGATCGGCCAGCGAGGAACGTGCATCGACCACGCGTACGGCGGTACTGGCAGTAGCACGTGCGTCGACCACGCGAACGCCCTCGCCCAATGCAGCGGCCAGGGTGGCGACATCGACCAGGGTGGTCCACGGCGGATCGATCGGCTTCATTGCACTTGCTCCAGGCGGCGACGCAGGTTGTAGAGGATGGCGGCGGTGGCGCCCCAGATGCGCTGGCCGGGCCAGCCATATTCGAGGACGTGGCGGACGCGGCCGCGATGATTGATTTCGACCTGGTGCAGGTTGTCGGCTGCCATCAGGTAATCGAGCGGCACTTCAAACACTTCGGCCACTTCACTGGGCTGTGGCACCGGCACGAAATCCGGATCGACCACGGCCACCACCGGCGTGACCCGGTAGCCGGTGATCGTCACGAAGGGATCGAGATAGCCCAGCGCCTGCACCTGGCCGGGCGCCAATGCGATTTCCTCCTGGCTCTCGCGCAGTGCAGCGGCCAACGCATCGCGGTCATCGGGTTCGGTGCGGCCACCGGGGAAACCGACTTGGCCACCATGGGTACGCAGGGTTTCGGTGCGACGGGTGAGAATGACCTGTGCGCCGTTGGCGCGCGGCACGATGCCGGCCAGTACGGCGGCTTCCACCGGGGGCCCGGGCGGCAGCAGGTCACTCAGTTCACTGCGGTTCCAACCGTCGCCGGCCGGCGGCTCGGCCAGTGGATGCAGCGCGCGCATCAGGCGTTCGTGATCAGCCAGCGAGCCGCGCAGTGATTGCTGCAGCTGTTCACGCAGAGGTTGCACGCGATGCAGGATGCGGCTGCGTTCCTCGTTGCTCATCGACGACCACCGCGCGATCTCATCGATATGCCGCCCGCAGCCGGTGCATTGCCGGTGCGGATCCAGCGTGCACACTCCGATGCAGGGACTTGCGACAACACGCGCCGTTTTTTCCATTGTTTGCACCCGGCAACAGTAGCGCGATCGGGCTGAATTTGCGCGGGGTCAATATGCAGTGCACGGCAGCGTCGCGCTCCGCGCAAACAAAAACGCGCCGGTGGGATCACCGGCGCGTTTCGTTTACCACTTCGATTTACTTGACGCTGACCAGCTTGATCTCGAACTGCACAGCCACGTTCGGCGGGAACGGGGTGCGCGGGTCGGCACCGTAGGCCTGGTCCGGCGGCAGGGTGACTTCCCACTTCGAGCCTGCCGGCATCTGCAGCAGGGTCTCGCGCATGGCCTTCATTTCGACTTCGCTGACCTTGATCGACGGAATCTGCTGGGCCGGGCGCGCTTCGGTCGGGCGCTGGCCGTACGGGAACGGACCGGCCACTTCCAGCTGCACGGTGCTGGCCTGGGTCGGCTTGGCGCCCTTGCCGGCTTCGATCACGCGGTACTGGACGCCGCTCGGCAGGGACTGCACGCCGGCCTTGGCCTTGTTCGCCGCGATGAACTGATCGCTCTTGGTCTTGTTTTCGGCAGCAGCCTTTTCGTACTCGGCCTTGGCAGCCTGGGCACGGCCCTGCTCGCGCTTCTGGAACGCTTCAACGGCCGGCTTCAGCTGGTCGGCGGTAATCGCCGGCTGCTTCTTGGCGTAGGCGTCCTGCAGACCCTTCACCACCGAGTTGATGTCCAGCTGCTCACCACGACCGGTCAGCTCCGCCAGGTTGTTGCCGTAGTCGTAACCGAAGTAGTAGCTCAGCTTGCCCTTTTCGGACGAGACGTCCTGGGCGAAGGCATTGCCCGTCAGGGCCAGGGCCGCGACGGCGACCGCGATAGAACGCAACTTCATCAAACAGTTCTCCAGGGGTGGTAACTCAGGGACGTTCTGCGCCGCCCTGAGGCGACGGGTTAGGATAACGGGCACAACGTGTAACCGCTACTCACGATGCAGGCTAAGACCCGTCTGCGTTGGCGGAGTTCAATCTCACTTTTTTTTAACGTTTCAGGAGTTTCCCCGTGGCCGATGCCCTGATCGCTGTCGCCGACGACGGCGCCATCCGCACCGTGACCGTCCAGCGCCCGGACAAGCTCAACGCCTTGAATGCCGCGACCCTGCAGGCGCTGACCGAGGCGTTCAGCGCCGCCGCAGCCGACCCGGACGTGCGCGTGGTGGTGCTGACCGGTGCCGGTCCGAAGGCTTTCGTGGCCGGGGCCGACATCGCCGAGATGAACACACTCAGTGCGGTTCAGGGACGTGATTTCTCCCTGCTCGGCCAGGCCCTGATGCGCCAGATCGAGCGCATGCCCAAGCCGGTGATCGCACGCGTGAACGGCTTCGCCCTGGGCGGCGGGCTGGAGCTGGCCATGGCCTGCCACCTGCGCATCGCTGCCGATACGGCCAAGGTCGGGCAGCCGGAGATCAATCTCGGCCTGATTCCCGGCTTCGGCGGCAGCCAGCGCCTGCTGCGCCTGTGCGGCCGCGCCGCCACCCTGGAGCTGTGCCTGCTGGGTGCACCGATCAACGCCGCGCGTGCACTGGAACTGGGCATCGTCAACGAGGTGGTGCCCGCCGATGCGCTGGACAACCGTGTACAGGACATCGCGCGCCAGCTGGCACGCTCGGCCCCGCTGGCCCTGCGTGGCCTGCTCGACGCGGTACACGTGGGTGGCGAATGCAGCCTGGAGGCTGGGCTGGAGTACGAAAGCGCGCAGTTCGGCCTGCTGTTCGCCACCGAAGACATGCGCGAAGGCACCAGCGCCTTCCTGCAGCGCCGCCCGCCGGCCTTCCAGAACCGCTGACGCCATGGCATCCCGACCCAACCCCGCGCAGCTGTTCGCCCGGGTCCAGGCAGACGATCTCGATGGCGCCCTGCAGGCCGGTCTCATGGACTACGTTGCCCGTGCCGGCGACGAACAGCTGCTGCCCGGCCACCCGGACCTTCCACGACGCCTGCAGCAGGCCCAGCAGCAGCTGCACGCGGCCTGGGCCGCACGCGAACGCTACCGTGCCCGTGCCGTGCGCCTGGCGCGCCGCGAGGCCGAACGCGATGCGCGACGCACGCCAGCCCCGGCGCCGGACGTGAAGCCCGCCCTGCCCCCGGCCGCCGCCGCGATTCTCGCCCGGGCCAAGGCCCGCGCCACCGGCAAGGAGCAGTAATGGCCGCTGCGAAGAAGACCCCGCGCGCGCCGGCGCGACGCGGTGGCAGCATGCCGCGCGCCGATGTGGTGGAAATGTTCACCCGCCTGCGCGAACTCAATCCGCACCCGAAGACCGAACTGGAGTACAGCTCACCGTTCGAACTGCTGGTGGCGGTCGCGCTGTCGGCGCAGGCCACCGACGTGGGCGTCAACAAGGCCACGCGCCGCCTGTTCCCGGTGGCCAATACCCCGGCAAAGATCCTCGCGCTTGGCGAGGTCGGGCTGAAGCAGTACATCGCCACCATCGGTCTGTTCAACGCCAAGGCGAAGAACGTGATCGCCACCTGCGCGATCCTGCTGGAGAAGCACGGCGGTGAAGTGCCGCGCGATCGCGATGAACTGGAAGCGCTGCCGGGCGTGGGCCGCAAGACCGCCAACGTGGTGCTCAACACTGCGTTCGGTGAGCCGGTGATGGCGGTGGACACGCATATCTTCCGCGTCTCCAACCGTACCGGCCTGGCCCCGGGCAAGAACGTGCGCGAAGTGGAAGACAAACTGGTGAAGGTGATTCCGGCCGAGTTCCTGCTCGACGCGCATCACTGGCTGATCCTGCACGGACGTTATGTGTGCAAGGCGCGCAAGCCGGATTGCCCGGGCTGCGTGATCGCCGACCTGTGCCGGTTCAAGGAAAAGACCACGGCCGAGGCGTGACCGCGTTCGTGGTGTGACAAAACAAGGACGGCGGGCACAGGGCCCGCCGTCTTTGCTTGTAGACAAGAGTGCTTCAGGACATCAGAACGACAGGTCGCCCCAGACGCCGAACTCCTTGGTCTTGTCGTTCTTCTTGTCGCTGGCGTTGGCCAGGTGCGTGTACTTGTACACGGTCGACAGCTTGAGGTTCTTCATGACCGGGAACTCGACGCCGACGTTCCAGTACTTGTCGCTCAGGGTCGGGTCCAGCGTCTTGCTGACGTCGGTGTCATCGTAACGACCGAACACGTTGATGCCGCCGTCGGTGACGCGCACGCTGCCCCACACCGACCAGCCGCTGGTCTTGTCGGTGGCAACGGTCATCACGTTGTTGAGGTTCTTGGCCTGGAAGTACTCGCCACCGACGCGGAAGTCGCTGCTGGCGTAGGCCACCATCGCATTGGCGCGGGTGTAGGTGTTCTCGGCGCTCTGGATGTCGGTTTCCTTGCCCAGCTTGCCGCTGTAGCCACCGACGGCAACCACGAAGTTCTCGTTCGGGGTATAGGCCGCGCGGCCTTCCACGTCCATGCCCTTGCTGCGGGTCGGGTTCTTGTAACCAGCGCCGGACACAACCGAGACCGCGTAGTTGAAGTTGTTGCCCAGGTTGCCGAAGCCATGCAGGCCCCAGTCGGACGAGTTGCCGTACTTCAGGCGGTCGGTCAGGGTGTTCTCGACATAACGCATGCCGTAGAACTTCTCGACGTACGGAATCCACGGCATGTCGGCGGCACCGACGCGCAGGTTGAAGGCGGGGTCGAAGCTGCCCTGCACGTAGGCCTTCTTGACGAACAGTTCGGTGTTGCCGATGGCCGAGCTGTACTGGAAGTCGGTGGTCAGGTTGGCCGACCAGATGTCGTTGAACTTGTGGTCGACGGTCAGGTAGAAGCGCTTGACGTCCAGGCCGGTGCCGCTGGCGGCGGTGTCCTTGCCGTTGCTGGTCTTGTCGATGTTGGTCAGGTCGAAGAACATGCGACCGCCGATCTTGTTGTCATTGACCAGCTTGGCCAGCTTGTCGACGCTGGTCTGGGTCTTCTGCGCACCTTCCAGGGCCTGGGCCTGGGTGATGTTCACTTCGGACTGCGCGTCAGATTGTGCCTGCAGCGCCTGCGAATCGTTCTGCAACTGCTGGACCTGGGCCTGCAGGGCAGCGATCTGCGCCTGCAGCTGCTGCAGCTGTGCCTGGGATACGCCCGTGCTGGCGGGAGCTGCGAAGGCGTCGGCGGAAACCAGACCGAGGCTTGCAACGACCGCGGCGGCGAGCAAATGGGAACGCATTTTGGATTTCTCCAGAGGGTTGGAATGGCTTGGGCAGAACGCCACGCCGGCTGGCCGGTCAAGCGTTTTGCGAACATTCCGTTAAAACCATGACAGCCGAATGACAACCTGAGCACCAACCACAGATTTCTTCGTGCGGTCATGCGTACGACTCATTTGCCGCCACATGCTTGTCGATCCCTTGCCGCATATGGCGTCACGTATCAGCGTCCCGGCCCGGGCCGACCGCCGCGCAGCCCTCACCAGCAGCGATGGTTTCGTGTGGATGACGCGGCATCACTGCGGAATGCCAGGCCGGGATGGCATTGACGACCACAGCGGGCAGGCCATCAGCGACATATAGAACGTGATCGCAACCGGGCCAGGCCCGTCTCCGTTGCATTGGTCATCACGTTGCCCGCAGCACTCAGAACCTTCACGCCCCTGGCTGTGCGGGCGCCGGGCAGCGCTGTAATGGTTGCGTCATACAACGGTCCCTGCGCTGTCATCGAACCGTTATGGAATGTGCGCCGGGCGGGTAACCCCGCATCCCAATCAACCCAGGAGCCACCCCGTGATCCACGCCTTCAAGTCGCGCGTTGCCGT
The DNA here is from genome assembly GCF_059295135.1 of Stenotrophomonas sp. INTA L402-1. NCBI lineage: Bacteria > Pseudomonadati > Pseudomonadota > Gammaproteobacteria > Lysobacterales > Lysobacteraceae > Stenotrophomonas > Stenotrophomonas sp. INTA L402-1. The sequence goes on from NZ_JCAFWP010000015.1 coordinate 61,197, forward strand.
TGCCGTCTTCGCAGCGTCGTCCGTGTTCGCCGCCAACGCCGCTGAAATCACCGGCGCGGGCGCCTCGTTCATCTACCCGGTGATGTCGAAGTGGTCGGCCGACTACAACGCCGCCACCAGCAACAAGGTCAACTACCAGTCGATCGGTTCCGGTGGTGGTATCGCCCAGATCAAGGCCAAGACCGTTGATTTCGGCTCCTCCGATGCTCCGCTGAAGCCGGAAGAACTGGCTGCTGCGGGCCTGGCCCAGTTCCCGTCGGTGATCGGCGGCGTGGTACCGGTGGTCAACGTGGCCGGCATCGCCCCGGGCGCGCTGAAGCTGGACGGCACCGTGCTGGCCAACATCTTCCTGGGCAAGATCAAGACCTGGAACGACCCGGCCATCGCCGCACTGAACCCGGGCGTGACCCTGCCGAGCGCCAAGATCACCGTCGTGCACCGTTCGGATGGTTCGGGCACCACCTTCAACTTCGTCAACTACCTGTCCAAGGTCAGCCCGGAGTGGAAGAGCTCGGTCGGTGAAGGCACCTCGGTCCAGTGGCCGGCCGGCATCGGCGGCAAGGGCAACGAAGGCGTTGCTGCCTACGTGAAGCAGATCAAGGGCGGCATCGGCTACGTCGAACTGTCCTACGCGCTGCAGAACAAGCTGTCGTACACCGCGATGAAGAATGCCGCCGGCCGCTTCGTGCAGCCGAGCGACGCCTCGTTCGCCGCCGCTGCTGCCAGCGCCGACTGGGCCAGCGCCAAGGACTTCTACCTGGTGATGACCAACGCCCCGGGCGCCGAGTCCTGGCCGATCACCGCCACCAACTTCATCCTGGTGCACAAGAAGCCGAAGAACCCTGCCAACGGCAAGGCCACCCAGGAGTTCTTCCGCTGGGTCTACAAGAGCGGCGACGCCCAGGCCCGCCAGCTGGATTACGTGCCGCTGCCGGACAGCCTGGTCCGCCAGATCGAGACCTACTGGTCGCAGAACCTGAAGTAAGCAAGCGCGTTCCCCCGCAGGAACGGGATCGGCGGGTCCTCTCTCCCCCGCCGATCCCACCCCGGGCGCGAGATCCTCGAGATCTCGCGCTCTTCTTGTTTTTGGGGGCACCTGCCTCTGTAGAGCCGAGCCCACGCTCGGCTGGGTGCTGGAGCGTGCGGACCAACGGTCCGCACCTACCGAGGGCAGGGAGCAGCCGAGCATGGGCTCGGCTCTACCTTGCGCCTGCCGTCATACCGGTGCGCAGATCGGGGGTCTCCCGGCTCCTGCCGGGTCGGCGCCAACCCCGTGAAACCCTTGTCAGAACGTGATCCAGGACACCTCTGTCATGGTCGTAATACGGCTGTAACAAAAACATCATTTCATAGCCGCATCCGCCGACGACGTCGGCTCTTCCCCGCTATGGAGTGACCATGAAACTGCACTCGGCCGGCCTTGCCGCCCTTTCCCTGGCCATCGCCCTGGGCCTGTCGGCCTGCGGTGGCGACAAGCAGGCCGCGCAGCAGCCGGCTGCCGACGGTGCCGCCGCCCCGGCCGCTGCCGGTGCCAAGGTGACCGCCGAAGTGTCCGGCGCGGGCGCGTCCTTCATCTTCCCGCTGGTCTCCAAGTGGTCGGCTGACTACAACGCCAGCACCGGTGCCAAGATCAACTACCAGTCGATCGGCTCCGGTGGCGGTATCGCACAGATCAAGGCCGGCACCGTCGACTTCGGCTCCTCCGACAAGCCGCTGAGCAGCGAAGAGCTGGCCCAGGCCGGCCTGGCCCAGTTCCCGTCCGCCATCGGCGGCGTGGTGCCGGTGGTCAACATCGAAGGCCTGGAAACCGGCAAGCTGCGCCTGAGCGGCGCCCTGCTGGCCGACATCTTCCTGGGCAAGGTCAAGACCTGGAACGACCCGGCCATCGTCGCCGCCAACCCGGGCGTGAAGCTGCCGGACGGCAAGATCACCCTGGTCCACCGTTCGGACGGTTCGGGCACCACCTTCAACTTCTCCAACTACCTGTCCAAGGTCAGCCCGGAGTGGAAGAGCAAGGTCGGCGAAGGCACCTCGGTGCAGTGGCCGGACGGCGTCGGTGGCAAGGGCAATGAAGGCGTCGCTTCCTACGTGAAGCAGATCAAGGGCTCGATCGGCTACGTCGAACTGGCCTACGCGCTGCAGAACGGCATGCCGTACGCCGCCATGCAGAACGCGGCCGGCAACTGGGTCGAGCCGAGCGCGGAAACCTTCGCCGCTGCGGCTGCCAGCGCCGACTGGGCCAGCGCCAAGGACTTCAACCTGGTCATCACCAACGCCCCGGGCGAGCAGGCGTGGCCGATCACCGCCACCAACTTCATGCTGATGCAGAAGCAGCCGAAGGACGCCAAGCGCAACCAGGACACCCTGGCCTTCTTCAAGTGGGCCTTCGAGAACGGCCAGGCCCAGGCCAACGAGCTGCACTACGTGCCGCTGCCGGCCGAACTGGTCAAGCAGATCGAGGCCTACTGGGCGACCGACCTGAAGTGATGGACACGACGGTGCCCGCCCCGCGCGGGCACCGCTTCTTCCACGCCGTGCCGCCCCGCCCCTTCCTGGCCCTGCCGTCCCCATGAATGCCATCGCCCAGCCTGTAGCCGCCCCGTCCACGCGTGATGCGCGTGATGCCCGCAACGACAAACTGTTCCGATGGGTGCTGGTCGGCACCGTCATCTTCGTCCTGATCGCCCTGGCCTGCGCCGCGCTGTCCATGCTGTGGGGTGGCCGCCATGCCCTGCAGATGCAGGGCCTGAGCTTCTTCTTCTCCGCCGACTGGAATCCGGTCGAAAACAAGTTCGGCGCTCTCGCTCCGATCTACGGCACCCTGGTCACCGCGCTCATCGCGATGGTCATCGCCGTGCCGGTCAGCTTCGGCATCGCCTTCTTCCTCACCGAAGTCGCGCCGCGCTGGCTGCGTGGCCCGGTCGGTACCGCCATCGAACTGCTGGCCGGCATTCCTTCGATCATCTACGGCATGTGGGGCCTGTTCGTGCTGGTGCCGGTGATGACCGAGTACGTCACTCCGTTCCTCAACGAAACCCTGGGCGAGATGCCGATCATCGGCCCGCTGTTCCAGGGCCCGCCGCTGGGCATCGGCATGCTCACTGCCGGTTTCGTGCTGGCCATCATGGTCATTCCGTTCATTTCCTCGGTGATGCGCGAAGTGTTCCTGACCGTGCCGACCCGCCTGAAGGAATCGGCCTACGCACTGGGCTCCACCAAGTGGGAAGTGAGCTGGGACATCGTCCTGCCCTACACCCGCTCGGCGGTGATCGGTGGCATCTTCCTCGGCCTCGGCCGCGCCTTGGGCGAGACGATGGCGGTGGCCTTCGTGATCGGCAACAGCGTGCGTCTGTCGCCGTCGCTGCTGGAACCGGGCACCACCATCGCCGCGCTGATCGCCAACGATTTCGGCGAAGCCACTGAAACCTACCGCTCGGCCCTGCTGCTGCTCGGCTTCGTCCTCTTCATCGTCACCTTCGTGGTGCTGGCCATCGCCCGCCTGATGCTGATGCGCCTGTCCCGCAAGGAGGGCAACTGATGTCCACCACCGCTGATTCGCTGTACCTGCGCCGTCGCATCGGCAACGTCGTTGCGATCACCGCCTCCTGCGCCACCGCCCTGTTCGGCCTGTTCTTCCTGGGCTGGATCCTGTTCACCCTGGCCTCCAAGGGCCTGGCCGGCATCAACTGGGATCTGTTCACCAAGATGACGCCGCCGCCGATGCAGGAAGGCGGTCTCGCCAACGCCTTCTTCGGCAGTGCGGTGATGTGTGCGCTGGCGATCGGCATCGGCACCCCGCTGGGCGTGCTGGCCGGCACCTGGCTGGCCGAGTACGGCAACGCCCGCAAGGCCGGCACCGTGGTCCGCTTCGTCAACGACATCCTGCTGTCGGCCCCATCCATCGTGCTTGGCCTGTTCGTCTACACGCTGTACGTGATGCAGACCGGCGGCAACTTCTCGGCGTTCGCCGGTGCACTGTCGCTGGCCTTCATCGTGCTGCCGGTGGTGGTGCGCACCACCGACGAGATGCTGCGCCTGGTGCCCTCGCAGATGCGTGAGGCAGCCCTGTCGCTGGGCATCCCGCAGTGGAAGGTGATCGTGCAGGTGCTGTATCGCAGTGCGTCGGCCGGCATCATCACCGGCATCCTGCTGGCGCTGGCCCGCATCTCCGGCGAGACCGCACCGCTGCTGTTCACTGCCTTCGGCAACCAGTACTGGAACAACAACATCTTCCAGCCGATGGCCTCGGTGCCGGTGGTGATGAACCAGTTCGCCGGCAGCCCGTATGAATCCTGGCAGGTGCTGGCCTGGGCCGGTGCCCTGGTGCTGACTGTCTTCGTGTTGCTGGTCAGCCTTGCCGCCCGCGGCATCCTGCTGCGCAACCGTATCTCCCATGACTGACCTTTCCGTGGATAACGCCATGAACGACCTTTCCAACGCCGTGCCGATGCAGCGCATCGCCGTGCCGTCCTCGCACGAGAGCCTGCACACGCCGTCGCCGGTGAAGCTGGCTGCGCGTGGACTGGACTTCTACTACGACAAGTTCCATGCCCTGAAGGGCATCAACCTGGAGATCCCGGAAAAGCGCGTGACCGCGCTGATCGGTCCCTCCGGCTGCGGCAAGTCGACCCTGCTGCGCATCTTCAACCGCATCTACGCGCTGTACCCGAAGCTGGAGGCGCGTGGTGAAGTGCTGCTGGACGGCGAGAACATCCTGTCGCCGAAGTACCCGATGAACCGCCTGCGCAGCAAGGTCGGCATGGTGTTCCAGAAGCCGGTGCCGTTCCCGATGACCATCTTCGAGAACGTGGCCTACGGCATCCGCCACCACGAGAAGCTGAGCAAGGCCGACATGGCCGACCGCGTCGAGCAGGCACTGCGCCAGGGCGCACTGTGGGACGAAGTGAAGGACAAGCTGGGGCAGAGCGCACTGGGCCTGTCCGGTGGCCAGCAGCAGCGCCTGTGCATCGCCCGTGCCGTGGCCCTGCGCCCGTCGGTGCTGCTGCTGGACGAGCCGACCTCGGCACTGGATCCGATCTCGACCAGCCGCATCGAGCAGCTGGTGGAAGAGCTCAAGCACGAGTACACCATCGTCATCGTCACCCACAACATGCAGCAGGCCGCGCGCGTGTCCGACTACACCGCCTTCATGTACCTGGGCGACCTGATCGAGCACGACCGCACCGAAGTGATCTTCTCGCAGCCGTCGCAGCGGCAGACCGAGGATTACATCACCGGTCGCTTCGGCTGAAACGTCAGTCGACAGACAGACAGACAATGTCAGTCGAGCATGGCTCGACTCTACAAATCACGCCAGCCAGGCATGGCCTGGCTCTACCCGGATTGCAGACCATGAATCTTCCCAACGACCACATCGTCAAGAGCTACGACGAAGAGCAGCAGCGCCTGGTGGCCGAAATCGTGCGCATGGGCGAGATGGCCGTCGCCCAGCTCGAAGCGGCGATGGACGTGATCGAGAAGCGCGACGAGAACGCCGCCCATCGCATCATTGCCAACGACGAAGCGATCGATGCGCTGGAGCAGCAGATCAGCCACGACGTGATGCGCCTGGCGCTGCGTGGCCCGATGGCGCGCGACCTGCGCGAGATCCTGGCAGGCCTGCGCATTCCGGCCGACATCGAACGCATCGGCGACTATGCGGCCAATGTCGCCAAGCGCTCGATCGCGCTGGGCAAGGTACCGCCGCTGCCGCAGATCCAGGGCCTGCGGGCACTGGGCCGCCTGGCCGCACAGCAGGTCCGTCGCGCTATCGCGGCCTACCGCGACAACGACGCCGATGCCGCGCTGGCCCTGCGTGAGGACGACGCCCGCCTGGACGCGCAGTACACCGCGCTGTTCCGCGAACTGCTGACCTACATGATGGAAGACCCGCGCAACATCACCCCGTGCACCCATCTGTTGTTCATGGCCAAGAACCTGGAGCGCGTGGGCGACCACGCCACCAACATCGCCGAGAACGTGTGGTTCCTGGTGCATGGCGAGCAGCCGCTGCCGCCGCGTGAAAAACGCGATGAAACCTCCAGCACCGGCCAGCCCTGACGCTGCACTGCAACACCGGAGTTGACTCCAAGGTGGCCGCTGTCCTGGTGACAGCGGCCCTTTTGTTGTGGGCGTTCCGGCCACCGGTCTCCCCCTCTGTAACAAATCTCACGAAAATTTGAGTTCTTGGCGAGGATTCGTTGAGTAGGATCGCTGCACCATCGATTCACCCCGGGCACCTGCCCTCCACCTAGGAGTAAGACCGATGAGCAGTTCCAACAAGACCCTGTCCCTGCTGACCGCTACGGCCCTGGCCGCCGGCCTGGGCATGACCGCCAGTGCCTCGGCCCTGAGCATGAGCGACCTGGCCCAGGGCTACCTGGTGGCTGGCCAGGCGGCAAAGGCTACCGATACCAAGCACGCCGAAGGCAAGTGCGGCGCCGACGGCAAGACCGCTGAAGGCAAGTGCGGCGGTGACAAGGGCAAGGCTGCCGAAGGCAAGTGTGGCGAAGGCAAGTGCGGTGCCGACAAGGGCAAGGCTGCTGGTGCAGCCGCTGCCAAGACAGGCGACAAGAAGTCGGCTGAAGGCAAGTGCGGCGAAGGCAAGTGCGGTGGCAAGCACTGACGTCCGCGCCAGCCTCGTCCACCCGCGGTCTCCGCTTCGTGCGGCGGCCGCCGGGTTGGGCCTGCGCCGGGCGCTGCTACAGGACCTGCGTGACGCCCCGGCAGGCGACTTCGATTTCCTCGAATGCGCGCCGGAGAACTGGATCCATGTCGGTGGTCCCGCCGGGGATGCACTGGCCGAACTGGCGCAGCGCCATCCGTTGAGCTGCCACGGCCTGTCGTTGTCGCTGGGCGGCAGCGCGCCGCTGGATACGCAGCTGCTGGAACAGGTCGGCCAGTTCCTGGAAAAGCACCGCGTGCCGCTGTACAGCGAGCACCTGAGCTACTGCAGCGATGACGGTCACCTGTACGACCTGCTGCCGATTCCGTTCACCGACGAAGCCGTGCGCCACACTGCGGCACGCATCGCTCACGTGCAGGATCTGCTGGGCCGCCGCATTGCAGTGGAGAACGTGTCCTATTACCTGGCACCAGAACCGGCGATGGACGAACTGGCCTTCACCAATGCGGTGCTTGCCGAAGCCGACTGCGATCTGCTGCTGGACGTCAACAACGTCTACGTCAACGCCTGCAACCACGGCTACGATGCCGACACCTTCATCGCCGGGCTGCCCGCAGAGCGCGTCGTCTGCCTGCACGTGGCGGGGCACCTGGACGAGGCGCCGGACCTGAAGATCGATACCCATGGCAGCGCGGTGATCGACCCGGTCTGGGAACTGCTGGCGCGTACCTACGCGCGCATCGGCCCACGCCCCACCCTGCTCGAGCGCGATTTCAACTTCCCCCCATACGCCGAGCTGCAGGGCGAACTGCAGACCATCCGCCGCCTGCAGTCCAGCCATGCCGGTATCGCCCATGGCTGATACCTCCCACACTCTGCGCGCACAGCAGCATGCGTTCACCGCACACCTGCGCGATCCGCAGGGTGTGCCACCGCCGGTCGGGCTGGAGCCACGCCGGGTCGCGGTGTACCAACGGCTGCTGTTCAACAATCTGCTGGGCCTGTTGAGCAACGGCTTCCCGGTCTGCGTGCGCCTGCTCGACGAACCGGCCTGGAGCGACCTGGTGCGCCACTACTTCGCCACCCATCGCTGCCAGACGCCGCTGTTCACCGAACTGGCCGCCGAATTCGTGCAGTGGCTGCAGGCACAGCCGCAGCTGCCGCACCCGGCGTTGGCCGAACTGGCCCACTACGAGTGGGTGGAAACCGCGCTGTATCAGCTTCCTGCCGAGCCGCTGCCGGCGCCGGGCAACATCGATCCGCTGCAGGTACCACTGCAGCGCTCGCCGCTGGCGTGGCCGCTGCTGTACCAGTGGCCGGTGCACCGGCTGGGTGCCGAGGATGCACCAATGCACCCGCCAGCCGAACCGACCGGCCTGCTGGTCCGCCGCGAGGCTGATGGCGAAGTGCGCTTCGCCGTGCTCAGCCCGCTGGCGGTATACCTGCTGTCCAGCATCGGCGAACAACCCGGCCTCGATGGACATGCCTATCTGCGGCAATTGGCCGCCGCGAACGGCCTGGCTGAGGAGGCGCTGGCCGGGCCCGGTGCCTCGCTGCTGCAGCAGTTCCTGCAGGCCGGCGTGATCGGCCCGCTCACAGTCCCTGGCTGACGCCCCTTCCCCCACGGAGAACCACCGATGAACCTTCCGACCCTGGCCGCCACGCGTGGCCAGCTGGACCGTCTCGCCCCCTGGTTGGCCCCGCTCGGCCTGCGCCTGCTGCTGGCCTGGGAATACTTCGAATCCGGCCGCGAGAAACTGCACGGCCAGAACTGGTTCGCCGACCTGCAGGACGCCTTCCCGTTCCCGTTCGACCAGCTGCCGGCCGCGCTGAACTGGCAGCTTGCGACCTGGTTCGAGCTGATTGGCGCGGCCTGCCTGTTGTTCGGTTTCGGGACCCGTTTCGCCGCCGCCAGCCTGCTGGTGCTGACCGTAGTGGCTACCTATGCGGTGCATTGGCCGATGGAGTGGAACTCGCTGGCCGACCTCGCCATGGGCTACGCGATCACTGACCAGGGCTTCGGCAACTTCAAGCTGCCAGTACTGTTCATGGCGATGCTGCTGCCGCTGATCTTCACCGGCGCCGGCAGGCTGAGCGTGGATGCGTGGCTGGCGAGGTGGTCTCCCTCGGCCACGCCTGCGCGGCCAGCAGTCCGGTAATCGCCAACCCTGGTCGGCGCACCGTGTGCCAACCAAGGTTGGCACCTACCGGAATCCTGAGCGCGCGGTGCCCCGGTAGGTGTCGACCTTTGTCGACACACGCCCGCGCAGGGAACGCATGCACCGAGGGCTGGCCGGGCGCTCAGGGTCGCTCTGCTAGAATTCACGCATGACTGACCCCACCCCCGCACCTGCCGCCGCTCCCGATTCCGATTCCGCAGTCCCCCAGGCGCAGCGCGCGATGTCACAACGCTTCCGCGGCTTCCTGCCGGTGGTGGTGGACGTGGAAACCGGCGGCTTCGACAGCCAGCGCAACGCACTGCTGGAAATCGCCGCCGTGCCGATCGAGATGGACGAGAACGGCCTGCTCTACCCCGGCCAGACCGCCAGCGCCCACGTGGTGCCGGCCGAGGGCCTGGAGATCGACCCGAAATCACTGGAAGTGACCGGCATCATCCTCGACCATCCGTTCCGGCTGGCCAAGGAAGAGAAGGCCGCGCTGGACCACATCTTCACCCCGGTGCGTGCGGCGATGAAGAAATACGGCTGCCAGCGCGCGATCCTGGTCGGCCACAACGCCCATTTCGACTTGGGCTTCGTCAATGCCGCCGTGGTGCGCACCGGCCACAAGCGCAACCCGTTCCATCCGTTCAGCGTGTTCGACACGGTGACCCTGGCCGGCATCGCCTACGGGCAGACCGTGCTGGCGCGTGCGGCCACCGCCGCCGGGCTGGGCTGGGATGCGAACGAGGCACACAGCGCGGTGTACGACACCGAGCAGACCGCGCGGTTGTTCTGCACCATCGCCAACGCCTGGCCGCGGTAAGCCAGCCAACGGCGCAACCGCACCCACGCAGTGCGGACCAACGGTCCGCACCCACCACTCACCGGACGGTAGATCCACGCCATGCGTGGATGCGATCAACCAATGCTCGTACGATCGCGGCCGTCGCTCTTGGCGCGGTACAACGCGCGGTCTGCGCGCTGGTACAGCAGTGCCGGGGTGCGGTCGTCGGCATCCAGTTCCACCAGGCCCGCGCTGAAGGTCACGCGCAGTCCGTCCACCCCGGCCCAGTCGGGATGGTCGTGAAACAGGCCGCGCAGGCGCGCGCACAGCTGTGCGGCTTCCTCCAGGCGGGTGTCGTTGAGCAGCAGCGCGAACTCTTCGCCGCCGGTGCGCGCCGGCAGGTCCGAATCGCGGCTGGCGGCGGCGATCAACCGCGCCACCTGCACCAGCACCGCATCACCGATGCTGTGGCTGTGGCGGTCGTTGACGTCCTTGAAGTGGTCGATATCCAGCACCACCAGGCACAGCGGATGACCGCTGCGCTGCGAACGGGCGAAGTCACGCGCCAGCGTTTCATCGAAGGCACGGCGGTTGGCCAGGCCAGTCAGTGCATCCTCGCGGGCCTGCCGTTCGAATGCCTCGGCCTGGCGTGCGAGGCGCTCGGCCAGTTCGGTCTTTTCCTGGTTCAGCGCCTGCAGGTGCACGGTCTTGGCCTGCAGGTCGAAGGTCGCCTCGTCCACGCGCCGTGCCAGGCGCAGGTTGCTGGCCTTCAGCTGCTGCAGCAGCAGCCGGTACAGCGCCACCAGCCCGGCCAGCAGCAACAGGCCACCCAGCACCTGCACGCTGCGTCGCTGCCACCAGAACGGCTCCACGGTGAAGCTCCATACCGCTTCCTGCTGGCCCCAGCTGCCACTCGGATGGGCAGCGGCCACGTGCAGGGTGTAGTCGCCCGGCGGCAGGCCAACGAACTCCACGCTGCGCTGCGGGCCGCGTTCGACCCATCCCGTATCCAGGCCGTCCAACCGCGTGCGGTAGCGGATCCGGTCAGACATCAGGTAGCTCAGGCCGACATAACTCACCGCCAAGCGGCGGCCGCCGGGAATGTAGTTGCGGTCCGGGCCTTCCCAATGCACCGGTGCGCCATCCACCTGCACGCTTTCAATCGCTGCCGGCGGTGAAAGACGCTCGCGGAAACGCTGCAGGCGTTGCGGATCGACGGTGCTCAGGCCTCCGGCGGTGACCACCCAGAACGTGCCGTCCTGGCGCAGGATCGCCGATGGCCCGGAGCTGCCGTTGGCCTGCGCGTTGGCCATGCCGTCAATCTCGTTGTAGCGCTCCACCACCACCCGGGGTGCGCGGCCATCGGCCACGGCGTTGAGGGTGCCCATGTCGGTGCGCAGCACGCCGCGGTTGCTGCTGATCCACACGTTGCCAAGGCGATCCGGCACCAGTTGGAACACCGCATCCACCGGCATGCCCTGCTCCAGCCCCACCCGTGCCAGCGTGCCGTTGCGCCAGCGGTACAGGCCGCGATCGCTGCTGATCCACATCGCGTCACCCAGCTGATGGAAGCCGAACACGCTGCGGCCACCGCCCATCGGCGCGAGGTCGATCGACTGCACGTGGTCGCCGCGCAGTACGCGGATGCCCTCGATGGTGCCGATCCACAGGTTGCCCTGGTGATCGTGCTCAAGCGCGGTGATCAGGCCGCTGGGCATGCCCGCAACGCTTGATACCTGCACGCGGTCGCCGTCGATGCGGACCACGCCCTTCTGGGTGCCGGCCCAGACCACACCCTGCGGGTCCACGCTGATCGCGCGGATGTTGCCGCCCGGCATGCCATCGGCGGCGGCATAGTTGTGCCGCAGCCGGCCATCGGGGCCAAGACGGTAGACGCCATCACCGAACGTTCCGACCCACAGGTCGCCGTCCGGGCCCTGCGCCAGGCTGAGCACCGAAGGTGCCTTGCCGCCGCGGTTGTGCAGCGGCATCGCGCGGAAGCGGCCATCAGCAGTCTGCAGGTCGAGGCCGCTGGCACTGCCGACCCACAGCTGGCGTTCGCGGTCCTCGAACACGGTGCGCACATAGTCGCCACTGAGGCCATCGCGCTCGGTGTAGCTGCTGAACAGTGTTTCGCGCAGGCGGTACAGGCCACCGTTGGCACCCACCCAGATGCTGCCCTCGGCATCCTCGCGCAGGCTGACCACGCGCCCACCCGGCAGGTTCAGGCCCGCCGGCAGGCGCTCCAGGCCATGCGCTGAGATCCGCAGCAGGCCCTGGTTCTCGGTGCCCAGCCACAGGTCGCCATGGCGATCCTGCAGCATCGAGGTCAGGTGCAGCTGCCCCGGCAGGCGGTGCATCAGCACCAGCTGATCATCCTCCACCCGGTACAGGCGCTCGCCGGCGACGATCCACAGCGCGCCATCCGGAGCGCGGTACGGCCACGACAGGCCACTGCCGGCGCCCAGCCCCCACGCCGCGGGCGCCCGCTTGAGCACCCCGTCGTTGTCGCGCAGCACCAGTCCATCCAACGTGCCGGCCCAGACCCGGTCCTGCGCATCGACCACCAGCTTGGTGAAGCTCATCGCCATCGGCAGGTCGGCGGCCGGAGCCTGGTAGACGATGCCGGTGTCCGGCGTCAGATAGCCGATGCCCTTGCCTTCATACAGCAGCCACAGGCGGCCCTGGCTGTCCATCTGCATGGACTGGATCAGGACCTGCGGGGTATCGGCCTGGTGCTCCCAGACACGCCACTGGCCATCGTTGCCGCGATGGCTGACATTGCCCCGCGAATCACTGATCCACAGCCCACCCTGGCGGTCGACGAACAGCGCGCCGATGCCGTTGTCGCGCAGGCCCGGGCGGGTACTGCGGTCGAACACGGTGAAATCCAGCCCGTTGTAACGCACCAGGCCTTCCCAGGTGGCGAACCAGAGGTGGCCTTCGGGGGTCTGCGCGATGTCGCGCAGCGAGTTGTGCGGCAGGCCGTTGCGCGACGTCCATACATCAATGGCGTAGTCGCGCAGTGGCGGAGCCCCCTCCTGCGCTGCCACCGGCAGTGCAAGGGCCAGCAGCAGCCACAGCAGGCCCTGTCGCAGCCATCGACCGATATCTGATCCGCAGCGCTCCACCCAGCGCCCGATGTCCCCCTGTCCGGCCATCAGTGCAGCGGCGGCGGCCAGGCAGGGCTGCCGGGCCTGGCAGCATGCGGGAACTGCCGGGCAGCGCGGGACGGCATGCCGGCGGGGACGGGCTGGCTCATCGGGGGGGAACTGGGAAGATGCGCAGATGATAGGCCAAACCCGGCCCACGGCGTCACCATCGCCAGCCGCGAAGGCTCAGCCCGCGCGGCCCGGCGGCGTCACCTGTGCACTGGCCGGCCACTGCACTACCGCCTCCAGCCCACCTTCGGCGCGGTTGCGCAGCCACAGCCGCGCCCCGTCTTTCTCAGCCAGGGCGCGGGCGATGGTCAGGCCCAGACCGGCGCCACCGGTTTCGCGCGAACGCGAGGTTTCCACCCGCACGAACGGGTCGAACACGGCTTCCAGCTGATCCTCGGCCAGGCCCGGGCCGTCATCGGCCACCACCACGGTGATCGCGCCACCACTACGCTCGACCCGTACCCGCACCCGGTAGGCATACATCACCGCGTTGTCCACCAGGTTGGAAAACAGGCGATGCATGGCCAGCGGACGCAACATCAACACCGCTCCGCTGCCACCTTCAAAGACGACATCCCCGCCGCCCTCGGCCGTGTCTTCAACGATGCTCTCCAGCAGCGAATCCAGGTCCAGTGCGGCGCGCTGCTCGGCGCTCTCAGCGCTGCGCGCCAGCTCCAGGCCTTCGCGCACCAACGCCTGCATCGCGGCCAGATCGCCGATCAGGCGCTCGCGCAGCACCTCGTCGCTGACATTCTCCAGGCGCAGGCGCAGCCGGGTCAGCGGGGTCTGCAGGTCATGGGTGATCGCCGCCAGCATCTGCGTGCGCTCGGCCAGGTGCCGCTGCAGGCGATGCTGCATGGCGTTGAAGGCTTCGGCGGCGCGCTGCACTTCGCGCGGGCCGCGCAGCGGCAGTGGATCGCGCTGCAGGTCATCGCCCAGGTCTTCGGCGGCTGCGGCCAGTTCCTGCAGCGGCGCGCTGGCCATGCGCGCGACGATATAGGCCAGCACCGCAATCGCGAGCACCAGCAGGGTCAGGAACCACGGGTCCACGGCGAGGATGCCGTTGTGTGCCACCGCCGGCGAATCCAGCGCCAGCTTCAGCAGCGTGCCGTCGTTGAGGGTCACGTCGACCGCACGGCACTTGGGCGGGATGAACGCCGGATCACGTTCGCGCGGATGCTTTCGATGCCCCGGTGGCGGCGGGGGCAGCAGGTCCTGCAGCTTGGGAATGCAGGAGCGGAACGAAGCGAAGTGCACATGCGCGCGTGCGACCGGGCCGGGCCGGTCATCGAGCACTTCCATCAACGCGGTATCGGCCCGTCCCAGGCGTGCGCCGGGTTGCAGCGCACGCACGCTCGGCCCACCGATTTCGAGCAGGCGCTCGCGCAGTTCGGGGTTGCCGTCGAGCAGGTTGACGTAGCCCTGGAGGCGGTCGGCGATGCGGTTCAGGTTCTGCCGCTCGAACTCCTGCTGGCGTTTGGAGGTAGCCAGCATGGTCGCGCCGATCGCGGCCACGCTCATGCCCAGCAGCAGGATCACGAACAACCGCCCGACCATCGAGGACAGGAAATGGCGCAGGCGCTTCATCGCGGCTTATTCCAGGTTCACCGAGGAGGCCAGTACATAGCCTTCGTTGCGAACGGTCTTGATCAGTCCGTCAGGGCCACCGTCGTCGCCCAGCTTGTTGCGCAGCCGGCTGACCTGCAGATCAATGGCGCGGTCCTGTGCCTCGTAGTTGCGGCCGCTGCTGAGCGCGACCAGCTGCTCGCGCGACAGCACCTTGTTGGCGTGGGCGATGAACACCCGCAGCAGGCGGAACTCGGCGCCGGACAGCACCACCACGCGATCGTCCGGGTCCACCAGGTGGCGATGCTCCAGATCGAACACCCAGCGCGAGAAGCGCGCGCGGCGCACCGCCAGCGGCTCCAGGTTCGCCGGCAGCGCCTCGGTCCGGCGCAGCACGTTGCGGATGCGTGCCAGCAGCTCGCGCGGTTCGAACGGCTTGGCCAGGTAGTCGTCGGCGCCCATTTCCAGGCCCAGCACACGGTCGATCGGCTCGGCACGCGCGGTCAGCATGATCACCGGTGTGTTCGAGCGCGCGCGCAGGTCGCGGCACAGGGTCAGGCCATCCTCGCGCGGCAGGTTGAGGTCGAGCACGATCAGGTCCACGTGTTCGCGGTCCAGCAGCTGGCGCATGGCGGTGCCGTCTGCGGCCGTGCTCACCTGGTAGCCGGCCCGGCCGAGCTGTTCGGCCAGCAGGGTGCGGATGTCGTTGTCGTCGTCGACGATCAGCAGTCGATGCATCGTGTTTTCAGTCTCCATGTCGCGATCATCCCGTGTCGGCAGCTGAACCGCATCCGGGGCAATGCGTACCAGTGTATCCACCCATGGGCGGGATACCTGTGGTTACGCGTATTCACCGACAGTGTTACATAGAGACATACCCCGAGGATTGAGCCGCCCATCGCCCGGTCTTCACAATGCCCACCAACGCCGCCACCGCGGCCCCGAGAGTGAAGCCACGACGTGACGTTCCGCCTGCTGCCCGCGACCCGCCGGGGTCGCCTGATACTGATCGCCCTGCTCGCCCTTGCCATTGCCGCAGCCGCCTGGTGGCTGCTGCGCAAGCCCGCCGCCCCGGCGGTGGCGACCACGCCCGTCAGCCGTGGTGACATCGAGCAGACGGTGGAAGCCACCGGCGTGATCGACGCCTACAAGCTGGTCAGCGTCGGTGCCCAGGCCTCGGGCCAGATCAAATCGCTGAAGGTGCAGCTGGGCGACACCGTGAAGGAAGGCGACCTGATCGCCGAGATCGACGCCACCACCCAGCAGAACCAGGTGCTCAATGCGCAGGCCTCGCTGGACCAGGTCACCGCCCAGCGCGCCGTGCAGCAGGCCACCCTGCGCCAGGCCGAACTGGAATTCGCGCGCCAGCAGCAGATGCTGGCGGCCGAGGCCACCTCGCGGCAGGAATACGATGCCGCCGAGGCGCAGCTGAAGACCGCCCGTGCCCAGCTGCAGTCCTACGAGGCGCAGATCAAGGGCCGCGAAACCGAGTTGGGCACGGCCCGCGCCAACCTGGCCTACACCCGCATCACCGCGCCGATGGATGGCACCGTGGTGGCGGTGGTGGCCGAGGAAGGTCGCACCGTGAACGCCAACCAGACTGCACCGACCATCGTCATGCTGGCGCGGCTGGACGTGGTCACGGTCAATGCCGAGATCTCCGAGGCCGACGTGGTCAAGATCAAGTCCGGCATGCCGGTGTACTTCACCACCCTGGGTGACCCGGATCGCAAGTACCACGCCACGCTGCGCCAGATCAATCCGGCGCCGGCCTCGATCGCCAACGAGAGTTCGTCCAGTTCCAGCAGTTCGTCCAGTTCCAGTTCCAGCAGCGCGGTCTACTACAACGCGTTGTTCGACGTGGAGAATCCGGATGGCACCCTGCGCATCGACATGACCGCGCAGGTCTCGGTACTGCTGAAGCAGGCCAAGGGCGTGCTGATGGTGCCGGCGGTGGCACTGGGGCCGAAGCGCCGTGGCGACGAGCGCATGGTGCGGGTGCTGGACGACAAGGGCCAGCCGCAGCCGCGCAAGGTTACCGTGGGCATCAACAACGGCGCCTCGGCCGAGATCCTGTCGGGACTGAAGGAAGGCGAGCGCGTAGTGGTCGGCGAAGCCGGTGCGGCCGGTGCCAGCGCCGGCGGCGGCAACCGCGGCGGCATGCAGATGCGGGTCGGCGGCCCGGGCATGGGGCGCCGATGAGCACGACGGCGCCGCTGCTGCGCCTGCGTGACCTGCGACGCGAATTCCCGGCCGGCGACGATGTGATCGCCGTGCTGCGTGACATCAACCTCGACATCCACGCCGGTGAGATGGTGGCCATCGTCGGCCAGTCCGGCTCCGGCAAGTCAACGCTGATGAACATCCTCGGCTGCCTCGATCGTCCCACCCGTGGCAGCTACCAGGTGGCCGGCCGCGAAACCGGGAAGATGGAGCCGGACGAGCTGGCCGAACTGCGCCGCGAGCATTTCGGCTTCATCTTCCAGCGCTATCACCTGCTGGGCGACCTCGATGCGCGCGGCAACGTGGAAGTGCCGGCGGTGTACGCCGGCAGCCCCGGCCCGGTGCGCAACGCGCGTGCCGAACAGCTGCTGCAGCGGCTGGGCCTGAGCGATCGCATGCACCACAAGCCGGGCCAGCTGTCCGGCGGCCAGCAGCAGCGCGTGTCGATCGCCCGTGCCCTGATGAACGGCGGCGAGGTGATCCTGGCCGACGAACCGACCGGCGCGCTCGACACGAAATCCGGCGAGGAAGTGATGGCGATCCTCGGCGAGCTGCACGCCGAAGGCCACACCATCATCATCGTCACCCACGACATGAGCGTGGCCGAACACGCGCAGCGCATCATCGAGATCCGCGACGGCGAGATCATCGCCGACCGCGCCAATCCGAATGCACCGACCTACCGCGCGCAGCGCGAGGCCAGCACCGGCGTCGCCCGCGGCAACAGCTGGCGGGCCGCGCGCGACCGCTTCACCGAAGCATTCCGCATGGCGTTGCTGGCGATGAATGCACATCGGCTGCGCACCTTCCTGACCATGCTCGGCATCATCATCGGCATCGCCTCGGTGGTCTCGGTGGTGGCGCTGGGCAACGGCTCGCAGCAGCAGATCCTGCAGAACATCAGTGCGCTGGGTACCAATACCATCGACGTCTACCCCGGCCGCGGGTTCGGCGACATGCGCTCGGCCCGCGTGCAGACGCTCAAGGCCAGTGATGCCGATGCTCTGGCCCGGCAGAGCTACGTCGACAGCTCCACGCCCAGCGTATCGACCTCGGTCACCGCGCGTTACCGCAACCAGTCCTCCACCGCCCAGGTCAGCGGCGTTGGCGAGCAGTTCTTCCGGGTCAAGGGCGTGACCCTGCTCAGCGGCAGCTTCTTCGATGCCGATGCAGTGAAGGGCCTCGGCCAGGTGGCGGTGATCGACGAGAACACCCAGACCCAGTTCTTCCCCGATGTCGATCCGATCGGCCAGGTGATCCTGCTGGGCAACGTGCCGGCGCGCGTGGTCGGCGTGGCCAAGCGCCAGAGCTTCGGGTTCGGCGGCAGCACCAGCCTGAGCGTGTGGCTGCCGTACACCACGGTGATGTCGCGCATGCTCGGCCAGAGCCACGTGTCCAGCATCACCGTGCGCGTGGACGACGCCACGCCGATGGATGCCGCACAGGAAGCGATCACCCGACTATTGACCATGCGCCATGGCACCGAGGACTTCTTCCTCAGCAACAGCGCCGAAATCCGCCAGACCATCGAGCAGACCACGCGCACGATGACCCTGCTGATCGGCGCCATCGCCGCCATCGCACTGCTGGTCGGTGGTATCGGTGTGATGAACATCATGCTGGTGTCGGTGACCGAGCGTACCCGTGAGATCGGCGTGCGCATGGCCGTCGGTGCACGGCAGAGTGATATCCGCCAGCAGTTCCTGATCGAAGCAGTGCTGGTGTGCCTGCTCGGCGGCGTGCTCGGCATCGGCCTGGCCCTGCTGCTGGGCTCGATGATCGGCCGCTTCGCCAGCGACTTCCAGGTGCTGTTCTCCACCGCCTCGATCGTCGCCGCCTTTGCCTGCTCGACCCTGATCGGCGTGGCGTTCGGCTTCCTGCCCGCGCGTAACGCCGCGCAGCTCGACCCGGTGGAGGCCCTGGCCCGCGAATGAAGATGATGACCCGACTGCCCTTCCCTGCCCCCTCGCGCCTGCTGCTGGCGGGCGCTGTACTGCTCGCCCTGTCCGGCTGCGCATCGATGGGCCGCTATCCGGTGCAGGCCCCCGACGTGGCGGCGACTTACGGTCGTGGCGACGCCACCCTCAATGCGCCCGCCGACGATCCGCGCAGCGGCCTGGATACTCCGGGCCGCGACATCCGCCAGGACACCTGGTGGACCGGTTTCGGCGATGAACGTCTCGACCGTCTGGTGGCGCAGGCGCTGGCCGCCAACAGCGATCTTGCCGCCGCTGGCCTGGCCGTGCAGCGTTCGCGCCTGCAGGCCGGCCTGGCCAGCAACGCGTTGTGGCCGCAGCCTTCGTCTTCAGGTGTGAGTGGTAGCGCCAGCCGCGCCACCGACCAGGCCGACGACTGGCGCCGCAGCTATTCCACCGGCGTCTCGCTGGGCTGGGAAGTGGACCTGTGGGGCCGCCTGCGCACCCAGCGCGACATCGCCCGCTGGGAAGCCGAGGCCAGCGAGGAAGACCGGCAGAACACCGCGCTGCTGGTGATCAGCGACACCATCAACCAATACTGGAACCTGGCCTATCTCAACCAATCCATCGCCACCGGCCAGGCCAACCTGGAGCGGCTGGAACGTACCCGCGAACTGGTCCAGGCCCGCTTCGACGCCGGTGCGGTATCGCGCCTGGAAGTACGCCAGGCACTGCAGAACCTGCAGTCGCAGCGTTCCTCGCAGAGTGCGCTGGAACAGCAGCGGGTGGAGGCACGCAATGCACTGACCGTGCTGCTGGACGGCACGCCCTGGCCGCAGCAGGACGAACCGCAGGACCTGCTCGGCGCACGCAGCCCCAGCATCGCGGAGGGCCTGCCGACCGACCTGCTCGGTCGCCGTCCCGACCTGCGCGCGGCCGAACTGCGCCTGCGCAACAGCCTGAAGACCATCAAGGTGACCGCCACCCAGTACTACCCGGCGCTGAGCCTGACCGGCAGCCTCGGCTCCAGTGCAACGTCGCTGGGTGACGTGCTGCGCAACCCGGTGGCCACGCTGGGCGCCGGCCTGTCGCTTCCGTTCCTCAACCTGCAGCGCGCGCAGCTGGATACCGATATCGCCGGCACCGCCTACCAGATCGCCGCGACCAATTTCCGCAAGACGCTGTATACCGCGCTCTCGGAAGTGGACAACGCGCTGTCGGCACGCGAGCAGCTGGCGCGCCAGGTGGCGGCCTCGCAGGCTTCGTACGACGAAGCGGTGGAAGTGGAACGGGCGCAGGAAGTGCGCTACCGCGTGGGTGCCACCGACCTGCGCACCTGGCTGGAAGCGCAGCAGACCCGGCGCGATGCCGAGCTGTCGCTGGCGCGCGTGCGCCAGGGCCAGCTGAACAACGACGTGACCTTGTTCAAGGCACTGGGCGGCAGCGCGGGGTGAGGCGGCAAGAGCGCCAACCAAGGTTGGCGACTACCTGGTGGGAGTCGACCTTGGTCGACACAGCCGCTGCTGCCGATCAACCGCGCTGGCGCACGGCCTCGAACAGGCTGACGCCGGCAGCGACGGAGACGTTCAGGCTCTCGATCTCGCCCGGCATCGGGATCTTGACCAGGCCATCGCAGTTCTCGCGGGTCAGGCGGCGCAGGCCATCGGCTTCACCGCCCAGCACCAGCGCGATGTTGCCCTTCAGGTCCAGCTGGTACAGCGAGGCGGTGGCTTCGCCGGCCAGGCCGTAGATCCACACGCCCTGCTTCTGCAGGTCCTTCAGGCAGCGCGACAGGTTGGTCACCGCCACCACCGGGATCAGATCGGCGGCACCGGCCGAGGTCTTGCGCACGGTGGCATTGACCGTGGCCGACTTGTCCTTGGGGATGATCACGGCGGTCGCACCGGCGGCAGCGGCCGAGCGCAGGCAGGCGCCCAGGTTGTGCGGGTCCTGCACCTCGTCCAGCACCAGCAGCAGGGCCTTGCCCTCGGCTGCGGTGACCAGGCCTTCCAGCTCGTTCTCGCTGTAGGTGCGAGCGGCGGCATAGCGCGCGGCCACGCCCTGGTGGCGCACCGAACCGCCGACACCGTCCAGCGCCTGGCTGTTCACCTTGCGCACGTCGATGCCCTTGCGGCGGGCGTTTTCCTCGATCTCGGTCAGGCGCGGGTTCTTCGCACCGGCCTCGACCAGCACTTCGCGGACGTTCTCGGCGTCGTTCTCGATGGAGGAGGCGACGGCGTTGACGCCGACAATCCACTGGCTGTTCTTGCTCATGCGGGCGGGGACCGGAAAGGGGGTGGCTATGGTAGAGCATCGGCGCCGACCGCGCTGCGCGCTCGCCGGGCACGGCCCGGCGCTACCCGCCGCTCAGCCTTCGGCGGAGCGGCTGCGCGGTGGCCAGTGCAGGGTGTCCGCTCAGCCTTCGGCGGAGCGGCTGCGCGGTGGCCAGTGCGGGGTGTCGTGGTCGGGGTGCTGATGGGACACGATGGTGGCCAGGAAATCCAGCGCCGCGATGTCCTCCTCGGTGCGCCGCGCCGGCAGGCTGGCCAGGCTGTCGACGAAGGGCAGCTTGCGTTCGACTCCGTACTGGATGGTCGGTGGCAGGCGTTCGGGTTGGTCAAAGGCACCAGCGGCCACGGCCACGCCGTCGGGGGCTTCATAGGTCAACGGGGTACCGCAGTCGGCGCAGAAGCCACGCCGCACCACGTTGGACGACTGGAAATAGCGCGGCTGGCCGCGGGTCCAGTTGAACTGCACGCCGCGCACCGACACCAGCGGCGCATAGTAGGCACCGAAGGCCTTCTGGCACATCCGGCAATGGCAGATCGAGCTGTCGGTCAGCTCGCCTCGCGCCTGGAAGCGGATCGCGCCGCACTGGCAGCCGCCGCTGTATTCGGGTTGGCCCTGCATTGTGAGTTCCTCCGAAACGTCGTGCCAACCAACGGTTGGCACCTACCGGGTGAGGCGGGTGCCGACCGGGTGAGGTGGGTGCCGACCGTTGGTCGGCACACCTTTCAATACTGCTTCTTGGTGCGCTTGGCCGGCTTGCCACGCTCGGGCAGCGGCGGCAGGCCATCGCCTTCATCCTCACCCTTGTGCTCGACCAGGCGGAAGTCGATCTTGCGCTCTTCCATGCTGGCCTTCAGCACCAGGATGCGCACGCGATCACCCAGCCGGTAGCTGCTGCCACGGCGTTCGCCGGTCAGCGTCTTGCGGGTCGCGTCGAACTTGTAATAGTCCTGCGGCAGCTGGGTCACATGGACCAGGCCCTGCACCTTCGACTCGTCCAGCTCCACGAACAGGCCGAAGCTGGTCACGCCACTGATCACACCGTCGAACTGCCCGCCTACGTGCTTTTCCATCCACGCGGCGCGGTAGCGCTCGTCGACCTCGCGCTCGGCCTCATCGGCACGGCGCTCACGCTCGGAGCACTGCAGCGCCAGCGCAGCCATTTCGCGTGCGTTGTAGGTGAACTTGTCCAGCGGCTTGCCGGACAGCGCGTGCTTGATCGCGCGGTGCACCAGCAGGTCAGGGTAGCGACGGATCGGCGAGGTGAAGTGCGCGTACGCCTCCAGCGCCAGGCCGAAGTGACCGTGGTTTTCCGGGCTGTAGATCGCCAAACTCTGGCTGCGCAGCAGCACCGATTCCAGCAACGTGGCATCAGGACGGTCACGGATCTTCTTCAGCAGCTTGGTGTAATCGCCCGGACGCACCTTGGACCACGGCGGCAGGCTCAGCTTGAACTCCTTGAGGAATTCCAGCAGGTCGGCGTACTTGGTTTCCGGCGGCTTCTCGTGGATGCGGTACGGGGCCGGCACATGGCGCGACAGCAGGTACCTGGCCGCCTCGACGTTGGCCGCGATCATGCATTCCTCGATCAGCTTGTGCGCGTCATTGCGCACCAGCATGCCGGCCTGGGTGACTTCACCGCGGTTGTCCAGCACGAAGCGCACTTCGCTGCTTTCGAACTCGATGGCGCCGCGCTTGGCACGTGCCTTGGACAGCACCTTGTACAGCTGGTGCAGGCGCTGCACCTGCGGCAGCAGGTCGCCCATCCAGGCCTTGGTATCGGCATCGTCCTCGCCCACCGCCTTCCACACCTGGGTGTAGGTCAGGCGCGCGTGCGAGTTCATCACCGCCTCGTAGAAGCGCGAATGCGTGACCAGGCCGTCGCGGTCGATCTGCATGTCGCAGACAAAGCACATGCGGTCGACCTTCGGCATCAGCGAGCAGATACCGTTGGACAGCGTCTCCGGCAGCATCGGCACCACGAAGCCCGGGAAGTACACCGAGGTGGCGCGCTTCTGCGCCTCCTCATCCAGCGGCGTGCCGGGGCGCACGTAGTTCGAGACATCGGCGATCGCCACCACCAGGCGGAAACCCTCGGCATTCGGCTCGCAGTACACCGCGTCGTCGAAGTCCTTGGCATCCTCGCCATCGATGGTGACCAGCGGCGTGCTGCGCAGGTCGACGCGGTCGCCGATCATCGCCGGCTCGACCACCAGCGGCACCGAGGCCGCTTCGTCCAGCACCTCCTGCGGGAACTCGAACGGCAGCTCGTGGCCGTGGATGGCGGTCTCCACCACCAGCGAGGCGGTCAGCTTGTCGCCGAGCACGGCGATGATGCGGCCGATCGGCGGGCGGCGGCTGTCCGGCGCCTGGGTCAGTTCACAGACCACCAGCTGGCCATCGCGCGCACCACCGGTCTGGTCCGGCGGCACCTGCACGTTGCGCTGCACGCGCTTGTCGTCGGGCACCACGTAGTTGATGCCCATCTCGATGCTGAAGCGGCCGATCAGGCGGGTCATGCCGCGCTCGAGCACGCGGGCGATGCTGCCTTCGCGACGGCCACGATGGTCGATGCCGGTCACACGGGCCAGCACCTTGTCGCCGTGCATGACCTTGCGCATTTCATACGGCGGCAGGAACAGGTCGTCACCGCCCTCGACCGGGCGCAGGAAACCGAACCCTTCCGGGTTGGCGATCACCACGCCGGTGACCAGGTTCAGGGTCTGGATCGGGGCGAAACCGCCGCGACGGTTCTGCACCAGCTGGCCGTCGCGGACCATGGCGCCAAGCCGGCGCGACAGCGCCTCGGCCCGGTCCGGCGCGGTCAGGCCCAGGCGCGCGCCCAGTTCCTCGGCGGTCTGCGGCCCTTCGCAGCGTTCCAGCAGGGCCAGGATGGCCTCGCGGCTGGCGATGGGCTGTTCGTACTTCTCGGCTTCGCGGGCGGCATAGGGATCGTCGATCACCTTGCCGGTCGGCGGCAGCTTGCGGCCCGGGGCCGGGCCCGGAGCGGCGGCATCGGCGCTGCGGACCTTGCGACCACGCGGTGGTGCGCCGCCTTCATTCAATTCGGGGAACCAGCCCGGCAACGGCTTGCCCGGCTTGGTGGTGCGGGCCGTGCCCGCCTTGGCGCCCTTCTTCGGGGCCTGGCTGCGGGAGGTGCTCCCGCCCTTGCTTGGTTTTTTGGTAGTCATCGCCCTACATGGTAGCCGCTGACGGCGTGCAGAACGGGTCAGCGGCTGTCTTGAAGGCCTTGCATGAAAAATATTCAGGAAGTCGTTGACAGCCTGCGGATTCATCTTCACAATTGCGCCTCTGGAACGCCCAGGTGGCGGAATTGGTAGACGCACTAGTTTCAGGTACTAGCGGGTAAAACCGTGGAGGTTCGAGTCCTCTCCTGGGCACCAACGAAAAATCTCCTCGCTTCGGCGGGGATTTTTTTTGCCTGTAATCCGGCCCTGAGGCTCGACTCTTACTCCTGCAGGACGGAACTCCGACCCGGTATCGGCAATGATCTTCACAAGGGTGTTGACACCCCCGTAACAACACCCCATAATCTCGCTCCTCGACGCCCAGGTGGCGGAATTGGTAGACGCACTAGTTTCAGGTACTAGCGGGTAAAACCGTGGAGGTTCGAGTCCTCTCCTGGGCACCACGTCGAGAATGAGAAAAACCCGCGAAAGCGGGTTTTTTCATGCCCGTGATTCGGCATCGCCGCGACCGGCGACCGGCGGCCGGCATCACAACAGCGGCCGCAGCACCAGCTCCAGCCCGAGCAGCAGCAGGAAACCCAGGAAGCAGGCGCGGAACACCCGCGCACTGATGTGCTGCCGGATCACCTGCCCCAGCCACATGCCCAGCAATGCCGGCAGCACCGCCAGCGTACTCAGCCCCAGCTGCTGGATGCCGAATGCGCCGTGCAGCACCAGGCCAGTGGTCAGCGAAATCGTCGACACAGTGAACGCCAGTCCCAGCGCCTGCACCAGCTCCTCGCGCTGCAACCCCAGCGACTGCAGGTACGGCACCGCCGGCATCACGAACACGCCGGTGGCGCCGGTCACCACACCCGACAACGCCCCCACCAGCGGCCCCAGCCATCGCTCGCGCCGCTGCGGCACGCGGAACACCGGCGCAAGCAGGGCATAGGCCGCATAAACCACCAGCGCAACGCCCAGCGCAACACGCGACCAGGTGCGATCGACCCGCACCAGCAGCGCCGCCGAACCCAGCGTCACCACCACCACGGCCAGCATCATCGGCCACAGGCGCCGCACGATGTGGCCCAGCGATGGCCCGGACAACAGCTGCCACGCATTGGTGACGAAGGTGGGGATGAACAGCATCGATGCCGCCGCCACCGGCGACAGCGCGCCACCGAGCAGACCCATCGCCACTGTCGGCAACCCCATGCCGGTCACGCCCTTGACCACACCGGCCAGCACGAACACCACCACCAGCAGCACGTAGAAGTACATCGATTCATTCATGCCTTCATTGGATCGGCCGGCCGCTCGGCGCACAATGCGGTCTTCCCGGCCTCGCCTTCGGCTGATCCGAAGGCGCAGGCGTTGCGATGAGGGCATCACATGCGGATGGATATCGCCGACCTGCGCCTGTTCCTGGCCATTGCCGAGGCGGGCAGCATCACGGCCGGTGCCGCGCAGGCAAACCTGGCACTGGGCTCAGCCAGTGAGCGCCTGCGCACGATCGAAGCCGATGCCGGTACCCCGCTGTTGAACCGGCACCCACGCGGCGTCAGCCTGACCGAAGCCGGTGCCGCGCTCGCCCACCATGCACGCTTGATCCTGCAGCAGCAGGCACAGCTGCGCGGTGAACTGCAGGCGTTCGCGCACGGTGCGCGCGGCACCCTGCATCTGTATGCCAACACCGCAGCGCTGACCAACTACCTGCCCTCTCGGCTGGCACCGTGGCTGGCCGAACGCCCGCGCCTGCACGTGGAACTGCTGGAGCGCACCAGCCCTGAAGTCGTGCGTGCGATCAGTGCTGGCCAGGCCGAGGCGGGCATCATCAGCGATGCCGTCGACGCTGCCGGTCTGCAGCAGCATGTGGTCGCCGAAGATCCGCTGGTAATGCTGCTGCCCGCAAACCACCGATTCGCCTCGCGGCGCAGCGTGGCCTTCACCGAGGTAGCCGGCGAGACCTTCGTTGCCCTGGCCGATGGCAATGCACTGCAGACCTACATCGAGGACCAGGCGCGCGACATCGGGCGCCGCCTGGACGTGCGCATCCGCATGAAGACCTTCGAAGGTGTGTGCATCATGGTCGGCCACGGCATTGGTGTCGGCATCGTGCCGCGGACCATCGCCCGCCAGCATCGGCGCGGTACGCACACCGTCGCCGTACCGCTCGCCGATGCGTGGGCACAGCGCCGCCTGTGCGCCTGTTTTGCCGAATGGGCGCAGTTGTCATCGGCAATGCGCAGCCTGCTGCTTCACCTGGGCGTGCAGCCGCAGAAAAAGGTGTGAAATGTTGTTGACACATCTTCTGTCGCTCCCCATAATTCATCTCCTGAGTCGCCCAGGTGGCGGAATTGGTAGACGCACTAGTTTCAGGTACTAGCGGGTAAAACCGTGGAGGTTCGAGTCCTCTCCTGGGCACCACGACTCAAGATGATCAAACCCGCGAAAGCGGGTTTTTTCGTTTCCAGGGTTTGGCGAGCCTGGCATCGCATCTACCGCTGGAACTGTCGTATCTCGCACCACCCGACAGTCGCCTGCTGCGGCATACCGCCTCCCGGCGCGTCGTTACCACGCCTTGAACGGCCCCCTTTTTGGGGCGCATTTCACGTTAGCCGTTCAATTCGTACTTTTCCTAGTCGAGATTTACCCGATTCCTTTTCGGTGGAAGGCAGATTTACAGAAGCCGGTTGCAGGTGTATCGCCACGACCTGACCAGCGCCCCCCCCTTCCCCAAAGGACGCCCCCATGCAGCGCAGCATCATCTGCCCTCACTGCCATACCGGCTCGAACCATGGCGTACGCGTATGCGTGGGATGCCAGGCCGAGGTCCACTACGGCGCATCGAAGGAGGCCGTAATGCTGGTCTTTGTTGCCGCCATCATCTGCGGCGCACTGGTCGGCAGCCGATTGCAGGCCACTGCTGGCTGGGTCACATGCGGCGCCGTACTTGTGGCGGGAATGTGGGCCATCTCCCGATTGTTCTGCGATCGGGTGGAGTTCAAGCGCGTCTATCGCACGCGCTGAACCTGCGCCGCGGCAGGGCCCCAAGGGCAGGGCCCGTGCGACCCGCGGCGCACAAACAAAAACCCCGCCTTGCGGCGGGGTCAAAATACAGCACGTGTTTCCAGGGAGTTTCAGTGTCCGCCACCGGCGGCCGCACCTGCGCCTGCGCCAAACGGCGGTTTGGCCAGCCACAGGAACGCGATGATCGCCAGGAAGATCCAGCCCAGCAGGAAGAAGATGTCGTTGAAGCCCATCTGCGATGCCTGGTGGTTGATCATGTTGTTCAGTACCGCTGCGCCATGTTGCAGGTCGCCCTGCCCCATCGCTGTCACCTGGTCCTGCATGCCCGGCTGATAGACCGAGATGTGCTCGGTCAGGTCGGCGTGGTGCACCTGGGTGCGCCGCGCCCACAGCCACGTCGTCAGCGACGCCGCGAAGCTGCCGCCCAGCGTACGCAGGAAGGTGGCCAGGCCTGAGCCCGCCGCGATCTCGCGCCCATCCAGGTCCGACAGCAGGATCTGCAGCACCGGCATGAAGAACAGCGCGACGCCGATGCCCATGATCAGCTGCACGCCCGCCACATGGTTGTAGTCCACCTGCAGGTTGAAGTTCGAACGCAGGAAGCTGGTCATCGACAACACAATGAACGCAATCGTAGCCAGCATTCGCATGTCGAAGCGCGATGCATACTTGCCCACGAACGGGGTCATGATCACCGGCAGGATGCCGATCGGCGCTGTCGCCAGGCCCGCCCAGATCGCGGTGTAGCCCATGTCACGCTGCAACCACTGCGGAATCAGCAACGCCACGCTGAAGAACGCCGCGTAGGCCACCACCATCGCCAGCGTACCGGCGCGGAAGTTCCGATGCCGGAACAGCTTCAGGTCGACGATCGGATCCTTGTCGGTCAGTTCCCAGATCAGGAACACCGTCAGCGTGACCACGGCCACGCACGCCAGCACCACGATCTTCATGGACGAGAACCAGTCCTCGTCGTTGCCCAGGTCGAGCACCAGCTGCAGCGCACCGACACCGATCACCAGGGTGACCAGGCCAACGTAGTCCATCTTCGGCTTCTCGATGTGCTCCGGGCGCCCCTTCAGCTGGTTGCCCACAACGAGCGCAGCGAAGATGCCCAGCGGCACATTGATCAGGAAGATCCATTCCCAGCTGTAGTTGTCGGTGATCCAGCCACCGAGAATCGGGCCGCAGATCGGCGCCACCACCGTGATCATCGCCAGCAGCGCCAGTGCCTGCCCGCGTTTCTCCCGTGGATAGATCGAGACCAGCAGCGACTGCGTGATCGGGTACATCGGGCCGGCCACGAAACCCTGCAGCGCACGCGACAGCACCAGCATGCCCATGCTCTGCGCCAGGCCGCACAGCAGCGAGGTGATGACGAAGGCCAGCGTGGCCCAGACGAACAGCTTGCGTTCGCCGAAGCGGCGGCTGAGCCAGCCGGTCAGCGGCAGCGCGATGGCTGTGCTGACCGCGAACGAGGTGATGACCCAGGTCGCCTGCTGCGAACTGGCGCCGAGGTTACCGGCGATGGTCGGCAGCGAGACGTTGGCGATGGTGGTGTCGAGCACCTGCATGAACGACGCCATCGCCAGGCCGACGGTGCACAGGGCGACGCTGGGCGGCAGGAACCCGGAGGCCGCACCCGGCGCCGCCGGGGCGCCCGGAGCACCGGGCGCGGCTGGAGCTTGTGCGGACATGGCGACCTCAGCCCACCTTCGCCTGCTGCGGCAGGTTGCCCTGGATGATCGTGTGGATCACCTCGTCGGCATCATGCAGCTGCTTGGCATACACGTCGGTGTCGAACACCGTGCCCTTGGCCGGGGTGCTCGGCAGCACTTCGCCCTTCTGGTCGCGCAGGCTCACTTCGGCCTTCATCGACAGGCCGATGCGCAGCGGGTGTTCGGCCAGCTGCTTGGCATCGATGGCGATACGCACCGGCACGCGCTGCACGATCTTGATCCAGTTGCCGCTGGCGTTCTGTGCCGGCAGCAGCGAGAACGCCGAGCCGGTGCCCAGGCCCAGGCTGTCGATGCGGCCCTTGTACTTCACGTCACCGGCGTACAGGTCCGACTTCAGCTCCACTTCCTGGCCCAGGCGCATGTGGCGCAGCTGGGTTTCCTTGAAGTTGGCCTCGACCCACATCTGCTCGGTCGGCACCACCGCCATCAGGGCAGTGCCGGGCTGCACGCGCTGGCCAACCTGCACCGAACGACGGGCGACGTAACCGGTGACCGGCGCGACGATGCCGGCGCGGGCGTTGTTGAGGAAGGCCTGGCGCAGCTGCGCGGCGGCCGCCTGCACGTCCGGCTGGGTGGCGATCACGGTGTCGTCGACCAGCGCGCGGTTGCGCTCGACGGTCTCGCGCGAACCGGCCACGGCGGCTTCGGCAGCGGCCAGCTCGTCACGGGCATGGGCCAGTTCTTCATTGGAAATGGCGCCGGTGGCGGCCAGATCCTTGCGGCGGGCGAAATCGTCGCGCACGCGCTTCAGGGTCACCTGGCGGGCGTTCAAATCTGCCTGTGCGCCTTCCACGCTGCGGTACAGGCCACGGGTCTGGCGCACGGTCTTGGCCAGGTTGGCTTCGGCCTGCTGCAGCGCCACCGACGTGTCGGACGGGTCCAGCTGCACCAGCAGCTGGCCGCGCTCCACGCGCATGCCGTCATCGGCGTTGATGGCGACCACGGTACCGGCCACCAGCGGGGTGATCTGCACCTGGTTGCCCTGCACGTAGGCGTCGTCGGTCTCTTCGAACCAACGGCCGAACATGAAGTACCACAGCGCCAGTGCGGCAAGCAGCAGCACGACGATCACGAACAGGCCGCGCAGCAGGTTGCCGCGGCGGTTGGGGGCGGCCGGGGCCGCAGTGTCTTGGGTCTGGCTCATGGCGGAAGTCTTCAGGAATGCGAGG
Source organism: Stenotrophomonas sp. INTA L402-1 (assembly GCF_059295135.1). NCBI lineage: Bacteria > Pseudomonadati > Pseudomonadota > Gammaproteobacteria > Lysobacterales > Lysobacteraceae > Stenotrophomonas > Stenotrophomonas sp. INTA L402-1. The sequence continues at coordinate 91,052 of NZ_JCAFWP010000015.1, forward strand.
AATCGGAATGGGAGGCGATCGGTGCGCGGTCGGCGTCAGCGGGCTGGAAACCACCGCCCAGCGCCTTGCTCAAGCGCACCGAGGTCTGCACCTGCTGCGACTGCAGGCCGGCCAGCTGCTGCTGCGACTGCAGCAGGGTGGACTGCGCGGTCAGCACGTCCAGGTAGCTGCCGATGCCGGCGCGGTAGCGCTGCTGGGCCAGGTCGAAGGCCGAACGTGCGGTATCCACCGCCTGCTGCTGCGAATGCGCCTGCTGTGCCAGCGAACGCACCGCGTTGACCTGGTCGGCCACGTCGCGCAGTGCATCGAGCACGGTCTGGTTGTAGTTGGCCACCGCCAGGTCGTACTGCGCATCGGTGTTGGCCAGGTTGGCGCGCAGCTTGCCGCCTTCGAAGATCGGCAGGCTCAGCGCCGGTCCGATGTAGGCGAAGGTCGAACTGCTTTTCAGCAGATCGCCCACGTTCGGTGCGACGACGCCAGCCAGTGCGGTCAGGTTGAAGCTCGGGTAGAACTTGGTCCTGGCGACCTTGATCTGCTTGTCGGCCGCTTCCACGCGCCAGCGCGCGGCAACGATGTCCGGGCGACGACCCAACAGTTCGCTGGGCAGCACGCCCGGCAGCTGCAGCGCCATCGGATTCAACGCCTGCGGGCGCTGGATCGACAGGCCACGGTCTGGACCCTTGCCGACCAGCGCGGCCAGCGCGGTGCGGGCCGCATCGATGCGCTGCTGCGCGGCCTGCACCTGCTGCTGCGCGGCGGGCACGCGGGCCTCGGCCTGGCGCACCTGCAGATCACTGTCGATGCCGGCGCTGCGGCGCTGGCGGGTCAATTCCAGCGACTTCTGCGAGCGGCCCAGCTCTTCTTCGGCCACGTCATTGAGCTGCCATGCATATGCCAGGTCGGCATAGGCCTGGGTGATGCCGGTGGACAGGTTCAGGCGTGCAGCCTGGGCTTCGACAGTGGCGGCATGGGCGCCGTCCACGGCCGCTTCCCAGGCAGCGCGCTTGCCGCCCCACAGGTCCACGCCATAGCTGAAATCAAACGCGACCTGGCTGCTGCCAGCGTAATGGCCACCCATCTCGCTGCCGGCCATCGACTCGGGCAGGCGCAGACCGGTGTAACCACCGGACACCGACAGGCTCGGCAGGCGATCGGCACGCGCGGTACCGACCTGCGACTGCGCCTGGCGCAGGCGCGCATCGGCAGCGTCCAGGCTCGGGTGGCCAGCCAGGCCCTCGGCGACCAGCGCGTCCAGCTGCGCATCGCCCAGTGCCTTCCACCAGTCCTGCGCCGGGAAGCCGGTGGCGCTCAGGTCGGTGTCGGCCAGGGTGCGTTCGCTGTGCAGGCTGTCCACGTCGAGCACGTGGCCCTGCGGGTTGAGGCCACGACTGCTGGCGCAGGCGGCCAGGGCCAGGGCCAGCGCTGATACCAGCAGCGCGCGCCCGGACCGGCGGAGAGTGGATTGCGGGATCGGGTTCATGGGGTCGTCAGGGAATCGCGGATTCGGGTAAGGAGGGACAGCAGCTGCGTGCGCTCGTCGGCGGAAAGATCACGCAGGGCGTAATCCATCACCGCGTCGCCACGCAGCTTCAGCCGCGCCCACAGTGCGCGGCCTTCATCGGTCAGCACGATCTGCAGCGCACGCCGGTCCTGGGCATGCGGTTCGCGGCGGACGCAGCCCAGCGACTCCAGCTTGTCCAGCAGGCGTGTCACCGCACTGGGCACCTGGTCGATGGCCTGGGCCAGCTCGTTGGCCGTGCACGGAGCCATGTTGGAAAGCACCTTCAACCCGATGTAATGGGTGAAGCCGATACCCAGGTCTTCTTCAGCCATGGATGCGTCGAGTTGACGGACCAGGCCGTCGCGCACCTGGCGCAGCAGCAGGCCGAAGCTGGGGGGAGTGGTTGCAGGACAGATCATGGGGGAGCATTCTCTTCCAAAAAAAATATTTCTCAATGGAAATATTCGATCTGGCATCGAATGCTGTGTTGCAGCAGCGGGCTGGATCAACGAAGGCGCCTACCTTAATGATCTGGCCAGGTGGCCCGGTAGTACAATTCAGCCAATGGATGACACATTTCAGCCAGCGGATATGATGAACAAGGCAGAAATCCCCCCTCCCAAGCGGTTGCTGCGCGACGACGCCCTGGATTGGTTCGAGCGCAATGACGGGCCACCGGTTGTCGCCTTCCGCTTCGACAGCCCCTTGGGCCTGGTCCGTGAAGTGGACTGGCACCACCATCAGCGCGCGCAGCTGATCTGCGTCGAACGCGGCCTGCTGACCACCCGGACCTCGCACGGGACGTGGTCACTGGCGCCAGGCTCGGCCGGCTGGATGCCGCCGCTGGAGCCGCACACGGTCACCCTCGACGGCCCGCTGCGTGGCTGGGGCATGGCGCTGGCCGCACCGGCCTGCGCCACCCTGCCCGCCGATCCCTGCGTACTGGGCCTGTCCAAGCTGGCGCAGGCGCTGGCCGACCGCATCTGCGAATGGCCGCTGGGCTACGACACCACGCCCGAGCGCCAGCACATCATCGAGGTGCTGCTGGACGAGATCCGTACAGCGCCGCGCCAGCGCATGCACCTGCCGATGCCGCATGACCGGCGCCTGCTGAAGATCGCCTCGCAGCTGCTGGCCGATCCGTCCGACGAGCGCAGCCTGGCCGAATGGGCGCACTGGGCCGGACTGTCGCCGCGCAGCCTGACCCGCCACTTCCGCGACGAGACCACGCTCAGCTTCGCCCAGTGGCGGCAGCAGGCCCGGCTGTCCGAAGCCCTGCGCCAGCTGACCGACGGCCGCAGCGTGGCCGATATCGCCCACGCGCTGGGCTTCAGCAGCGCCAGCGCCTTTGTCACCGTGTTCCGCCGCCACTTCGGGCTGCCACCGGGGCGCTACCTGGCACGGGCCGGACACGGCCTGGAAACCGGGCTGGACCCTGCGCGCGGCTTGGCATCCCCCGCCGCATCCGGATAATCACAGGATTGCGAGCGGCGACCGCCGTCGCCGCCTCCCGACAACAGGTAACAACGCCGCATGACCGAACTTGCCCGCCCCGTGTTCCACGGATTCGAACAACTGCCGCTGCGCGAGTACGCCGAACGCGCCTACCTCGACTACTCGATGTACGTGGTCCTGGACCGCGCCCTGCCGTTCATCGGCGACGGCCTGAAGCCGGTGCAGCGCCGCATCATCTATTCGATGAGCGAGCTGGGCCTGAATGCCGCGTCCAAGCCGAAGAAGTCCGCGCGCACCGTCGGTGACGTCATCGGTAAGTACCACCCGCATGGCGACAGCGCGTGCTACGAGGCGCTGGTGCTGATGGCACAGCCGTTCTCGTACCGCTACCCGCTGATCGAGGGCCAGGGCAACTTCGGCTCCAGCGACGACCCGAAGTCGTTCGCGGCGATGCGTTACACCGAATCCAAGCTGACCCCGATTGCCGAAGTGCTGCTGGGCGAACTGGGCCAGGGCACCACCGACTGGGCACCGAACTTCGACGGCACCCTGCAGGAACCGACCTGGATGCCGGCACGGCTGCCGCACCTGCTGCTGAACGGCACCACCGGCATCGCCGTGGGCATGGCCACCGACGTGCCGCCGCACAATCTCAACGAGATCGTCAGCGCACTGCTGCACCTGCTGGACAACCCCGATGCCAGCGTGCGCGACCTGTGCGAGCACGTGCAGGGCCCGGACTATCCGTCCAGCGCCGAGATCATCACCGCGGCCAACGATCTGCGGAACATCTACGAAACCGGCAACGGCAGCGTGCGCGCACGTGCGACCTTCACCAAGGAAGCACACAACATCGTGGTCACCGCGCTGCCGTTCCAGGTGTCGCCGTCGAAGGTGATCGAGCAGATCGCCGCGCAGATGCGCGCCAAGAAGCTGCCGTGGCTGGAAGACATCCGCGATGAGTCCGACCACGCCAACCCGGTGCGCGTGGTGCTGGTGCCGCGTTCCAACCGCGTCGACGCCGAGCAGCTGATGGGCCACCTGTTCGCGACCACGGACATGGAACGCAGCTACCGCGTCAACCTCAACGTGATCGGGCTGGACGGCCGTCCGCAGGTGAAGAACCTGAAGATGCTGCTCAGCGAATGGCTGACCTTCCGCAGCAACACCGTCACCCGCCGCCTGCAGCACCGCCTGCAGAAGGTCGAGCGCCGCCTGCACCTGTTGGAAGGCCTGCTGGTCGCGTTCCTCAACCTGGACGAGGTGATCCACATCATCCGTACCGAGGACGAACCGAAGGCCGCGCTGATCGCGCGCTTCGGCCTGTCCGACGACCAGGCCGAGTACATCCTGGAAACCAAGCTGAAGCAGCTGGCGCGCCTGGAAGAGATGAAGATCCGCGGCGAGCAGGACGAGCTGGCCAAGGAGCGCGAGAAGATCCTCGGCATCCTCGACAGCAAGACCAAGCTGAAGAAGCTGATCCGCGACGAACTGACCGCCGATGCCAAGAAGTTCGGCGACGCACGCCGTTCGCCGCTGGTGCAGCGCCAGGCCGCGCAGGCCATCGACGAGACCGAACTGGTGCCGAGCGAGCCGATGACCGTCGTGCTGTCGGAGAAGGGCTGGATCCGTGCCGCCAAGGGCCACGACGTCGATGCGTCCGCCCTGTCCTACCGCGACGGCGACGCGCTGCAGGGCGCGGTGCGTGCGCGCAGCACGCAGCAGGTCGCGTTCCTCGACAGCGAGGGCCGCGCCTACTCGACGCCGGTGCACACCCTGCCCTCCGCGCGTGGCAACGGTGAACCGCTGACCGGCCGCTTCTCGCCGGCCGCGGGCACCAGCTTCGTGACCCTGGCCAGCGCCGAGCCGGACACCCGCTTCGTGCTGGCCTCCACCCACGGCTACGGCTTCGTCACCCGCTTCGAGAACCTGATCGGCCGCAACAAGGCCGGCAAGGCGATGCTGAACCTGTCAGCCGGCTCGACCGTGCTGACCCCGTCGGTGGTGGCCAACGTCGCCACCGACCGCATCGTGGCGGTCACCAGTTCCGGCAACCTGCTGGCGATCGCCGCCAACGACCTGCCGGAACTGGACAAGGGCAAGGGCAACAAGATCATCGAGATCCCCAAGGCCAAGCTCGCCACCGAACGCGTGGTCGCCATCGTGGCCATCAGCCCGGGGCAGACCCTGCAGGTGCGCAGTGGGCAGCGCACGATGGGGCTGAAGTTCAACGAGCTCGACGCCTACCTCGGCGCCCGCGCCACCCGCGGCCACCTGCTGCCGCGCGGCTGGCAGAAGGTGGAAGGGCTATCGGTGGAATAAAGGCTGGGGCCTTGCTCCTGGTGGATGTCAACCTTGGTTGACACGCCTTGCCGGAGACCAGACACGAAAAAGCCGGGGCATTCCCCGGCTTTTTCGTTGTCGGCTGGCGGGCGGTGGAGCGGCTGGCTGGCGAAAGCTGGCTGGCGATGCTCCGGTGCTGGCGGGCGACAGAACGCTGTGCTTCTTCTGGTAGAGCCGACCGCTGGCTGTCTCTTATACACATCT